>NZ_HG422173.1:2151184-2181029 GCF_000341545.2 Nitrospina gracilis 3/211
GATTGGTATCAGCGCGAGCACGGGGTGTACGTCGATCCGGAGACCGAGGCCATCGCCACCATCGGCTCGAAAGAAGGCATCTCGTCCCTGGCCCTCGCCATCACCGGCCCCGGTGACAGTGTGCTGGTGCCGACGCCGACGTACCCGATCCACACCTACGCCTTTATCCTGGCAAATGCGGACATCACTTCCGTACCCTGAATAAAGACATCGATTTTTTTGAAGCCCTGCTGAAAGCGTTCAAACAGAGCTGGCCGCGACCCAAAGCCCTCATCATCAATTTCCCGCACAACCCGACAACGCAGGTGGTGGATCTCGACTTTTTCGTCAAGGTGGTGGACTTCGCCCGCGAGCACAAATTGATCGTGATCCATGATTACGCTTACGCCGATCTCGTGTTCGACGACTACCGCGCTCCCAGCCTTCTCCAGGTGCCGGGTGCCAAGGACGTGGGCGTCGAATGCTTTACACTGTCGAAAAGCTACAACATGCCCGGCTGGCGGGTGGGCTTCATGGTCGGCAACCGCGAGATCATCCACGCGCTGGCCCGCATCAAGAGTTATCAGGACTACGGCATGTTCCAGCCGATCCAGATCGCGTCCATCATCGCGCTCAACGGGCCCCGCGACTGTGTGAATGAAATCCGCGATTTGTATAAGGGCCGGCGCGACGTATTGTGCTCCGGACTCAACCGCATCGGCTGGGCGGTGGAGCCGCCCAAGGCCACCATGTTTGTCTGGGCGGAAATTCCCGACCAGTTCAAGCAGATGGGGTCGCTGGAGTTTTCCAAACTGCTTCTTGAAAAAGCCAGGGTGGCGGTCTCGCCGGGCATCGGATTCGGCGACGGCGGCGATCATTTTGTCCGTTTTTCCCTGGTGGAAAACGAGCACCGCATCCGCCAGGCTGTGCGGGGCATCCGTGAAATCTTCTAATTCAACCTACTTCGCTTCTTTATGAAACCTGTAAAAATAGGCTTGATCGGATTCGGTACCATCGGCGCCGGCGTGGTGCGCATCCTGCAAAAAAACCGGCAGAACATTGTGGACCGTTTGGGCACGGCGGTGGAGGTGGTGTGTGTTGCCGACCTCGATATCAAAACCCCGCGCGGGGTGGAAGTGGACCAGAACATCCTCACCACCAACGCGTACGATGTGGTCAACCATCCGGAAGTGGATGTTGTGGTCGAGTTGATCGGCGGCTACGAGCCCGCCCGCGACCTGATACTCAAGGCCTTCGAGCACGGCAAGCATGTGGTCACCGCCAACAAGGCCCTGTTGGCCAAACATGGCGATGAACTGTTCGCCGCGGCGGAAAAGCACAAGGTGAACCTTGGTTTCGAGGCCGCTGTCGGGGGAGCGATTCCCATCATCCGTTCCATCCGCGAGGCATTCGTCGCCAACCGCATCGAGGCCATTGAGGGCATCGTCAACGGGACCGCCAACTACATCCTCAGTAAAATGTCCGACGAGGACCTGGACTTCGAACTCGTGCTGAAGGAGGCACAGGAGAAGGGGTTTGCCGAAGCGGACCCGACCTTTGACGTCGAAGGCATCGACTCCGCCCACAAAATAGCCATTTTGAGCCGCCTGTCCTTCGGCACGTCCGTAAATTTTGATGACATCTACATCCAGGGCATCAGCTGCATCACCCCGGTCGATATCAAGTGCGCCCGTGAGTTCGGCTTTCGGATCAAACTGTTGGCGGTTTCCAAGTTCGACGGAAAAGAGTTGGACATCCGCGTGCACCCGGCTATGATCCCGGAGTCCAAACCGATGGCCAACGTCAACGGGGTGCTGAACGCTATTATGGTCCGCGACGACCTGATGGAGGAAAACGTGCTGGTGGGGCACGGTGCGGGATCCCTGCCGACGGGAAGTGCGGTGGTAGGCGACATCGTGGAGATCGCCCGCAACATCCTCTCCGGGGCCTCCGGCCGGGTGCCGGCGCAGTCGTTCCAGACCCACAGCGTTAAAAAAATCCCGCTCAAGCCCACACGGGAAATCGAGGGAGAATATTTTCTACGCTTCCTCGTGCAGGACAAACCGGGTGTATTGTCCAAAATTTCTGGTATTCTTGGGCGACATGAGATCAGCATCGAGTCCATGATCCAGCGGGGACGGGATATGGACGGCAAGGGCGTTCCCCTCGTGATGATGACACACCAGGCAAAAGAGAAAAACATTCAACAGGCTTTAAAAGAAATCGAACAATTGGACGTGGTATGCGAGAAAACGGTTCTCATAAGAGTGGAGAGGTAGCTCTCGAATTCGACGCCTGGTTTCAGTGCATCAATGGCTGTTCCGGCCGGTACGAACTGAATGAGGTGATTTACAACTGCCCGCATTGCGGCGATTTGTTGGAAGTCACGCACGACCTTGAACGGTTGAAAAAACGTTCGGCGGAAGAATGGAAAAACTTGTTCGACGAACGGTACCGTCGTCACGACTGGCCGTATGGCAGTTCCGTTTGGGGCAAGAAAGAACTGGTTTGCCCCAACGTGGACAACGACAACATTGTTTCCACTTATGAAGGGGGAAGCAACCTGTTCTGGGCCGAGCGGCTGGGCCAGCAGCTGGGCCTCGAAGAATTGTGGGTCAAGCAGTGCGGCATGGCGCATTCGGGGTCGTTCAAGGACCTCGGTATGACAGTGCTGGTTTCGATGGTCAAACAGATGCGAACCGAAGGGCAGGACATCAAGGCCGTTGCCTGTGCTTCCACTGGGGATACCTCCGCATCGCTCGCCGCCTATTGCGCGGTCGCCGGTATTCCGGCCATCGTGTTCCTGCCGCGCAACAAGATTTCCATGACCCAGCTCATTCAGCCCATCACCCATGGGGTGATGACGTTTTCGCTGGATACTGACTTCGACGGCTGCATGAAGATCGTCAAGAGCATTTGCCAGGAAAAGGAAATTTACCTCGCCAATTCGATGAATTCGCTTCGCCTCGAAGGACAGAAGACCATCAGTTTCGAGTTGACCCAGCAGTTCGACCAGGAGGTGCCTGATTTCATCATTGTTCCCGGCGGCAACCTGGGCAACGTCAGTGCCATCGGCAAGGGGTACGAGATGATGTACGAACTGGGCATCATCAACAAGCTTCCGCGGCTGGTGTGTGCGCAGGCGGAACGGGCCAACCCGCTGGTACGCAGTTTCAAACGTGGATTCAAATCTTTTAAATCGATCCAGGCGCGTAAGACCCTTGCCAGCGCTATTCAGATCGGGGCGCCGGTCAGTGTGAAAAAAGCCATCCGTGCTTTGCAGAAATTCGACGGCATTGTCGAGGAGGCCACTGAAAACGAACTGGCCAATGCCGCGGGGCGCGCCAACAAGACAGGTCTGTTGTGCTGTCCGCACACCGGGGTGGCCCTGGCGGTCATGGAAAAACTGCTCAAGCGCGGGGTGATCAAAAAGAACCATCGGGTGGTTGTCATTTCAACAGCCAATGGGTTGAAGTTCACCGATTTCCTGGTTAAATACCATTCCAATACCCTGCGTGGCGTGGAACCCGAATGTCTGTTTAAACCCTACGAGCTTCCTGCAGATGAGAGTCGTATCCGGCAGACCATCAACGAAGCGTTGGACGGCAACCTGACGGTGTGAACGGAAGGCCGCCTGCTGGATGAATCGTTTCCATCTGGGACTCATCAAATACCAATAAATTGTTTTACCGGCAGATGCTGTCACAGTTTGTGACTTGCCCGGTTGTGTTAGAAAGGAATGGGACATGGCGGAGGATGTGAAAAAAGTGGCGATCATCGGGTCGGGGCCGGCGGGTCACACCGCGGCCATTTACGCCGCACGGGCCAATCTGGAACCGTTCATGTACGAGGGATACGTGGTTGGCGGCTCCGCAGGCGGCCAGTTGACCACCACCACCGACGTCGAAAACTATCCCGGCTTTCCGGACGGCGTCAACGGGCCGGAGTTGATGCAGTTGTTCCGCCGCCAGTCTGAACGCTTCGGCACGCAGATGGTGCAGGAGGACGTGCACGAAGTGGATTTTTCCAAACGGCCGTTCCGCATCAAGGGTGACAAAACCGAAGTCTTAGCCCATTCCGTCATCATTTCCACCGGCGCCACGGCGAAACGCATGGGCGTGCCCAATGAGGATAAGTTGTGGAACCAGGGCATGTCTGCCTGTGCGGTGTGTGATGGCGCTCTGCCATTTTTCCGCAATCAGCCCCTCATGGTGATCGGCGGTGGCGACACGGCGGTGGAAGAGGCCACCTACCTCACCAAGTTCGGCACCGTGGTTTACCTGGTGCACCGACGGGATGAATTGCGTGCGTCCAAGATCATGCAGGAGCGGGCGCTCAAGAACGAAAAAATCGAAATGGTGTGGGACACGGTTCTGGAAGACGCCATTGGCGACCAATTCGTCACCGGCGCGCGCGTGCGGAATGTCAAAACCAACGATACGCGGGACATCGAAGTCGCGGGCATCTTCTATGCCATCGGTCATACGCCGAACACCCAACCCTTCAAGGGCCAGATCGATCTCGACGAAACCGGCTACATCAAGATCAAACCCGGTTCCCAGGAAACCAGTGTGGAAGGCGTTTTTGCCGCCGGCGACGTGCACGACCATAAATACCGGCAGGCGGTGACCGCCGCAGGAGCCGGATGTGCCGCCGCCCTGGAAGCCGAGCGCTGGCTGGGTGAACAAGGTCTCGCCTGATCCTTCCTGAAAACCGTTCCCATTTTCACCGGCGGTAAATCCCCGTCGCCTGCCTTGACCCTCCCGGTTGCGCATCTTATTTAATTCTCAGCAAGGCTTCAGCCAAGGAGAATAAAGATGCGTTTCGACAAAATGACCATTAAATTGCAGAACGCCGTGATGGAAGCGCAGTCGCTTTGCGAAGGTGCGCGCCAGCAGGCCATCGAATGCGAACATCTGCTCGTGCCGCTGTTGAATGATGCCGAAGGTATTGCGCCGGTGTTGATAGACAAGGTCGGTGCGGACAAGGCGCGACTGGTATCCGATCTCGAAGAACAAATGAACAAATACCCCCGGGTGGAAGGGGCCGGGGGCCAGGTTTATCTTTCGTCCGACCTCAAAACCGTTCTCGATAAGGCTTTTGAAGAAGCCCGGCAAGTCAAGGACGAGTTTTTGAATGCCGAACACGTTCTGCTTGCAGTGGCGGGTGACAACAAAACCCGCGCGGGAAAGCTGTTCAAATCGCACGGCATCAAACGTGAAGACCTTCTGCAAGCCCTCACCACCCTGCGCGGTTCGCAGCGTGTCACCGACCAGAACCCTGAAGCCAAATACCAGGTGCTTGAAAAATACTGCATCGACCTCACCCAGAAAGCCAGTTCCGGAAAACTCGATCCCGTGATCGGCCGCGACGCGGAAATCCGCCGCGTGGTGCAGGTGTTGTCGCGCCGCACCAAGAACAATCCGGTTTTGATAGGTGAGCCGGGCGTGGGCAAGACCGCCATTGTGGAAGGTTTGGCCCAGCGCATTTTTCATGGTGATGTGCCGGAAGGCCTCAAGGAAAAACGCATCATCGCGTTGGACCTCGCCGCATTGGTGGCGGGTACGAAGTACCGGGGAGAGTTTGAAGATCGCCTTAAAGCGGTGCTCAAGGAAATCAACGGCAGTGAAGGCGAGATCATCCTGTTTATCGACGAACTCCACACACTCATTGGCGCGGGTTCGGCCGAAGGTTCGATGGACGCATCCAACATGTTGAAACCTGCACTGGCGCGGGGCGAACTGCATTGTGTCGGCGCGACGACTCTCCGCGAATACCGAAAATACGTTGAAAAAGACGCGGCGCTGGAACGACGGTTTCAACCCGTCATGGTGGGCGAACCTTCGGTGGAAGACACCATCTCCATTCTCCGAGGGCTCAAGGAAAAATATGAAGTGCATCATGGGGTGCGGATCCAGGATGCGGCGATCCTCGCCGCGGCGCGGTTGTCCCATCGTTACATCTCTGACCGCTTTCTGCCGGACAAGGCCATTGACCTGATCGACGAAGCGGCGTCCAGTCTGCGCATGCAGATCGATTCGCTGCCGGCAGAAATCGACGAATACCAGCGCAAGATCATGCAGTTGGAAATCGAACGCGAGGCTTTGAAAAAGGAGTCGGATACGCAGTCAAAGGACCGGCTTCAGAAAATCGAAAAGGAAATCGCCAAACTGGGTGACGCTTGCGAAGCGATGAAGCACCAGTGGGAGAGCGAAAAGAAAGTCATCGCCGAAAAACGCGAATTGAAGGAGAAAATCGAGCAGGCCCGGCGCGAGTGTGAAATGGCCGAGCGGGAAGGGCGGCTGGGACAGGCCGCCGAACTGAAGTACGGCACTCTCCCGCGCCTCGAAAAAGAATTGAGCGACCTCGAGGCGCATCTCTCCCAGGTGCAGACCGAAAAGAAAATCCTGAACGAAGAGGTGGGTGAGGAGGAAATCGCCAGCATCGTTTCACGCTGGACCGGAGTGCCTGTCGAGAAAATGATTCAGTCGGAGAAGAAACGCCTCTTAGCCATGGAATCGCAACTGCATCGCAAAGTGGTGGGGCAGGATGAGGCGGTCACCGCCGTATCGAACGCCATCCGCCGTAGCCGCTCCGGGATTCAGGATCCGAACCGGCCTATCGGCACGTTCCTGTTTCTCGGTCCGACGGGTGTGGGCAAGACGCAGTTGGCGCGGACCCTTGCGGAATTTCTGTTCGACGACGAGCAGGCGATGATCCGCGTCGATATGTCCGAGTACATGGAAAAACATTCCACCGCGCGGCTCATCGGCGCTCCTCCCGGTTACGTCGGTTACGAAGAAGGGGGTTACCTGACGGAACACGTCCGCCGCCGCCCTTACTCTGTGGTGCTTTTCGACGAAATCGAAAAAGCGCACCCGGATGTATTCAATCTGTTTTTGCAGATTCTGGATGAAGGGCGCCTGACGGATGGTCACGGCAAGACGGTGGATTTCAAGAACACCGTGGTGCTCATGACGTCCAACATCGCCGGAAAGATGATCCAGGAAACCGGAATGCAAATGGGGCAGTTGGAAAAGGCTGGAAAGGCGGACTGGGACCGGGAATACGAGAGGGTTCAGGAAGCGGTGCGGCAGGAGTTGCGTCAGCACTTTCGTCCGGAATTTCTGAACCGAATTGACGATATCGTGATTTTCCGCAACCTGTCACGCGAGCAGATCAAGAACATCGTCGATATTCAGATCGAAGACCTGCATAAGCGGCTTGCCGACCGGAATATGGCGCTGGAGTTGAGCGAGGAGGCCAAAGCATGGCTGGCCGAGAAGGGTTACGATCCGGTCTTCGGCGCGCGGCCGCTCAAGCGGGTTATCCAGAAATACGTGCAGGACCCGTTGTCGCTGGAACTGCTCGACGAGAAGATTCAGGAAGGCGACACCATCCGCGTGGAAAAAGAAAACGACGCGCTGGTTTTCCATAAAGGATGACCGGTTCGTACAAACTCACGCATCGCCATTGGAATCCGGCACCTCGACAAGGCGTCGGTGGAGAGGATAGTACAACGCCAGCCTGATGGGCCGTTTTTCTCCCCTCGCACGCAGGATTTCCGCATACGCCTGCAATTGTGTTTTGTAACGCTCTCCCTCCGCTTCGAAGAAAGCCTCAAGTTCGCTTCCTTCGTGTTCTCCGGTTTTGTAATCGATGATCCAGCGCACTCCTTTTTCATCCACAAACGTCCGGTCGAGAATGCGGTTCGAAAAGATGTCCTTTTTGGCGAAGGTCAGGGCGAACTCACTCTCCGCGTCCTCATGTGCATATAAAATCCAGCGCCCCGTCCGTTTGTCTTCCAGTATATTTTGAAGTGCCCGCACGCCTTTATCCGCTACCGCGTCTGCGCGGTCGAATGGCAGGCCTTCGTTCAGCAGGGCCGTCTTGAACGCGGTTTTCATGGAATCCGGCTTTTTTGCATCCCAAACATCCAAGCCCTGGTCGGCGATGTCCTTGAAGCACCGGTGCAGGACGTTTCCCAGAAACCGTGCTTCGTTGCCTGCCCAGAAGTAGGGCGGACGGTCCTCCCGTTCCTCGCGGATATCAAGCGGCCTGCCGGTTTCGATGTCGGCAGGCGGCACGGGAGGCTGGAACCGCTTTGCCAGCCGTTTCAGGCGCGGTGGTTTGGGTTGCGGACGGTACTGCGGTTCCGATTCCGTTCCGGCTTTTTGCAATCGTTGTTTCCAGTCCTCCTCCACATGCGGCCACAGGTGGCCTAGCATGGAGTCCGCGGGCGGCGTCTGGAAGGTTCCATCTTCTTTTTTGCTGAGGTGACCGAACAGGTGGACCTGCTGTTTCGCCCGTGTGACGGAAACATAGAGCAGGCGGCGCGTCTCGTGCCGGTCCCGCAGTTTGTTGAGTTCATTCAGAAATTTGTATATCTCCGATTCCCCGCCCCCGGTTTCCTCAATCGGTGCGAACAGCATGTGATCTTTATGTGTCAGCCAGAAGATCAACTGCTTGTCATTTTTACCGGTTCCTTTTCCCAGTCCGGGAAGCAGAACGAAATCGAATTCCAGTCCCTTCGCCTTGTGCATGGTGAGGATCTGTACCGGGTTGCCCTCGATTGCGGGCGGTTTGGCGTAGAGCCGGTTGAGCACGCGGTCAAACCGGAGCAGGGAGTTGTAATCCCCGGCGTGCACTGTTTTCGAAACTTCCTCGAAAAACACGTCGATGTCCTGCCACTGCGAGCGGTCCACACAGGCGGGACCGCCCAGATGGATCCAGCACCCTTCCAGCAGATCGCGAAAGTCCTCACCCGTAAGGGCCTGGAGAACGGGAGTGAGTTTTTCAATAACACGGGCGAGGCGGGTTTGACCATCGGTGGTCAATGCTTGTTGCCTCTCCGGGTCGTTCATCAACTGCCACGCCGGGGTTTCCGCGTCCATACGGCACAGCCGATGCAGGTCCTCCAGCAGGAATCCGCAGAAAGGCGCGCGCAGAACCGACAGCCAGGCGATGCGGTCGTGCGGATCGAGCAAAGCCCGCATGAGCGACCATAGATCGAGCACGGCCGGGCGGGAGGTGATTTTATCGATGTCCTCGGCACGCAGGGGAATCTTTGCTTCCTGCAAATGTGGCACCAGCGACTCCAGATGGGTGCGTGACCGGACGAGGATGGCGATGGATGCGTCCGGGTACGCGGATTGCAGATTGTGGATCACGTCGATCATCTGGAATGCTTCCTGCTCCGCATTTGTATTGAGAAAGGGATGATATACCACGGCGGGCTGAAGCCCGGCGTCCCGCTCGGCATGCGAAGGCGTGTAAGCGACCGCACCTTCGAGATCGATGCTCCCGGCGGATGCCGCTTCCCGGTCGAGCGTGTCGAAGCAGGCGTTGGTCCACGAAACGAGGCGGGATTGCGAGCGGAAATTGGAACTGAGTTGCAGGGGATCGAGATGCACCGGGCCGATGCCGCCTTCCTTCACCTTATTAAAGAACGAGACTTCGGCGTCGCGGAAGCGGTAGATGGACTGCATGGGGTCGCCGACGATGAATAGCGTGCGTCCGTCGCCCGGCGTCCAGCCTTCGGTGAGTAGGGACAGCAGTTGGTACTGCTTGTAAGACGTGTCCTGAAATTCATCGACCAGGATGTGCTGGAGCTTGAGATCGTATTTCAGCAGGAGGTCGGATGGAGTCATCGGTTTTCCCAGGGACTTCAACGCGGACAGCGACAACTCCGAGTAATCCGTGTTGCCGGATTCGACAAACACCCGGCGCAGGGTTTTCTCGATTTCCGGAAGCAGGCGGAACATCGATTCCAGAAATTCCCAATCACTGTCCTCGAATCGAGGATTGGGCAAACCGGACACCCCACCCAATTCTTTTGCAAAGGCATCTTGTTCTGGCAAGGAAGCCAGAAGATTAAGATAAGATTCTTTAGGCTTCTTGTCGTCGTCCTTTTTATCTGGAGGGAACCCATTCCTTTTATCGACAGTTTTTCTGAATTTTGCCTTATCTGTAACCAGTAATTTTGCGATGGCCTTCCAAACGGGCAAGTGATCCAACGTGGGCTTGGGAAATACCGAGATGGTCGCCATTATGGCCAGCTCATGATCCGGGTTTTCTGCATGCATGTTATTCCCCGCGTAACGAAGCAGGGGAAGCAGTTGCTCTTTCAGTGCATGCCCAAAGTGGCTGTCCGCCGCTTGGAGACGCGCTTCGATCAAGGTGGTCAATGCTTTTTCCTGCTCCGCCCGGCTTTCAGCCGGAGACGGCGCTTCGAGATCCGTCTGGAAAAACGTCAGCATCCAGCGGTCGCGTTTGTCCAGCAGTTGCACCATGCGTTCGAGAAACTTGTTTTTATCGTTGTCCAGGCGTTTCAGCAGTCCGCGTACCGATTCTCCAATCTCAGACTTTTTCTCCACATTTGCCAGCACGCGCCGCGCGGTTTCCCGATACAACGCATCCGTTTTCTCCTCGATGCCGAGAAGCGAACCAATTCCGGAGAGCACCGGCGTCTGCCGGATCAACGACATGCAGAAGGAGTCGATGGTCTGCACCTTCAGCCGGGTGGGATTGTTCAAAAGATTCCATTTTTGTCTCGCGTCCTGTTCCAGAACTTTTTTCGCCAGATGGTATGTCTTGAGACTGTGCGGGTAATCCGGAGGCGGTTCCTGTGCGGCATGGGTGAGCGCTTTGATGATGCGCGTCTGCATTTCGCCTGCCGCCTTGCGGGTGAAGGTCATGGCGAGGATGTGCTCCGGCTTGTCCACCTGTGCCAGCAGGATCAAAAATCGCTGGATCAGCAATTCCGTTTTGCCGGAGCCCGCCGGAGCCTGCACGATGTACGAACGGGTGGCGTCGAGGGCGAGGTCGCGTTGATCCTGATCGTGAATGGGAGCGTTCATTCTTCCGCCTCATCGCTTTCTTCGCCGCCGGTTGAATGGAGCAGTTCCGCTTTTCGGCACAAGGTGGGCAGTTCGCAATGGTCGCAGACGCTGGGTTTATCCAGAGGGTCGATGCCGGTGGCTCCTTCCAGGAATTGCGCGGCGGCTGCCTGTAAGCGGGTTTTCCAGAACGCTTTAGATTGATCCCAATCTTCGAAACCGCCTTTCCCGGGAGATTTGTTTTTTATTCCCGGAATGTCCGGCGTGTCGATTCCCATGCCTTTGAAACCACATTTCCCCTTGCTGACCCGGGCGAACAAGGTGGCGTCGGCGGGATGCGCCAGGCAATAAAGCGGCAGTTGCGGTTCCCGGATGCGTTCGTTGTACCAGCCTGTAACGGGAAATTCTTTTCCTGTCTTGTAGTCGATCAGGGCCAGATGTTTGCCGATGCGATCCACGCGATCGATCTTGAGTCGCAGGTGCAGTTTGTCCAACGAAAACTCAACCGGGGTTTCCGTGCTGAGGACTTCAAAGTCTTCTCTTGCCTGTTCCAATGCCAGCCATTCCTTAACCAGGTTGACCAGTCGCTGGCGCTCCAACTTTTTGAATTCATCCTGGCCAGAAAATAAATTCTGATTCGCGGACAGAACGACATCGACCTGGGTTTGGATGACCTCCGGCAAAATTCCATCGTCTGCCAAACGATCGAGAGCCTGTTTGGTCTTGACTTCCCGCCAGAATCTTTCCAGGATGGCATGCACGAGGTTTCCACGAGCCAGGGCATCCATATCGACCTCTTTGGGTTGGATATCCCTGATTTTAAGGCGATGCAGAGCGAATGCACGAAAGGGGCATTCGGCCTGATGCTTGAGAACGGCATGACCTCCTCTCAGGTTTTCCAACTCCTCTGGGTTCACCCGGATCCAGGATCGGTCTGCCATCTCTTCCAGAATACTGTGTTCCTGGAATTGGTCTATGAGGCGGTACGAAGTGAATTCATTGGAAGGAGGGTCCCATTCATTCCAGGGCGACAACAGGGGACTGGGAAGATTCTCGCGGTCTTCGATCAAAGCCGGAAAACTGATTTGAACATCTGTCGACGACTTCAGAAGCCGGAGTAGAATGGTTTCGTAAAACTGCAAAGTCCGGTTGGGTGTGCAATGCGGCAGGTTATGTTGACGTTGGAGAGTAAAGGGGATGTATGGATTTGGGTCGTTATGAGGGGGCAGGGCATCTGCGTGGCAACCAAGAATCCACACATGATCGAATTGCATGCCTGCCGATTCCAATAGACCTACCACCTGAATCGGTTCCTCCCGCGTTTTGGGCTGGAAGATTTTTTCACGGACGATGTGCGTGAGTGTGTTCATTGCCGTAGTGCGATCGATTTTGCCCAACACGCCATCCAGTGTGGCCAGTTCATCCAGGCATTCATTCCAGGCGTCGTGAATCTGAAATTCCCGGCTGGAAAGACCCCTTCCACCGCGTGGCCAGTTCATTTCGTGCAACAGCCGGGCGATCGCCTTGCCCCAATCGCTCGGGCGACGTGCTCCTTTTGAATCCAGCCAGTTTTTCCATTTATAAAGGAATGAGGAAAATCCGGGATTCTCCTGCAGGTTTTTCAATTTAAGTAACTGATTCAAAGTCACCCGGACGGGGTGATGCAGGCGCAGGATGAGATCCCATTTCAGGCGCGCGGACTCTTCCTTCGCCCAATCTGCAAAATAAGGCGAACGCAGAATCTGCGAAACGATGAGCGTGGAAAAGACGTGATTGGAGCAGGCGAGCAGTTCCAAAGCCAGGTCCACCATGCGTTCCTGAGCGAGCGACGTGCCGAGCGAGATGTTGAAGGGCGCTTCCTTTCCCTGCCAACAGTAAACGGATTCAGGAGCCAGTTCGGCTTTCAATTCGCGTACCAGCATTGCACGGTAGCCGTCCATTTCCGTGACAACAATGCCGATGGTTTTTCCGGGTTGCATGACCGAGCGAATCCAGCGGGCGCATTCAATGACTTCCGTTTGCGGGTCGGGGTAACGCCTAAATTCACCCTTCCATTGATCCTTCTTTTCAGGGAGGACTTTTTCGGAAGTAGCCGGTTCGGCCGGATACCAGGAAATTTTCACATTGCGTGTTTTTAAATAAAGGATGAAGCGGTTCAGTTGCGGCGTGATTTCGTCGAATCCGGCAAAGGTGATGGCGACCGGGACCGGGATGGTTCCCGCCTGCATGCTTTTTTGCACAGCGGGCAGGAGTTCCGCCGCATCGAGTGCATCCCATCGTCTCAAGCGTTCGCGGTACTGCGTCTGCCAGCGATAATAAGCGGTGGCCTCCTCAGAAAGATTGAATAGATCCGGTTTGTCGGCTACTTCGTATTGCTGGGTCAGTTCATAGGCTTTGGCTGCATCCTGAGCTGCACCCTGAAGGTGCATGATATCGAGCCGTTCGGATTGCACGTCATCCTGAATGATGCGCTCCCAAAGCTTTTTGGATTGAAGTGAAGAGAGAACATGCTGGCGTGGCCAGGAGGCGATCCAGGTTTCTTTCAGCCATGCATCGAAAGGTATGATACTGGGTGTATCCCAAACTTTTTGAGATGCGGATTGATTGCAGTTGTGTTGAAGGGTCAGCCAACGGGCAAGTCGAACATTGACTGTTAGGACCAACGTGGATGTGTCCACAGGCGAAGGCATCGGCAGTTGGATCTGTTGAGCAGAAAATGTAGAAAATGGGCGGGAGAACAATCCCCCGATAACGATGTATAAAACAGGTGCGTGTGTCCGGATGGAGCAACGGACCGTGCTCGCCTATGAGTGGCAGGCGGCTTTAAGGTGTTGCCTGAACCCAGACTTCGCCTTTGGAAGTGGTCTCCCGTTTCCAGATGGGCGTGGTGCGCTTGAGTTCGGCGATCGCCCATTCGCAGGACTTGAATGTTTCCTGACGGTGTTCGCCGCAGGCGATGATGAGCACGATGTTTTCACCGATGTCGATGTGCCCGATGCGGTGAATGATGCTCATGTCGATGATGCCGAAGTCCTGTATCGCCTTCTCGCGGATTTCCGCCAGCTTCTTTTCCGCCATCTGCGGGTAATGCTCGAAATTGAGTTCGGTGATGTTCTCGCCTTTGTTCAACTCCCGGCCCGTGCCCAGAAAGGTGGTGATGCCGCCGATGTTGCGCGACGACTTCTTCATCATTTCAATTTCTTCATGGATGTTGAAATCTTCTTTCTGAATGCGGACTTTGGATTCCGTTGCCGTGCTCATGAAAAGTTCCTCACCAAAAGATCAAAGGCCGCCGGAGAAGGGTGGAAGGAGTGCAATTTCGTCACCGTCCTTCACCACCGTATCCAGGGGCACCACATCGTAGTTGATAGAAATCATGATTTTTTTCTGACGCACCATCTCGCCGATCTGCGGCAGGGTTTTGCCGATCATGTGCGTGAGACCTTCGAGGGTGACTTCTCCCTCCAGTTCAAACCGGTCTTCCTCCTTGCCCGCCATCTGCCGGAGATTGGCAAAATACTTGACGGTCACCATGCCTTACGCCTCCGAAACCTGTTCGCGGGTGAAGGTGCCGGATTTGCCGCCGGCCTTGTAGGTCAACCCGATTTCATTGAAAAACATGTCACGGTCCACTGCCTTGCACATGTCGTAGATGGTGAGTGCCGCCATGGAAACGGATGTCAGTGCTTCCATCTCAACTCCGGTTTTGCCGGTGACTTTCACTGTGGCCGTGATGTGGATGGAACACAGGCCGTTGGCGTCCACCTCCGGACATTCCCGGAACTGGATGTCCACGCCGTTCAGCATGAGCGGATGGCACATGGGAATGACGTCCGATGTCTTTTTTGCACCCTGGATGCCCGCCACCTGCGCCACGGCCAGCACATCGCCTTTTTTGATCTGGCCTTCCTGGATGAGCCGCAGGGTTTCCGGCCGCATGAACACCGTGCCCTGGGCGGTGGCGACCCGCTCGGTGACCTGCTTTTCGGACACGTCCACCATGCGGGCGCGGCCTTCTTCATTAAAATGCGTCAGCGGATTGTTCATGATATGTATCTTACAATAAAACCCATTGAACTTTAACCAGTCACGCCGGTTTTTTTTCGTCCGGAGGCTGGTACAGACCGATCCGGTTGCCGTCCGGGTCGAGAAACGTCGCCATTTTGCCGTAAGGATGTTCCTCGATCTCGTGGACAATCGCAACCCCCTTGTTTTTCAGCACCTCCACAACCAGTTCGATGGGTCGGGCCTCCAGGTGAACCATGGCCCCGGCATTTGCCTCCGGTTCCCACCGGTCCACTCGGCGAAGTGCCAGACGCTGGCCGTTGAGGTCGAATTCAGCCCAATCGTCTAACTTGAACAACAGTTTCATGCCGAGCACGTTCTGATAAAATGCAACGGCCCGGTCGAGGTCCACAGTGCCGTAATGCACGAATGCGATTTTGTGGTTCAGAGGGTGGTTCAAAGCGGATCTCTCAAAAGGAAAGGGAAGTCCGGTTCCAGTGTCCATTATAGCAGGAGTCCTTCGGATGAGATTCCACGTCCTTGCCACATTAAATTGCTGGGTCACCTTTTGTATGTGGATACTGAGCCTGACGTTGATAGCGGGGGAACCAGACCGGGTCTGGGCGGAGGGACAGGAGTGTGTGGTCATTTTGCATGGCATTGCCCGGACCAGTGCGTCGATGGCTCCCTTGGCGGCATACCTGGATGAAAACGGTTATTCGGCCATCAACATCGATTACCCATCCACGGACCACGCCATCGACGATCTTGTGGAACGAGTGCATGAAAAACTGCTTGCATCCCCATGGACTCAGGAGTGCATTACCCACTATGTGGGATACTCGATGGGAGCGTTGATTGCGCGGGGGCTCATCCACAAACACCGTCCGGAGAAGCTGGGCCGGGTGGTCCTGCTGGCTCCGCCCAATGAAGGTAGTGAGGTGGCGGATTTCTGGAAGAACAATTTCCTGTACGAATGGCTGTACGGTCCAGCGGGCCAGGAATTGGGCACGCAAAAAAATGCATATCGCGACCGCTTCGGAGAAGTAGATTTCGAGGTTGGGGTGATCGCAGGAGACCGGTCGATCGATCCTCTGTCCTCTTCCATCATCCCCGGACCGGACGATGGCAAGGTGTCGATTCCCCGCACGAAGCTGCCCGGCATGAAGGACCATATTGTGGTGCACGCCACGCATACCTTCATCATGAAAAATGAAAAGGTGATGAAACAGACTCTGTATTTTCTCAAGCACGGTGCTTTTAAAGAAGAAAGGTGAGTATGAGCCATAAATTGCGGGTGGGGATTTTACTGGCGGTGACGGTATTCGGTGTATTGGCGGTGTTTTCGTTTCCTCCGGTTCCACAGGACCCGGACTACCACAACTTCGCCGACACGTATTCACTTCTGGGCATTCCCAATTTTGGCGACGTCACCTCAAACCTGGTATTTGTGGCGGTCGGCCTGATGGGTCTGGCGGTGTTAACACGGGTGTCCGGAAGACAGGAGGTTTTTTACCTGCCACAGGAAAAATGGATGTTTGTTCTCACGTTCGGTGGAACCATCTTCATTGGCTTCGGGTCCATGTACTATCACTGGTCACCCGATGACGCCAACTTGCTCTGGGACCGACTGCCGATGACGGTGGTGTTTGTATCGGTGTTTGCCTTGGTGCTGGCAGACCGGCTGGGTCCGCAGGTCGGGGTGGCGGCGTTGGGTCCGCTGGTGTTTGTCGGTCTCACATCGGTGCTGTACTGGGATCATACGGAACGGCTGGGGCAGGGCGATCTGCGTCCTTACGTGCTGGTGCAGTTTTTGCCCATGATTCTTATTCCGCTCCTGTTTTTCCTGTTTCCTCCGCGTTACAGCGGGTCAGTGGCGTTTGTGAGTGTGCTGGCCTGGTACGTGGTGGCCAAGGTCTTCGAGCATTTCGATGCGTGGATTTACAGCGGCACGGCGGAAATCGTGAGTGGTCACACGCTGAAACACATCATTTCCGGGGCGGCATTGTTTTTCCTGGTCCCCTACCTGCAAAACAGAAAGCGACTGAAAGAGGCACCAGCTGGATAGTTTTATCAGGCTCCGTGATCGGTGTTGACCAACTCCTGCGTCGTGACGTAATCCACCTTGCCCGTGGCAAGAAGAGGCACTTCATCGACCACCATGATTTTCTTCGGGATGCTCAGTTCGCCCAGCCCGTTGGCCTTGACGTGCTGGACGATGGCGTCACGGGCGGCATCCTTGTTTGTCGTGACCAGCACCATCTGCTCGCCTTTTTTCTCGTCGGGAAGCGTGACCACGGCGTGATTGTGGTCCGGCCACAGGATGGAGAGGTACGATTCCACGGCGGTCAGTGAAATCATCTCCCCGCCGATCTTGGCGAAGCGCTTGGCCCGGCCCTTGATTGTGATGAAGCCTTCCTCGTCGATGTCCACGATGTCTCCCGTGTCGTACCAGCGTCCCTCCGGCGGTTCCAGCACGCCCGGGTTGGTGTGCCGCAGGTAGCCCGCCATGACGTTGGGGCCGGTGACCCACAACCGTCCGCCTTCATCGATGCCGGGAATGGTTTCCAGTTTGTGTTCGATGGCGGGCAGGAAGCACCCCACCGTTCCCGGCTTGCTGAGCATGGGCGTGTTGAGCGACAGGATGGGGGCGGTTTCAGTTGCGCCGTAGCCTTCGAAGATGCGGATGCCGAACTTTTCCGCCCACACCTTGCGCGTTTCTTCCTTCAGTTTTTCCGCGCCGGCGAACATGTAACGCAGGTTGTAGAAGTCGTATGGGTGTCCGTAATGCGCATACCCGGCGAGAAACGTGTCGGTTCCGAACATGATGGTGGCGTTGGTGTCGTAGATGAGTTCCGGGATTTGGCGGTAATGCAGGGGCGACGGGTAAAAGAAAATCTTGAGCCCGCACAGCGCAGGCAGAAGCGTGCCGCCGGTGAGACCGAAGGAATGGAAAACCGGAAGCGAGTTGAACACGATGTCGGTGGGGCCGAGGTCGATGCGCGCGTTCAGTTGATTAACGTTGGAGACAATGTTGGCGTGAGTCAGCACCACGCCTTTGGGAACGCCTTCGGAACCGGAGGTGAAGAGCACCACGCAGGGGCTGCCCGGGTCGGTTTCTCCCCGGCATGCTTTGCGGTAGGCGCGTTCGGGAAACAGGCTGGATAGCACGCCGCGCAGTTTGGCGAACAGGCCGATTTCCTTTTGAAGGTTTTCCAGGTAAACGATGTTTATTTTTGCTTTTTCGAGTGCGTCGGTGACGTCGTGCAGTTTTCCTTTCTCGATGAACAGGCGCGAGGTGTAAACCGTCTTGATCTTCGCCGCGTCGCAGGAGGCGAGCATGTTTTTGGTGCCGACGGAAAAATTAAGCATCGCCGGGATGCGTCCGAACGCCTGCAAACCGAAAAACGTGACCAGAGCACCGTTCGCGTTGGGCAACAGCACGCCCACGTATTCCCCAGGCTCTGTGCCTTTGGCTATGTGGCGGCCGAGTATGAAACTGCGCAAAATCAGCTGACGGTAGTTGATGGGTTTGCGTTCGATGTCCTCCGCCACGGCGTGCCCTCCGCCGTGGGCAAAGCATGCCTCCAGCAGGGCTTCGAACAGGGTTTTGCGGGAATCACTGCTTTCGAACAGCATGTTCGACATCAGCCGGTACAACTGGCTGGCGGCAAGTTTGCGGCGTTTGCGACCTTTCACTTCATCCGGCACGTGGAACGTGCGCGGTTCCAGGAAGGTGAGGGTGATTTTGGGAAACCAGCGCATCGGCAGCTTGCCGCGCATGCGCGAGAAAGGTGTGTACTGTGCACCGTTGATGCGTACGGGTAGAACGGGTGCGCCGGATTTGTCAGCGATCATGCCGGGTCCTTCATACACCTTCATCAGCGATCCCGTAACTGTGATGCGGCCTTCCGGGAAGATCATCACCCGGGCGCCGTTGCGGATCGCCTCGATGAGTCCGCGCGTGGCGATGGGGCTGGTCGGGTCCATGGCAAAGGTGTCCACCAGGGACAGGAAGGGCCTAACCATCCACGACCTTGCGATGTAGGTGTTGATGGCAAAGGTCAGTTTCACCGGGGTGTAGGCGGCGATGAGCGCGGCATCCAGGAACGAAAGGTGGTTGGCGATGATGATGAATTTGCCGTTTGAGACTTTTTTGTAATTCTCGAAACCTTTTACTTCTACTTTATAAAGCGTGTGAAAGATCCAGATGAGGATGGATTTGACGAGGGCGTCGGGCAGAAGCTGGCAGGTGTAAAGCGCGACGAATGTGTTGAGGATCGCGAGGGTCAGGAAGACGCGGGTGACGTCGAAACCCATCTTCAGCATGATGGCGGTGCCAATGGCGGAGACCACCATGAACAGGGCGTTCAGCACATTGTTGCTGGCAATGGTGCGGGAACGGTGCGTGATCTCCGAACGCGATTGAAGGATTGCGTAAAGGGGAACGATGTAGAGCCCACCACACAGGGAAATCATGAGCATGTCAAACAGGATACGCCAGCTGGAGAAATGCGTGAGGAACGCCCCGGCGCCGATCAACTCTGTATCGGTTGAGATGAACGTGCTCTGGCTTGCGAAATACAGGTCGATGATGAACACCGTCATGCCCAGCATACCGAGCGGCACGTAGGTGGCGACGATCTCGCCTTTCAGCAAACGGTTGCAGAGCAGGGATCCGACGCCGATACCGACCGAGAACACGGTGAGGAACAGGGTCACCAGTTCCTCGTTGCCGCCGATGATGTCCTTGCCGTATGTCGGGAACTGGGCGAGGAAGGTGGCGCCGATCAACCAGAACCACGAGATGCCCAGGATCGACAGAAATACATCCCTGTTCTGGTAAGAGTAGCGGACGATGTTCCAGGTTTCCCTGAAAAAATTGTAATCGACCTTCAGCTTGGGGGCGGCGGCCTGGCGTTTCGGAATATACAGGCTGCCGACGAAGCCGACGGTGGCCAGCATGACGACGAGGCCGGTGACCATCCACACCCCGCCATCGCGCAGGATCAACAGACCGCCGACGATGGTGCCGACGAGTATGGAGACGAAGGTGCCGGCCTCGATCAGGGCGTTGCCGCCGATCAGTTCGTCCTCCACCAGCAGTTCCGGCAGGATTCCGTATTTGATGGGTCCGAAGAATGCCGACTGGGTGCCCATGAGAAACAGGATGATCATGAGCAGGTTGACGCTTTCTATGTAGAATCCGTAACCCGCGCCGATCATGAGCAGGATTTCGACGAACTTGATGATCCTGACCAGACGCGATTTTTCGTATTTGTCGGCGAGTTGGCCGGCCGTGGCCGAAAACAGGAAGAAGGGTAGAATGAAGATGCCCGCGGCGGCGGTGATCATCAACTGCGCGTTCAGGCCGGCCTTTTCCGCGGCGACGTAGGTGATGAGGATGACCAGCGCGTTTTTGAAAAGATTGTCGTTGAAGGCGCCGAGGAACTGGGTGACGAACAGGGGTAGAAACCGCCGTGTCCAAAGAAGATTGAGTTGGTTTTTAAGCATCCGGTTCTGGAGTCAGGAGTTTTGAGGGGGTGGTTGGGCTACAAAATTTCCACATTCAAAAGCGGCATATTGTATCATTATACCTTTTCGTTTTTCCGTACGGATTTGAAATAAATTCCTTTACCCGTTTAATGCCTCCATTTTTAGAGGGAACTTCTTGGCCTCCACCAGTATTGGACTGATCCTGCTTTCCTGCCTGTTTCATGCTTTGTGGAACATACTCACGCAGACCAGTAAAAACTCCAATTACCTGTCCGGACTGAAAGGAGTGGTCATCATGGTGGGCGCGATCCTGTTTCTTGCCACCTCCGGCTCCACCACGGTGCCCGACGAAATGTGGGGGTGGATCGCTGCGTCCGGTGTGTTGCACGGGGTTTATATTCTCAGCCTGTCAAAAGCCTACCAGACACAGGACATTTCGTATGTCTATCCCATTGCCCGCTCCGCCCCCGTGTTCGTGCCGGTGTTTGCGTGGTTCCTGTTGGAGGAACGATTGAGCTTCTCTGCCATGACGGCGATCGTGCTTATTCTGCTGGCCATTTACATACTGCATTTCGACGGTCACCTGATCAGGGGATTCCGCAATTTGTGGGACGCCATCCTGCACAAAGACATGCGCTGGGCATTCATCACGCTGGGCCTGGTGGTGTCATACAGCCTGGTGGACAAACGCGGTATGGAGATATTCATTGCCGCCCGGCCGGACCACGCAATGCAGAATGGATTCGTATTTTTCTTTTTGGAGGCGTTGATCGGTTTCACCCTGTGCAACCTGTACCTGTTCTCGGTCCATTCTCCACGAGAGATCATCTCGGTATGGAAAGCCGAGTGGGGGCGGGGACTGGTGGCCGCCTTGGCGACGGTGGGCTCCTACGGCCTGATCTGCGTGGTGCTTCAGTTTGAAGATGTCAGCCAGGTGGTTGCGGTGCGTCAGGTCAGTGTTCTGATGGTTGTTCTTTGGGGTGTTTTAAAAATGAAAGAATCCTTCGGACCGCAACGTGTTCTCGCCGGGATATTGGTGGTATTTGGAGTGGGCTTGATGGGATGGAAGCCTTGACCCGGGTCTTTAGATTAAAAAGATTTAATCCCATTCCCGCTTTTCGGTTTGCTAAGATAAAAGCGTCGAACGTCTTTGTTCTTCCCGTTTGATTACAAGCGGATTCATTCCCCCCAACGGGTTCTCCGGAGGTGTTTTGTGATGATGCAACGTGTCAAAATCCTTTTTGGAATTTTGATGTCCCTGCTCGTTTTTCTTTCCACCGTTTCCGCGTATGCAGGAATGGACAACCGGGTGACCAAGACCCTGGTATTGAAAAACAACCTTGAAGTGCTGTTGATGAGCGACCCGGACGTGGACCGCAGTGCAGCGGCGCTTTCCGTCGGGGTGGGGCACCTCTACGACCCGAAGGACAAGCAGGGTCTTGCGCATTATCTGGAGCACATGCTGTTTCTGGGTACGGAAAAATATCCGGAGGTGGGGTCTTTCAAGGATTTTCTTACCGCGCATTCCGGTGGAAGCAACGCGTACACGGGCGATAACATCACCAATTACTTTTTTCAGGTCAGCCACGACGGATTTTCCGAAGCGCTTGACCGCTTCGCCGATTTTTTCAGGGCCCCCCTGTTCGACAAGACCTACGCCGAGCGTGAAGTGCAGGCGGTGAACAATGAATTTGAAAAGAATAAATTGCAGGATGGCTGGCGGGCCAGCCACCTGACCAACCAGATCGCAAAGGAAGGTCACCCGATAAGGCACTTCGGGATCGGCAACGCCGAGACCCTGGCCGGGGACAATCGGCCGGCTCTCCTTGAATTTCATAAAAAATACTATTCTGCGCGCATCATGCGTCTGGCCGTGCTTTCCAAGCTAACCCTGGTGGAGCAGGAACGCCTGATCAGGAAACTTTTCTCGGACATTCCGGATCATCCGGTAACGCTGCCGGAGGTCCCGGCGGATTATCGTCCTCCCCTTGACGGTAAATACCGCCTGTTGAAAATCAAAACCATCAAGGACATCCGTTCGCTCAGCCTGGAGTTTCCGACGATCAATCTGGCCGAGCATAAAGAAAGCAAACCTGCTTCCATCGTGGCTACGGTGATCGGGCACGAGGGGAATGGGTCGCTTCTTTCGAAATTGAAGAAGGAGGGCCTGGCCCTGGGCCTGTCGGCGGGCGGCGGGTACTCGCATCCGAACCTGTCCAGTTTTGGCATCAGCGTTTCCCTGACGCCGAAAGGACTGGAACAATACGAGCGGGTCCTGGAAGTGGTGTTCTCCTACATAGAGATGCTCAAAAAGACCGAGTTTGAAAAATACACGTTTGATGAAACGCAGGCGATGGCGGAGATCGACTTCGAATGGAAGAGTCCGCAGGAAGGTATGGGATTCATGGCGGGCAAGGCGGCGCTCATGCAGGACTATGAATTGGAAGAAGTGGAGGAATTGCCGCACCTCTTCAAGAAGTACGATCCGGATTCCTACCAGGCTGTGTTGAATACATTGACCCCCGAAAACATGCTGGTGGTGCTTAAGAGCCAGAACGTGGAGACCGGTAAGGTGGAAAAGTACTTCGGTACGGAATATGCTTTGGCCGAAGTCGCGGGTGAAGGATATGACCGGCTGGTTCATCCGCCCGAGCCAAAGGGTATGGGTTACCCGGAGAAAAACGATTTCGTTCCCTACAATCTGGAGATGGTGGAGGAAACCCCGTCCCTCGTTCGTGATGACGAGTTCGCCAAGGTCTGGTTCCAGTATGATCACAAATTCAAACAGCCTAAAGTTTATATTCGTTACAAAATCGAAACGCCGTACGTGTACGACACGGTGGAAAACCTGGCGCTGTCAAAATTGTACAATCTCGCCATCCACGAAGGGTTGAACGAGTTGACGTATCCCATCAGCCTGGCAGGACTGGTTTACAGCCTGGATATAGAAAAGTCCGGAATGGTGCTTTCGGTGGGCGGGTACACGGAACGTATCAACGACCTGATCAAGCTGGTTGCGAAAAACATGAAAACCATCAAGGTCAGCAATCAGAAATTCGAAAACATCAAGGAAGCGGTTTTGCGGGATCTCCGCAACCGTCAGCTGGGGCAAGCTTACATGCGGGCCTCGTATTTTCATCGCCAGTTGTGGCAGTTAAAGCAATACACGGAGGAGGAAATGCTGGCGGCAATGGAGTCGGTGACGCTGGAGGACGTGCGCGCCTATTCGAAGAAACTTTATGAGCGTGTGTACGTGACCGGCCTGATTCACGGTAACTGGACCGAGGATTATGTCAAAAGCAGTGTGAACATCCTGCTTGCGGAATTGTCCGGTATGCCGTTGCCGGAAGACCAGCGTTATAAAGAAGAAGTGGCGGTGCTGCGGCCGGGTGAAACGGTGCGCTTCTCCAAGCAGGTTCAGGACAACAACAACGCCTTGTATTACACCCTGCAGGTCGGCGAACGCGACATGAAACGGCAGGCCAAGCTGTCGCTGGTTGCGTCTATCGTGGAAAGCGACTTTTACACACAGATGCGCACCAACCAGCAGTTGGGATACATTGTCTGGAGTTTCGAAAACCGGCTGGAGGAACGGCTCTTTTTTAAGATGATCATACAGTCTTCCAACTACAGTCCGTTTGAACTGCAGAATCGTGTTGAAGAGTGGATGAAAAAGGCCGAAGACCTTCTGGATAACCTTTCGGATGAGGAATTCGAAAGGCACCGAAAAAGCATGATCGTGTCATTGCAGAAAAAAGGCGACAGCATCAGCGCGGTGGCGAATGACTTGTATTATTTTGCTACGGAGGAAGATGGAGATTTCCTCTTCAAGGAAAAACTGCTGCAAGCGGTTAAGGGGTTGAGGAAGTCGGAAGTGGTGGAGGCGGGCAAGACCCTGTTTGGAAACCCGCGCATTGCCCGGTCGATCATCCTGGTGCGGTCGAGCGACAACACGGAATCCGTTCCCGACGATGTGCTGACCACAATCGATCAGATCAAGAACCGCCAGGCCACGCCGGTTAGCGTGATTTCGCAGTAAACGGCAATTGGAAAAACCCAAAAAAGAAAAAACCTTCCGGTTCGAATGACCGGAAGGTTTTTATGTATGGTTCAACGGATCAGGCGAACTTCAACTCGTCGTCCAGTTTCGGTTCCGGAGCGGTGAGTGTGACGGATTCCTTCACATACGGATCGGTGTTTTTGGCGTTGAGCTTGTCGAACAGGAAATGGAATTTTTCCTCCAGTTCGTCGCCGATTTTCGTTTTGATGTCTTCCGGAAGGTTCCAGAACCGTTCCTTGTATGGGTTGCCGAAACCCTTTTTACGCGTCTTGTAAATGAACTGTTCGTCGGTCCAGTTGGGTTTCTTTTCCTCGGCAAACTGCTTTCGCAGGTATTCATAGATTTCCTGTTTCAGGTCCTGCGGAAAGTGTGCGCTGTCGTAAATCATGTTCTGGAAGTTGGTGGCCAGGTGGATCTCCGCGGTTTCCAGTTCCGGAAACTTGTGAAACATTTCCGCGGGCAGGGTGGAGGCCCCGTGCTGAACCGCGCCCGCCAGATGATAATCTTCCCGCGCGATCCGGGAAAGGTTCTCCAGCGTCTCGAAATCCAGTTGCACATCGGCGACGGAGCCGTCGGCCAGCGGCACACCGCCGTGCTCGGTTCCGGTCTGGATGGAGATTTTACTGATGGTCTTGTAATTCGGGTTGGCTTTCGCCAGGTTTTCGTTGAAGTTGTCCATGTAGGCACGGAGTTCGTTTTCGTTGCTGTTCTCCTTGCCGACTTCGCCGATTTCCCCGCCCACGGACACCGTCACCCCTTCGGGCTCCAGGTCACGAATGAACTTGGTGAGTTCTACCCCGACTTCAAAATTGAGCCTTTGTTGCTCCTTCACATCCTCCGGTTCCAACGTCACCAGGGTCGAGGTATCGATGTCGATGTTGTAAAAGCCGGCCAAAAGGGCTTCTTCGATCAGACATTTGAGGCCGTTGATCTCCTTGTTGGGATTTTCATGGTATTTCTGGGCGTTCACCTGAAAATGATCGCCTTGGATGAATACCGGGCCCTGGTATTTTTCCCTGATGGCGGCCGCCAGGACCACGGAGGCGTACTCGTGGGGCCGCTGGTGGGTGTAGCCAATTTCAGATTTGGCGATTTCAAAAATGAAAGCTCCTGAGTTGCAAGCCTGGGCGGTGCGGAAAATGGCCCGGCAGGTTTCGTAGGTCAAACCCCGGATGTTGATGGCAGGAACCGTGTAACCTTTGTTTTTACCGGCACCCCGGGCTTCGTACAGTCCCTGAATGGAAGCGGGTACGATTTTCAGCTGGCGGGCCAGGCTTTTGATGGCGAACCGGGAAAGGGCTTTCAACTCCGGATTGGGGTTGAGCACCGCATTATGAACCAGAGAATCGAGGCATTGGCCCCGCAACCGGTCATCGTTTTCCAGATGAATGAGGCCATTGTTGACAGAGGCTGCTCCCTGCATGTGGTAAACAAGATCCTCTTTGGTGGAAAACAGCATCGAATTTTCCTCCTGCACACCTCGCGCCTGCGGGTCGGGTCCCGGAACGCGGGCAATCGTTTGAAAAATGGTCAATTAGGGCGGTTCCAAATGAGGGGAATCTGGGTGGCATCACCGGTCATTCTACCGGTGTCGTAACCATCGGTGGCCAGCGATCACACCACACCCCGGTCGATTTTTCGATTATATACCATATCCCTTTGCCAATGCAGAACGAAAAATTGGAACCGGCCGTGTTTTAAAGGGTTCTTCTGCGTTGTGGAGGGGTAAAATAAAAAATAAAGCCGGGAGAAAGATCAGGAATTCGTCTACACTAAGATAAGGTGATTTCCGACCCCCCTGTGAGACTCCCCCAATGTCTCCGGAGCTTTTAAAAACATTGGGGTTTTTCAGTTGACAGTCCCTGTTTTTTTGTTAGAATTTGCACTAATTTTTGATCCGCGCTGTGCAGGTATGACTCGCATTGGTTGGGACTCTAAGCCAAGACAGAATAAGTCCTTATCTATATAATTTCCGTAGCCAAATTTGCCACACAGGTAATTTCAGGGAGAAAAGAACCCCATGTTTAAAAATATCTACGTTCCGGTCGACAATTCCGACTATTCGAACGAATGCATCGACCTGGCGTTGGAATTCGCCAAGGATACCGATGCCACCATCATCTCCAGCCATGTGTATGCGGCGAAGATGCATGACGTCCGTTTCCGCCAGATGGAAAGCGGCTTGCCGGAAGAATATCAGGACGAGCAGGAGCTTGAAAAGCAGCGGGCGATCCATGACCAGTTGATTACCAAGGGTATGGAGGTCATCACGGATTCTTATCTTGATGTGCCTAAATTCAAGTGCAAGGCCCGCAATATTCCGTTTATTGGCAAGTCTCTGGAAGGCCGTAACTGGATCGAGCTGGTGCGTGATATCAAGGAATCCAAGTATGACCTGGTTATTTTGGGGGCCTTGGGGTTGGGCGCCATTAAGGACAGCCAGATCGGAACGGTGGCCGAGCGCGTGATTCGGCGGGTCAATACCGACACCCTGATTGTGAAGAACGTGCCTGCGATTCATGGCGAGAAACCGTCGAGCGGCAAGATTGTCGTTGCGGTGGACGGCAGCGGCCATGCTTTCGGCGGCCTGAAAACGGGTATCGACCTGGCCCGGAAAACCGGCCGCCCGCTGGAAGTCATTTCCACCTTCGATCCTTACTTCCACTACGCCATGTTCAACAGCCTCACCGGCGTTCTTTCGAAAGACGCTGCCAAGGTGTTCAAATTCGAGCAGCAGGAAAAACTGCACGAGGACATCATCGACAAGGGACTGGCCAAGATTTATCAGTCCCATCTCGAGGTTTCCCGCAAGATCGTGGAAGATGAGGGGCTTGAATGCACCGCCCGTCTGCTGGATGGCAAGGTGTTCGAGAAAGTTCTCCAGTATGCCCGCGAAGAGAACCCCTGGATGCTCATCCTGGGCCGCATTGGGGTTCACAGCGCGGAGGACATGGATATCGGCGGTAACACCGAAAACCTCCTGCGCCTCGTTCCGTGCAACGTCCTGCTCTCCAGCAAAGTGTACAAGCCGCCGGTGGACATGCAGGCGGAGGAAAGCATCGAGTGGACCGCCGAGGCCAAAGAGCGCCTCAAGAAAATCCCGGGCTTCGTTCGCCCCATGGCCACCGCCGCGATTCTCCGTTACGCACTCGAGCGGGGTCACAGCATGATCACCTCCAGCGTCATTACCGAAGCGTGTGAAACCATCCTCCCCGCCGGCGCCATGCAGGCTATGTACAACATCGGCGACCAGATGCGCGACAAGATGGCGAGGGGCGAGGACCCGTTGGAAGGCATGATCGAAGACCGCCAGCGCGACCTCGAAAAGAAATACGCGGAAGAGGTCGCCAAGGTTCAGGCTGAAGAAGGTGCGCAGGTTGATGAGACCAAGACCCTCAAGTGTTCCAGCTGCTCGACCTATCTGGGTGTCGGTACCGTAAAGTGCAGCGTCTGCGGGGCCGAAGGCAGCGCCCTGGTTCCGGTGGATATGTCCGATTACAAGGCGGATGAGGAAGAGCAGAGCGATTCCACCACGGTGACCACTTTCGATTCCACGCAGGTTACATGGACGAAGGAAGCTCAGGATCTGGTGGAGACGTTTCCGCAAGGTCATGTGCGCCGCCGGGCTCATGCGCGTATCGAGAAAAACGCGCGCATCCAGAAAGTCGACACGATCACCAAGGCATTTGCTGAAAAAATTCTCAACGAGAAAGCCGACGGTCGAAAAGAAGCCGCCGTTTCCGACGCGCCCGCCAATGGGAAGAACGGGAATGGTAATGGAAATGGCAACGGTAATCTCAGGGTTTACGGTGACCTCCATCCGTTTGAAGGCAAAAACTTTTCCAAGGGCACAGTCGATCCCAGCCGGTTTGTCTGGACCGAAGAGGCCATCCAGCGGATCGAACAGGTTCCGCAGGGCTTCATGCGCGAAAACACTCGCGAGCGGGTTCTTGACTACGCCAATCATTTCAACCTGACGGAGATTGATCTGGAAACCTGCCAGAAAGGCATCGAAGAGTCTATCAAGGTCATGACCGAGATGATCAACAGCGGGGCGACTCTGGATGACTTTCTGCCGCAAAAGAAATAGAAACTGAAATTTTCAGGATTTATTTCGAAAGGCGTTGCACCGAGTTGCAATCGTTGAATCCACGCAGACAAAGCCCCTGTCCGTTGATGACACGTCAACGGCCAGGGGTTTTTTTGTGATCCCGATAAAGGAATTCTCCTTCCTCCATCCTCCTGATAATGGAAAAGGTAAATATTTACAAGCGACTGGCCCACTACCTCACCCCCTACAAGGGTAAAGTGATATTGACTTTGCTGACGTCCATCTGCGTCGGTGCGCTGTCAACATCACCGGTTCCCCTTGTTCAGCAAACATTCGACAGAATCTTTGTTGAAAAAGATTACTTCATGCTGAAGATGTTGCCACTCATCGTCATCGCCCTCTATGTCGTGAAAGGCGGACTGCGCTACCTGCAAAGTGTCATCATTTACCAGATCGGTTGGGAACTGGTGGCGCGCATACGACAGGAAATGTTTGAACACGTTCACAGGTTGCCCTATGGTTTTTTTGAAAAAGACACTACAGGGCAATTGATGTCGAGGCTGGTCAACGATGTCAATGCCATGTTGCTTTCGCTCACCAAATACATCAAGGACACAATCCAAAACGTGGTCATGTTCTTCGGTCTGTTGTTCTGGGTTTTCTGGTTGAAGTGGGACTGGGCTTTGATTGCCATCTTCATCATTCCCATCGCCATACTTCCTACGGCCACCGTAGCAAGAAAGCTGAGAAAGCTGGGGAGGCGCGGGCAGGAACTGCTGGCGGATATCAATTCCACCATGCTGGAATCGATTTCCGGCATTAAAGTTGTTAGGGCATTCGGACTTGAGGATCAGGAAAATAAGAAACTTAACAGGCACAACGAGGATTTCCTGGAAATCATGAAAAAGGATGTGCGGTATACCGAGTTCACATCCCCAATGATGGAGGTGCTGGCGGTACTGGGCGGCGCTGCGGTGCTCTGGCTCGGGGGGCTCCAGGTGCTGGAAGGAGAAATCACCCAGGGCGCGTTTTTCGCGTTCGTGCTTGGTATGTTCATGATGTACGATCCCATGCGTATCCTGTTCAAAACCTATACGGATTCGCAAAAGGCAGTGGCCGCTGCGGAACGCGTTTTTTCTGTGTTGGATACAGAGGAAGAAAAGGCCAAAGACGGAACCATCGAGCTTAAGGAGTTTACTGATCGTATCGAGTATAAAAACGTGGGGTTCAAGTACCCGACGCGAGACACGATGGTATTGAAGGATATCAACCTGATAGTGAAAAAATCCGAGGTGCTCGCCATTGTCGGGATGAGCGGTGCTGGAAAGACCACTCTGGTGGATCTGTTGTTCAAGTTTTTTGCTGTGACTAAAGGCGAAATCCTGATCGACGGCGTTAATATCAACGACATAACCG
>NZ_HG422173.1:2181129-2184334 GCF_000341545.2 Nitrospina gracilis 3/211
ACCTGGCCCTGGTGACGCAGGAAACGTTTTTGTTTAACGACACCATCTGGGCGAACATCGGTTACGGGAACCCGGAAGCAACACGAGAGGACATCGTCCGCGCCGCGCAGGCCGCGCACGTGGATACCTATGTGCAGGCTTTGGATGACGGCTACGACACCATCATCGGCGAACGTGGATTGAAGCTTTCCGGGGGGCAACGCCAGCGCATCGCCATCGCGCGTGCCATCGTGCGCAACGCACCCATTCTGGTTCTGGACGAAGCGACTTCGGCGCTTGATTCCGAATCAGAAAAATTGGTGCAGGACGCCCTCAACAACCTGATGGAACACCGCACCACGTTTGTTATCGCTCACCGCTTCTCCACCATCAAACACGCCGACCGCATCATCGTCCTCGAACACGGGGAGATGGTAGGGCAGGGCAACCACGAGCAGTTGCTGGAACAATGCCCGCAATACCAGAAGTATTACGAGATGCAGATCATCGGTTCCTCATGAGGCGTTGAGTTATGCGATTTGAAAACGTGTGCATCGAATCGATCGGTTACCACCTGCCGGAAAACATCGTCCGCTCGGATGAACTGGAACACCGCCTGCAACCGCTTTACGACCGGTTCAAATTGAACGTCGGGCGGCTGGAACTGATGAGCGGCATCCGTGAGCGGCGATTCTGGGACAAGGGAACATTTCCCAGCACTGTCGCCTCCAAAGCGGGAGAGGACGCACTCGCCCGCACTCCTTTGGACCGGAAGGAAATCGGCGCTCTCATTTGTGGATCGGTGAGCCGCGATTTTCTGGAACCCGCAACGGCTTCCGTTGTGCACCACAATCTCAAGCTGAATCCCGATTCCATTTTCTACGATGTGTCCAACGCCTGTCTGGGTGTATTGAATGGCATGGTGCAGGTAGCGAACATGATCGACCGCGGACAAATACGGGCGGGATTGATCGTCTCCGGGGAAAACGGCGGTCCGCTTGTGGACCACACCATCGAGACATTGTTGGCCGATCCCGATCCAACACGCAACAAGATCAAAACCGCCTTCGCGTCGCTCACCATCGGGTCCGCCGCCGTAGCTGTTCTTCTCGTTCACAAGGATCTGACAAACACCGGGCACCGCCTGACCGGGGGCGCTTACCGTTCCGCAACACAGTTCAATCACCTCTGCCAGGGCAATCAGGATTCCGGCATGGGAGGCGATGCGGCTCCGCTCATGCAGACCGATTCCGAAACGCTCATGAGGGAAGGTTGCGAACTGGCCCGGGAAACCTGGGAGGTGTTTAAAAACAATCTCGGGTGGACCAACAAAAGTGTCGACCGCATCTTCTGTCACCAGGTCGGTCACCTGCACCGCAAGCTCCTTTACGAAACCCTTGAACTGGATCTGGAAAAGGATTTTTCAACCCTTGAGTTTCTAGGCAATACCGGATCGGCGGCCTTGCCTGTGACATTGGCTTTGGGAATTGAAGAGAAGATTATTCAACCCGGGAATAAAATCGGCCTTCTTGGAATCGGCAGTGGATTGAGTTGCGTCATGCTGGGGGCGGAATGGTGACGGAAGTCTCCATTGATGGTTTACAAACAATTTATCCCTTCGAGTCGCATTACCTGGACTTGAATGGCCTTCGATATCATTATTTGGACGAAGGGCAGGGCGAGGTCCTGCTCATGCTTCACGGAAATCCCACCTGGTCGTTTTATTATCGAAACCTGATTCGCGCCTTTCGCAGTCAATACCGGTGTGTGGTCCCCGACCACATGGGTTGTGGCCTGTCCGACAAACCCCAGGATTACAATTACACATTGAACCAGCACATCGATAATGTGGAACAGCTGGTGGAGCACCTTCAACTCGATAACATCACGCTGGTTCTGCATGACTGGGGCGGAGCGATCGGGATGGGCTTGGCGGTGCGTCACCCCGATAAAATAAAACGCCTGGTCGTATTCAACACCGCCGCCTTTCTGGCAGACAGCATCCCCTTCAGCATCAATTTGTGCCGAAAACCTTTCATTGGAGAGGTGGCCATATTGCAATGGAACCTTTTCGCCAGGATGGGGCTGGTTTGGGCAACCAAACAACGCCACCGACTGACGGCCGACGTGCGGAAAGGCTACCTGGCACCCTACAACAGTCCTGAGAATCGCATTGCCAATCTCCGCTTTGTTCAGGACATCCCAATGGACCCTTCCGTTCCGAGTTATTCCGTAGTGGAACACATTGAATCAAGGCTGGGCTTTTTTCGTGATCGCCCGGTCCTTGTGGTTTGGGGAATGAAGGATTTCTGCTTCAACGAAGACTTTCTGGACCGGTGGAAAACCTATTTCCCAGACGCCGAAATTCATGAAGTGGAGGAGGCCGGTCATTATATTGTGGAAGATGCTTATGAGGATATCATTCCGTGGATGCTCAATTTTTTCAAAAGGAACGAGGTGTAAAAAGGGTCAGATTACCACTTTTATGGTAAAATAAATGAAAAAAGTTTGACCCAGTTTCAGGGTACAGGGCCTATATTCAAATTAGAAGGAGGGCCCTTTATGGACACCTTTACCCGAAGCGAACTGGCGAAAATGGTGGGTGTGAATAAGGAAACCCTTCGCTACTATGAAACCCGCAATCTGATCGATCCGCCCCTGCGGTCGCGATCCGGTTACCGTTTATACAGTAACGAAGACGCCCGCCGTATCCTGTTCATCAAGAACGCCCAGAAGCTGGGTTTTTCCCTGGATGAGATCCACGAAATACTGAACTTGCAAAACCACCGAAAAAATCCCCGCCAGACAGCAATGCAAAAAGCCCAGACTAAAAGAAAAATCATCGATATAAGAATTGAGAAACTGAATCACCTGCGGAATGCGATTGATCGCATGATAAAAGCCAGTGATGAAAATCAAACGCAAACTCCCATATCCATTCTCGCTTATCTTGAGGAGGGAACGTTTTTTTCCGAAGATTTATGAAAATTGAATTGCTCTATTTTGAAAACTGCCCCAACTCGAAACCCGCGTTGGAGCTTTTGCAGGATGTCATACGTCAGGAGGGTTTAAATTTTCCCGTCCAGTCCATTGCCGTCGAAACTCTGGATGATGCCGAAAAACACCGGTTCCCCGGGTCACCGACTATCCGGATAGATGGGCTTGACGTCGAGGGCGAGGTCCGGTATCCGTTCGGTCTTGGATGCCGCATTTATTTGGTGGATGG
>NZ_HG422173.1:2184434-2218502 GCF_000341545.2 Nitrospina gracilis 3/211
GTTCGGTCTTGGATGCCGCATTTATTTGGTGGATGGCAATACCCATTACTGGCCCCCCCGCAAATGGATAGAAGAAGCCATTCGTAAAAGAAGAGATTCCCGTTAAACAGGGAAAGAGGAAACGTAATCAAGAAATAAAAAACGGCGTCCCGGTTTGGGACGCCGTTTCTATTTGGAACTCTGTAATGCTCAGTAGCGGTAATGATCCGGCTTGTACGGACCCTCTACCGGGATGCCCAGGTAGTCCGCCTGCTTCTGCGTCAGCCGGGTCATTTTGACCCCAAGCTTTTCGAGGTGCAGACGCGCCACTTCCTCGTCCAGATGTTTGGGCAGGGTGTACACGCCCAGCTCGTATTTTTTCTGGTACAGCTCGATCTGCGCCAGCACCTGGTTGGTGAAGGATGCGGACATGACGAAGGACGGATGCCCCGTCGCGCAACCCAGGTTCACCAGCCGGCCCTCGGCAAGAAGAACAATGCAATGTCCGTCCGGGAAGGTGTACTTGTCCACCTGCGGCTTGATCTCTTCCTTCTTGATGCCTTTGTAGTTGTTCAACTCGTCCACCTGGATTTCACAATCGAAGTGACCGATGTTGCACACGATGGCCGTGTCTTTCATCTTCTCCATGTGGTCGATGCGGATGATGTCCTCACAACCGGTGGTGGTGACGTAGATGTCCGCTTCCGGCAGAGCGTCTTCCATGGTGGTCACTTCGAAACCTTCCATCGCCGCCTGCAGGGCGCAGATGGGATCGATTTCCGTGACGAGCACGCGGGCGCCGTAGGCGCGCATGGACTGCGCACAGCCCTTGCCGACATCGCCGTAACCCGCAACGACGACCACCTTGCCCGCGACCATGATATCCGTCGCGCGTTTGATGCCGTCAGCCAGGGACTCGCGGCAGCCGTACAGGTTGTCGAACTTGGATTTGGTTACGGAGTCGTTGACATTGATGGCCGGCGATTTCAGCGTGCCGTCCTTAAGCATTTTGTAGAGCTTGTGAACGCCCGTCGTCGTCTCCTCGGAGATGCCCTTGATGTTCGGCAGAAGTTCCGGATGTTTTTCGTGAACGTAACCCGTCAGGTCGCCGCCATCATCGAGGATCATGTTGGGACCTTCGTCGAACAGCAGGGTCTGGGCGGTACACCACCAGTATTCCTCCTCCGTCTCCCCCTTCCAGGCGAAAACGGGAATGCCGGCCTTGGCGATGGCCGCGGCGGCGTGGTCCTGCGTGGAGAAAATATTACAGGAGGCCCAGCGGATCTCAGCCCCCAGCTCGACCAGCGTTTCAATCAGAACCGCCGTCTGAATGGTCATGTGCAGGGACCCTGCAATCCGAGCTCCTTTCAGGGGTTTGTCTTTGCCGTATTTTTCGCGGAGGGCCATCAATCCCGGCATTTCTTTTTCGGCGAGAATGATTTCGCGCCGACCCCAATCGGCCAGGGAGAGGTCTTTTACTTTATAGTTTTCCGCGTCAACCACTGTGGAACTCATGTATAACTCCTTGATAGTTTATGAATAGTTTGAAAAGGACTTAAAATCGAAATCGAGATAAACGGCGTCATGCCGTGAATACGGAGTGCACCGAAGCTCGTAAAAAGCAGATTTGTAGGTATTTAGAAGAAAAGCGGTGCGTCAATAGGTGCCATATTGTAACAAAACGAACCGGCGAGATCAAATCGCCACAGGAAAAATCCGATGACCATCACCAAAACGACTATCTATCCGTTCGAACCCGGCGCGCCGTACAATGATTTAAAAGCCTACGCGGAGGTGACGTTGGAAGGCGTGCTGACCATAAAGGGTATTCAGGTTTACAGGAAAGCGAACGGCGCAATGTACATCCGCCTGCCCAGCCAGTTGGGAAAGAACGGCGAGTACAAGGACCTCGTCATCGCGGAAACCCCCGACTTCCAGAAACACCTCCGCGACACCATCGTCGCGGCGTTTAAGGAACAGATGGTGGAAGGGATTTAAATGAATATCTCGGTTAATGGATGGTTCAAAATATTGGGCGGTGTGCTAGTTATTAAAAGTTTATCGGGTTTTTATTTTTTGTTTCATAAAAACTCCGTGCCCGCTTTATTGGTTACATTTGGATGGGTTTTCGAAGTTTTATCCCTGGCCCTTGGAGTTTCTTTTGTATTGTTAAAGTTTGTAGAGATTACAGATGTAGTACGAAAAAACGTCGTTTTTGCGTTGCTGATTACTTTAATAACGCTTTTTATTTTTAAATCCTTTTACAAATATGGTCTGAGTCCAATGGGAGTATTTTGAATTATCTTTAGTCTAGCGGGTTTGATTATAGGTATTTCAGGTCGAGTTAATTTAAGTAGGCAAGATAAGTCTGGGGGAGGGCATGGAAATAAAGATTAAAGATTTGGAAAAAGTAACCAATGTTTTACTTAAACACTTAAGAAAAAGAAAAATAAAAACGATCAAAGTCGAGCATGATTTCTATTGGGATTTTTTGCCAGGGGAAAGGTATGAAATTTTGAAAAACCCTTCCAAATTGGGAGCGGGTCAGTTGACCGACGATTGGGATAATTTGTCTGACTTGCTTACCGGCGAAAAAGATCCATTGCTTTATGATTTTGTGTGGTTGGCTTCCATTTTGAATTACATTGGGGAAACCATGTATGAAATGGAAGGGATCGAATGAATTTCTCCGAATATTGAATGAGTTTCTTTATGGCCAGTTACGGGGATTTGTTGATATTGATTGGTGCGATAATAGTGGGTTTGAGGATCGCTTTTTATCAATTTCTAAAAAGCAGATATCCGGAAGTCTGGCAAGTCCACAAGCCTGTATTGGGATTCATTGACTCTTCAGTCATTGATTCGAAATCTAATGAATCCATTCGGGGAGGGAAATATTATAAGAAATTAAATGATTCCACGATCTCTAGAATCGGAGATTTGACGAATCTTTTGACCGTGGTTTTTCTCTGGTTGTTTGGATTGTTTCTGATTTGGGTATTTATCTTTCCATTAATTAAAATCATCCATTGATCTTAAGAGGAGGATCAGGTTCGTGATCACGCAGGCTGTGCCACAGATCCTGTCGTTTTAATCAGTATAGATTCTTCGCTTCGCTCAGAATGACAACTCAGGCCCAGCCGGGTATCTGTGTTCATCTGTGTGCATCGGTGATTAAAAGCTCTTTCCCTCAATTCGTGGAAATTTTCACCGTCTTGTACAAGAAATTTTTGAAGCTCATGAACTTCTTGCTTTCTTCCGAGTCGGTGCGGAATCGGTCACTGCACACGCCCAGCTTCACCGCCAGCCCCGGCAGGTTGGTCTGATACTTGGTCTTCGCCGTTTCGATCACCGTCTTCACCGTGTCCCGCGTCATCTGCTTGGTCTTGAACGGCTCATAAATGTGAGTCCAGAAGTTGCCGCGTTCTGCTTCGATCTCCTCCAGCAGGTTCGTCACCCGTCCCACCGGCGCGGCATCGAACGCCGCCGTCTCCACCATGTTCTCCTGATCGCCCGCAGACAGATGATCGCGGGTGATGACGCCGCTTTTATTGAACATCAGCGCGCGCAATAAAATGTTTTTCAGCTCGCGCACGTTGCCGCGGTAACTGCGGTGCTTCAAATATTCCAACGCGTCGGGAGCCAGCATCGGCGGCGGGCCGGTCTGATCGCCTCCTTTATACGTCGTGTACAGGCGGCCGAGGAAATGCGTCGCCAGGTCCGGAATGTCTTCGCGCCGGTCGTTGAGCGACGGAATCCGGAAGCTGAGCGCATTGAGACGATGAAACAGATCCTCGCGGAAACGTCCTGCTTCGATTTCCTTCAACAGGTTCTTGTTGGTTGCGGCGATGAGGAAGATGCGCGAATAGCACGGCTGGTTCTCGCCGAGGCGCACGAAAACGCCGGTGTCGAGAAAGCGCAGCAACTGCACCTGTGTTTTGGGATCGATGTCGCCGATCTCGTCCAGAAACACGATACCGCCGTTGGCTTCTTCCAGAATGCCCTGCCGGTTGGAGTCGGCGCTGGTGAACGCGCCTTTCTTGTGGCCGAACAGTTCGCTGTAGGTCAGCTCGCCACTGTAGGCGGCGATGTTGGTTTTGCGGAGCGGCAGTTCGAAGTCGGGCCGCTTCTTCTGCCGGAACGTTTCCGACACGCGCGAATAAATGTTGTTGAAGAAAAATTCCTTGCCCGCGCCGGTTTCCCCCGTAATCAATAAAGAAGGCAGTCCCATGAAAGCTTCCGTCTGGGGCGACCGTTCCCAGTTCAGCATGCGGTTGCAGATGGAGTCCACCACCACGTCGATCTGTTTGACCAGCGTGTGGATTTTTTTACTTCGTCCGATGACGTTGCCCAGGTAGTACGACGACACGTTCGGGTCGCGGTACTCGATTTCGTGTTTGAGCACCGTCATGTCCTTGCGGAGCGCTTCCATCTGTGCCAGGTGATTCACCTTCTGGCTGATGAGGCTGGCGATGATCTGCAGGATCTTTTTGTGTTCGTCGGTGAAGTAGTTGAGGCGGAAGCTGTCCTGGTTGAGCACGCCCAGCACCTGGTTCTGGTAAATGATCGGAACCGCAAGCTCCGAGCGGATGTCCGGCGACAGGTTTTTGTAGAACCCTTGTGTGTGTTTGTGGTTATTGACATCGTTGACTAGTACCGGCCGCGCCGTGTGCGCGCAATACCCGTTCATCGACTTCTGGTCGGGCGGTAGATCGTTGCCGCCGACGGGGAGCGGCAGGATTTTGTTTTTCTTCCAGCCGCGCGACTTCGCGCCGATCAGGTCGCCGTTTTCATCTTCGACCAGCAACCACGGTTTGCCGTCAATCACCTGCAGGATGGCGATGGTGCCGCAGTCCGCGCCGATCAGTTCCGAGGTTTTGGCGAGGATGCTGTCGAGGAATCCCTGCAGGGAGGTGTCGGTGTCCGACAGCAATTCTTCGATCTCGCTCAGCACCTGGATTTCGATATGCGTAGGGCTTTCCTCGAGGATGATGGTCTCCACCATCGAGGCGTGTTCCTGCAGAAGGGTTTTCTCGAACGGAGTGAATTCGTACGGCTCCCCCGTGTAATAGTTGACCGCGCAGATGAAGCGCCCGGTTTTCTTGTCGTACTTCGGCACCTGGTAGAGCGACACCAGGTTGATCTCGCTTGCGATCTCCTTGCGCGGGAACTGCTCCTCCATCACGTTGGCGTGATACACCGAACCCTGGTTGGGGTCGTTCATCACCAGGCCTTTTTTATCCTTGTATTTCACGATGCGGTTGATGAGGTGGCGACCCTCCAGCACGTGGATCTGGTCGCGGGTGTTGTAGATGTCCGCGTGCTCGATGTTTTTGGAATAGACCGCGAGAATTTCGACGATGTCCGCGGTCTTCGCGCCGCGGGGTTTTAAATTCTGTTCCGTCGCCGGCACCAGCACCGAGGCGAGCGTGAGTTTTTCGATCAGGTTGACAGCGGAACGCATCATCATCCACGCGCCTTCCTTTTTGCGCGCCGTGTCGAGGTATTTGGAAAACGAGATGTTCTGGTGAAACCGCTTGGCGCGTTCCACAACGAAACTGTTGTCTGCGATGAAGGCAGTTATCTGCTCGATCTGCTTCTGCGTTAAAAACTCACCTTCCTTGTTCCAGTCGAGGTTGATGGTGCCGATGGGGCGCATCTGGTAGGTGATGGGGAACACCGCCGTGGACTGGATGCCGGAAAGCGTCTCGTAGGGATTGCGAAAGTTGGCGACGCCGCCCGGATGGGTCCACGATGCGACCACCGCGTTTTCATAAAACGATTTGGAAGTGATCGACTCCTTGGGCGAGATGTACTTGGTGATGCGGTGGCGGTCCGGGTGGCTTTCATTGGAGACGTAGTGGCAGATCAGCATGCCCTCATACAGGTCTTCCAGGTACACTCGTACCGAGTCGCATTGAAAGGCGCTTTTCAGGCCTCCGGCCATCACGTGCAGGATGTCGGACAGGTTTTCCTTCTGGAACCCCTTGAGCCGGGTGGTAAGGTCGTTCAAATTCTGGGACATAAACAGACGTTCCAAATGAGTAATAAATTTACACACATTATACATGAGGAGGGAGGCGGCCGAAACGTCAGGTTTTTCAACATTCCCGGCAGAAATTTCCCCCAAAGCGCCAAAATTCCCGTTACTTGGCCGGAATTTCCCTAACGGCGTGATGTCGTGAATTTAAAAAACCCTTTTAAAAGTAATGATTTATGGGTTTTGGGTCGCATGGCACCGGTTTTGCTAGTAATAAAGACAAAGGAGTGTGATTTATGCTGATCGACCGCTTATTGTTTTCAGACCATGTGCCGCTACTGATGAGTAAGTCGCTGGATTTCCAGTCCCAGCGGCAACTGCTCGTGTCCAGTAATATCAGCAACATGGACACCCCCGGCTACAAAGCCAAGGACATTGATTTCAAAAGCGCTTTGCAGGATGCACTGGGTTCTTCCGGCGGGCTCAACCTGAAAAAGACACAGTCCGGCCACATGGGTCCGGATATGGATACCCTGCGTCGGCTCCAGCCGCAGGTGCACGAGGAACCGGACGCGGCCCGTTCTAATGGCAATAACGTCAATGTGGACAAGGAAATGACCAAGCTGGCGGAAACCCAGATTGCGTATTCTGCCACGGTGCAATTGATGAGCAAACGCGGCTCCATCATCCGTTCCGCCATCCGCGAAAACACGCAGGCCTGACGCCTCCGGGACGGGTGAATAAGCATTGACAAACCAGCAGGATAAGCATAACTTGGAAAGAGGATTTCCGGAGTTAAGAGATGGATGACAACACCCTCAAAACCAATCTGAAGACGGTTCTCGGTCCGGGGCTCAACCCGGCGCAGGGCAAGGGTGCGCCACAGAAGATCGATCCCAACGCGCCGTCATTCAAAGAAACGTTGTCCGAATCCATCAAACAGGTGGACAACCTGCAGAAGGAAGCCGACCAGGCGATCGAAAAGCTCGTGTCTGGGGAATCCCAGAACGTCCATGGTGCCATGCTGGCCGTCAGCAAGGCCGACATCGCATTCCAGATGACCATGCAGGTGCGCAACAAAATGGTGGAAGCCTACCAGGAAGTGATGCGCATGCAGGTCTGACAGCCCCTTTGAATGAGTATCTGAATGGTATCCTGCCGTGCTTTCGGCGGGATTTTTTTTTTTGCCTGCGGCCTGGCGGGTTTGTGCGTTGACAAGGGTGGGCGATTGGGGGATATTTAGAGGATAATTGAGCAAAACACGGTCGGCAGGACTGTTTTGCAATCGTGAGCGAATCCTTTTGGGGGTCAGTATGAAGCGCCTCGTCAACAAGACATTTTCCATGGTCATGGTAGCGGCGGTTTTGGGAATGGTTTCTTTTACGCCTGTTTGGGCGCAATCAGGAGGTCACGCAAGCGTCGGCCTGGGGCATGGAGAGGAAGGTTACCTGCACCTGCAGGAGATGATCAAGCACCTCGAGTTCAGTCTGAAGATGGACGACGCCTCCCAGCAGGTGAAAACACATGCGCCGGAAGCGTTGAAGCATGCTCAGGAAGCTCTGCGGCATTACAACGAAGCCCTGGTGCACGCATCGGAATCCTTGGGACGCCCGGCCCGCAACCCCATGATGGGCGGGGGTTCCCAGCATGAGCATGAAGGCTCCGACCATTCGCACGAAGAAGGGTCGCAAATGGGCCCCCCGATGGGAAATCCCTACAGCGGCCCGCCCATGGGATACCCCGAAGGCTCGATGCCCGAAGGCTCACACTGATCGATCTGGTAAGGGAACGGCGCTCCTTCGGGAGCGTCAGGACTCCACCGGCAATTGGGGGTTGCGGCTCCAGTCCCACCACGAGCCATCGTAATTGCGCACATTGTAGCCCAGGCAGCGGAAAACAAAGTAGGCCATTCCCGAGCGCACCCCTCCGGTGCAGTAGACCACAACCTCTTTGTCCTTCGTGATCTTCCATTTGGCCAAAAGGGATTCCAAAGTATCCAAAGGCTTCAACCGGCCCCGTGCGTCGTAAAACTCCCGCCAATCGATATGAACCGCACCCGGAATGTGTCCCCCGCGGGACGACCCGTAGGGCGTTGCCCCGTTGTATTCATTTTGTTCGCGGTTATCGATCAAAGCCAGATTCGGCGAGTGGAGCCGGTCGGCGATCCATTTCTGATCGGCGTATACGTCCCAATTGAACTGGATGTCCTGGGCTTTCAGGTTCGATGCTGCAGGGGAGGGGGCGGGTCCGCGTTCCAATGGCAAGCCTTGGTTTTCCCATGAATCCACGCCGCCTTCCAGCAGTGCGGTTCGGGTGAACCCGTAAAACTCCAGCATCCAGAAAAAGCGACCGTCGGTGCGCCATTTGTCTTCGGGATCACCATATAGGACAAGGGTTTTCTCCCGGTCCACCCCCATGGCTTTCAGTTTTCGGGCAATGGTGGCAGTATCCTGGTCGATGAAGCCGGGGACACCGTCCCGGCGAACGGAATAATCCTGCCAGTCGCCGGTGGGCTGGGCACCCGGAATGTGTCCCAGCAAATAGCGCCAGGTGGAACGGGTGTCGAGCAGCACGACTTCATTTTGAGGCAGGGCGCGAAACTCTTTTATGGTCAAAAGAGGCGCAAAACCATCAGCCGCCCAGGCTGTCGCCGAAGCCCCGCAAATCAGCCAGATAGCAAGGGCGGGGAAGACGGCGAGGGCCTTTATTTTCCTTGACAAAAAGTCTTTTAGACTTGTAATATCATGCTTCATTTTTTGTGAAACAGCCTTTCATGCTCCGGATAAGCAAGCGTTAGGATCACCAGCCTCTTTCACCATTGTATCTGTTTATGTTTTGGAACGACAATCGTTTTGTGAAGTGAGAGGGGACTGTCCGGGGCGGTCGATCCAATAATTTGACCCCCAGAATACCGGACCTGCCGGCTGGATGCGACCGAAGGACACAATACAGAAAAGTTCAATAAGACCGTTATTTTGGAGGATCAATGGCCACGAATGATCAGGATAGCAACCGGGATAACCCGTCCGGTGGGCAGAGCCCCGAGGATCGTCTTGAAAAAATAAAGCAGGAGGAAAAGGAAGACGCGAGCTCTTTTTACGCCCAGGGCGATAAGGAAGAGGAGGGCAACGCGGCGGATGATTTCGAGAAACCCGTGCCTCCGGTCGATCCCGAGAAAGAGGAAATGAGCCTGCTCAAGGCCGTTGCTTTTCTGGGTTTTGGAATGGCGGCCCTGGCCATCATTTTCATCCTGTTTTTCATTCGCGATCTGGGCAACAAGGTGGGTGACGTCGATGCCGCCGTCCATACCCTTGAGCAGAAATTTGGACCTCTCCGGCAGGAAGTGGACGAACAACTTTCCAAGGTCAATGCGGATGTCACCGACCTCAAAACCCGTTTCGGTACCTATGAGCGGCAGGTAGTGGTGACCGAGCTCAAACGCGCGCTGGTTTCCATCCAGGGAATTACCGGTAACGCTCCGGCTGATGTTCAGAACAAATCCGGTCAGGTGGTTGCCAGCATTGAAAGCCTCCTGCAGGAACTGGAAGGCAACAACACCGGTGCACCCATGGCTCCCATGACCAATTCGGCTCCGCAACCGGAGACCGCTCCCGCACCGGCTGTGGAGGAGACCACCGAAAGCGGGTCGGCTGAGGAAACGGTGGCGGCTTCCGAAGAAACGGCACCTGTTGGCCAGATTGAACTCGAGTCTGAATCTTCCGAGGAATCCAGCGATGATTCTGAAGAAGAAGCCTCCGAAGAAGGTGGTGAAGAGGAAGATGAGGATGAGTTCGCCGAAGATGAGTAGTATCCTGTAATCCAAAGCACGGCTTGGGGTCTCTTTGCCGGGCCCCAGGCCGTTTTTAATTTCCTTTCCTTTTCTCCGGACGCTATGCCTGCGATCAAGATAGTCATTTTCGTTTTGCTGGCATTGATCATTTCCATTTTTGCTGTCAAAAATCTTGATCTGGTGGAAGTGAGCTTTTATGATTTCGGGCTCAACTCCGTCAATGTCAAAGTTCCTCTTCTGATTGTCATTCTCGCCTCTCTGGGACTGGGGTTTCTGCTGGCCTGGGTTGAAGGTGTTTTTGCCAAAATGAAACTCAAGGCCACTATTCACAGCAAGCAGAAAACCATTGATTCCCTGAACCGGGAAATCGCGGAATTGAAATCGAAATCTCTTCCGGAACTCACGGAAAAAAACGACCCCTGATTGTCAACGAGGTAGTATGAGCAAGGTTTTGACTCCGCAACAGGTTGCGGACTTTAAACGGGATGGATACCTGTCCCTTCCGAACCCGTTTTCGGAATCGGTGCTCGACGACCTTCTTGACTGGACCTGCGAAGTTCAGAACTGGCCGGAAACACCAGGCCGGCACATGATGTACTTCGAGGACAGTCTCAAAGATCCGGGCCAGCGCATTCTGCAACGGGTCGAAAACCTGTATCCCTACCACGCCGGCTTTCGGGAGTTGTTCGACAGCGACGGGTTGAAAGGTGCGGTGGGAGATCTGTTTGGTGAATCCGCCATCCTGTTCAAGGACAAGATCAATTTCAAGCTACCCGGTGGAGACGGATTCAAATGGCACCAGGATCAACAGGCGGGCTGGTGGGATTATGCGGAAATTTTCATTACGGCGTTGATTTGTATCGACCCCATGACACCGGAGAACGGTCCGTTGCAGATTGCGGGCGGGCATCACTCTAAGGGGTTGATCGGGAAACAATGGGAACCGCTGACCGACGGACAGATGGAGGGGATGAAGTTTGAAACCCTGCCGCTTCAGCCCGGGGACATGGTGTTCTTTGATTCCTTCGCTCCGCACGGATCCGGGCCCAACCTGACTGACTTTCCCCGCCGGGTTCTTTACGTGACCTACAACAAGGTCTCCGCCGGAGACCACCGGGAAAGGTATTACGCGGACAAACGGAAAAGCTTCCCCCCCGACTGCGAGCGCGATCCCAACAAGGAATATAAATTCCGGGTTTAAATTTTGGTGGCGGGTTGCTGTTGTGTGACGCAGTGGATCGCACCCAGTCCCAGCACGAACTGACTGCAAACGATCGGGACCACCTTTCGGTCGGGAAACAGGTCTTTTAAAATTCCTTGGGCTTTCTTGTCGCTTGAGCCTCCAAAAACCGGTAACAGCACACTTCGGTTGCCAATATAAAAATTGGCGTGACTGGCAGGAAGGCGGTCGCCGCCAAACTCAATTCGTCGGGGCATGGGAAGGGGAATGGCTTCCAGCCTTTTTCCATCTTGATCAGTTGCGGTTTGAAGGGTTTCGTGATTTGCCGTCAAGCAGGTGTGATTGGGGTCTTCGGGACTGTCGTCATAAGCATAGACCACGGTGGTTTCATTGACGAAGCGCACCAGGTTGTCGATGTGTCCGTCGGTGTCGTCGCCTTCCAGATCCCCTTCGAACCACAGCACATGCGACGCGCCGAGGTATTCCTTTAAATACCGTTCCATTTCTTTCTGCGTCATTCCCGCGTTGCGGTTTTCATCCAGCAGGCAACGCCGGGTGGTGAGGCAGGTACCGCGTCCATTGACTTCAATGGCCCCGCCTTCCAATACGAGCCCGGGTTCGAATATGGGGATTCCGAGACGGCGTGTGATGTCCAAACCGGCACGGTCGTCGAGCTCCCATTCGTACTTGCCGCCCCAAGAGTTGAACTTCCACACATTGGCGGCGACATCACGCAGGCCGTTGTTCTCCCGTATTAGAAAGTTGGGACCGTAGTCACGGATCCACGAATCGTTTGTGGGCAGGCAATGAATTTGCACGTCTTTGCCCAGAACGTGGTGTTCCTTCATCCGTTTTTCTACGTAGATGCGGTTTTCGGGGTCCTTGACGAGAACGTGCACCGTTTCGCCTTCGATAAGGGCCGAAATCATTTGCAGGTACACGTCTTCAATGGGGCGCAGGTCGAGTCCGGGCCAGGTTTCCGGATTGTGCGGCCAGGTCAGCCAGGTGGCGGCGTGAGGTTCCCACTCCGCGGGCATGCGAAAACCGGACTGCGTCGGAGTGGGGGAATCAGCGGCCATTCGAATCGAGGTAGAGTCGGGTCAAGTTCTGGTAGGCGTCCACCCGCCGGTCCCGCAGAAAGGGCCAGCCCTGGCGGGTTTCTTCAATGAGAGCGAGGTCGCAGTCCACCACCAGCACTTCAGGGCATTCGTCAGAAGCCTGGGCCAGGACCTCGCCAAGCGGATCGCACACAAACGATCGGCCCCAGAACTGAATATTGTGTTCGCGGCCGACACGGTTCACCGCAACCGTGAACACGCCGTTGGCGATGGAATGCGATTTCTGGATCGTCTCCCAGGCGTTGGCCTGTTTGGGGGCGACCTCGGCATCGAAGTCCTGAAAACCGATGGCGGTGGGGTAGAACAGGAACTGCGCTCCTGACAGAGCCGTCAGCCGTGCGCCTTCAGGGAACCACTGGTCCCAGCAAATGAGCACGCCGATCTTCCCATAGCGGGTGTCGATAGCCTGAAAGCCGTTGTCACCGGGAGCGAAATAAAACTTTTCATAGAAGCCGGGGTCGTCCGGTATGTGCATTTTGCGGTAATGCCCGGCCACCGAACCGTCAGTGTCAAACACGATGGCGCTGTTGTGGTACAGTCCGGCAGAGCGTTTTTCGAACAGCGGCACGATGAGCACAATCGACAGCTCTTTGGCCAGCGGGCCCAGTGCCTTGGTGGAGGGACCGGGAATGGGTTCCGCCAGCCGAAACCGGTCGGCATCTTCTACCTGGCAGAAGTATTGTGAGCGGTAGAGCTCCTGCAAACAGACTATCTGCGCGCCTTTTTCGGCCGCCCTCCGGATGCCCTGGACAGCCTCCCGGAGGTTATCATCAGGATTCTGGCCGCAAGCCATCTGCACAAGGCCGACCTTGACGATTTCTGTCTTGGTATTTGTGCTCATAATTGATTAAAATTAAACTGGTTTTTCGTTTTGCTCTCCTCAGGGGAGTATAAGAAATGTTTCGCCTCACGGCAACGACTTTTGATCAACCCCAACAACTATCAGAATCTGAATCATGTGGGTCAAAAAGGCTTTTCGCGATTACTACAAACCCAAGCTGAAACGGGAACTCAAACGGGACCCCACCTCCGAAGAATGCGACCAGCGGTTCGAAGAGATTTACCAGCGGATCAACCTCACCCTGCTTGTGGGCGTGTATGAAGGGGTCTCGATTTATTTTTACGAGATCGCCAAATTCACCCTCGAAGAATTCAATGGCTTCCGGGACAACTGCGAGGCGTATCTGTTCGAGCGTTTCGGCGGCGGAAATTACAAGTTGAATTTTTACGAAGGCACGTCTTTCATCGTCACTGTTAATTTCAAGATCAAGGGAGAGTCCAAGTGGGAACACCTGCTTCCCGAAAATGCGAAGTCCTGACCCCCTTGCAGTCAATCCATTCATGAACAGTTCCGCCAATACGTTGAATGCAGTCATGCCCACGACCCAAAGTGGGTGGGACGAATTGTTCCATTCGCTGGAAGAGGGCGCGGTTGCGTCCACGGTCGAGGGCTTGACCGGGGCTTCGCGGGCCTGGTTTCTGGTTCGAATGTGGAAAACCCTTCGGCGTCCGCTGGTCATCGTAACCACCGACCAGAACAGCGGTGAAGCCCTGCTTGGCGACCTGCGATTTTTCCTGAAATATGAAAACCTGCGGCCTGTTCCGCAATTTTTCCCTACCTGGGAGTTGTTGCCCTACGAACCGCTATCTCCGCTTAGCGAGGTTTCGGGCGAACGACTGGATGTGCTCGACAAACTGGGAGAGAACAAATGCCCCATCCTCGTCGTGCCGATCGAGGCGGCGATGCAGTACGTCATGCCGCGGCGCGTGTTGAGCAACCTCACCTATCCGGTCAGGCGGGGCGAGTCGGTGGATCGCGAACTGCTGGAGCTGTGCCTTGTCGATAACGGTTTCCGGCGGACAAAGATGGTGGAAGAACCCGGCGAATTCAGTTCGCGTGGCGACATCCTGGACCTCTACCTGCCCTCGGCGGTGAACCCCATCCGTGTCGAGTTTTTTGGCGACGAGGTGGAATCGATCCGTCACTTTGACGTCACATCCCAGATCTCGGTGGAAGAGATTGACGCCTTCAAGGTTCTGCCTGTGCGCGAGATCTGTCTCACGCAAAAGGAGTGCGAAGAAGGGATCGGGCGCATCCTCGACCATGCCCGCGAGCAGGTAGTAGACCGTGGAAAACTGAACGAACTGCTGGAAAAACTGCGGCACCTGCAAACCTTCTCGGGCATTGAGTTTCTGTCTCCGTTTTTTTACGATCAGACGGAAAGCCTGTTTGATCATTTGCCGGACGATGCCCTGCTGGTGCTTGATGAGAGAGATGCATTGGAGGAAAAAGCGGATCGCTATGAATCGTTGATCCACGATGAGTATGCGCGTTGCCTGGAGCGGGAGGAAGTTGCTCCGCCACCGGACAAACTGTATCTCGATAAAGATGACTTGTTTCAAGCCATGCAGTCCCGCCGCCATGTTGTGTTGAATTCGCTAAAGCTTACGGACGATACGGTTCATGCATTTGACGTCAAGTCCATCCCCGGTTTTCAGGGACGGTTTGACGGATTCGCCGACGCCGCGCGCGACTGGCAGAAGGAGCGGTTTGAGGTTACCGTTGTCGCCCCCACCAAAGGACACGTCCGTCGTGTCAACGAACTCCTTCTGGAAAAGGAATTGGATCTTCCGGTTATGACGGGACAAATTAGCAGTGGCTTCGAACTGCCCGAAAGCGCGCATGTGTTTGTTGCTGAGCATGAAATCTTTGGTCGCACCCACAAGCATCGCTTCCGGCGTAAGCCCAAATCCGCCAGTTTTCAGCGGGGCTTTAAAGATCTCAAGGTGGGTGATCTTCTGGTGCACGTCGATTACGGAATTGGCAAGTATCTCGGCACGCGTGAACTGAAAACCAGCATTGGAGGCGGAGAGTTCATGGAAATTCTCTACGCCAATGATCAGAAACTGTACCTGCCGATGGACGGCCTTGCATACGTACAGAAGTACCAGGGTGCAGGCGAGGACAATCCGCCACTCAGCCAGCTCGGCGGGGCTCAGTGGAAACGGCAGAAAAAAAGGTAAAAGATTCCCTGCGCGAGATGGCGGGCGATCTTCTTAAGATTTACGCCGCTCGCGAGGTGGCGGAAGGCAATGCTTACGCCACCGATCCGGTTTTGATGCAGGAGTTCTCCGACAGTTTCGAGTATGTCGAAACCGACGACCAGTTGAAAGCCATCGAAGAAATTCACGAAGACATGGAAAAGTCGAAACCGATGGACCGCCTCATCTGCGGTGACGTCGGCTACGGCAAAACGGAAGTCGCCATGCGCGCCGCCTTCCGTGCGGTCCTGGACAAAAACAGGTGGCGGTGCTTGTGCCCACCACCATCCTGGCGCAACAGCACCTCAATACCTTCCGCGAGCGGTTTCACATGTATCCGGTGAGCATCGACATGGTCAGCCGCTTCCGCACCGCCAGGGAGCAGAAGGAAGTGTTGCGCCGGTTGAAAGAGGGCAAACTGGATATCATCATCGGCACGCACCGCCTTTTGTCGAAAGACGTGCAGTTCCAAAACCTGGGGCTGATGATCATCGACGAGGAACAGCGCTTCGGGGTGAAACACAAGGAACAGTTGAAAAAGCTGCGCGCCTCACTGGATATCCTGACGCTCTCCGCCACACCCATCCCGCGGACCCTGCATTTCTCGCTGATGGGTGTGCGCGACCTGAGTGTGATCGAAACTCCACCCAGCGACCGGCTGGCAATCAAAACCTACATCCGCAAGTTCGACGACAAAACAATCCGCGACGCCATCATGCGCGAAATGGACCGGGGCGGACAGATTTTTTTCGTTCACAATAAAGTACACAGCATTCATTCCATGGCCGCGCTGATCAAGAAGATCGTTCCCGAGGTGCGTATCGGCATCGCCCACGGCCAGTTGCAGGAGCGGATGCTGGAAAAAGTAATGAAACAGTTCATCGACAAGGAAATCGATCTTCTCTTGTGCACGTCCATCGTCGAGTCCGGCCTCGATATTCCATCGGCCAATACCATCATCATCAACCGTGCCGACCAGTTCGGACTCGCCCAGCTCTATCAGTTGCGCGGCCGGGTAGGGCGGTACAAGCATCAGGCCTACGCGTACATGTTGATCCCCGGGACCATGGCGGTGTCCGAAGATGCGCGCAAACGCCTGATGGCGTTGGAGGAGATGAGTGACCTTGGAGCGGGGTTTCAACTGGCCGCGCGCGACATGGAAATCCGGGGAACGGGCAACATGCTCGGCAAAAACCAGTCGGGGCACATTTCAACCGTCGGTTTCGATCTATACTGCAAATTGCTGGAAGAAACCATCCGCGAATCGCAGGGCCAAAAGGTAGAAGAGAAAGTGGAAACCGAAATGGATTTCCAGATCCGCGGATACATTCCCAAGGATTACATTCCCGATCTGAACCAGCGCCTGGAATCCTATCAGCGCCTGCAACTGGTTGGTGACCTCCATGGCCTGGAGGCATTTCGCAAAGAATTGAACGACCGCTTCGGCGCCATTCCTTCCGAAACGGAAAAACTGCTGGCGCTGATGGAAGTGAAAATCTTATGTCAGCGCCTGCACATCACGAAGGCCCAGCGGTCCGGTGAATACGTGTATCTGAAAATCGCATCAACCACGCCGATGAAGTCCGAGACGCTTGCCGCACTCCTTGATTTGCGTCTAAGCCTGGTGTCTGAATACGAAATTCGCGTTAAGGTGGACAATGCGGGATGGAAAAAAGATATTGAACGGGTGACGGATTACCTTCGGCAACTGGTGAGGCCACTGGATGAAGAATAAACGTGATTCTGCATTTTTCGCCTGGTGTGCGGGTCTTTTAGGGCTTGCGCTTGCGTTGACGGCGTGCGGCGAAAAAAAAGATGGCCCGAAATTTGAAAATCCGGAGGTCGTTGCCCGCGTGAACGGGGAGCAACTGGAGAAGAAGGTGTTGGTCAAGGAATTCGAACGCAACCGGAAAAAATACCGGGTCGAGGATGAACAGCCGCTTTCAAAAGAAAAGCTGGTATGGCTTCGCATGGACGCGCTCAACCAGATGATTCAGGAAAGAATCCTTCTACAGGAAGTGAAGAGGCAGGGCATAGAGTTGGAGCCGGATACCCTGGAGATTGAGTACCACAATATCCGGCAAGGATATGAAAAGGGGGCGTTTAAAAAGATTTTGGATTTTCAGGAAAATACCGAAGAGGAATGGAAGGACAAGCTGAAAAGGCGCCTGCTTATAAAAAAACTGATTCAGGAAAGCGTAAACAGCCGAGTCTCCGTAAAGGAAGAGGAATTGCAGAAGTACTTTGACGAGCACCAGGGTGAATTTCAAAAAGGCGAACAGTTGCGCGCCCTTCACATCATGGTGGAAAATGAGGATTCGGCCCGCGATATCCTGAAGCTCCTGCGCAAGGGGAAAAAGTTTGAGGATCTGGCGCGGGAGCACTCGCTGGGGTTAGAAAGTGAAAGCGGCGGGGACATGGGTTATTTCGAGGCGGGTCAGATGCCGGAGGAATTCGACGAGGTGTTCGAACTCAAGGTGAACAAGGTCAGTGACATCATTCGGACGCCTTATGGTTACCACGTGTTCAAGGTGGTGGACAAAAAACCCGAACGCAAGATGAGTTTTGAAGAATCAAGGGATGCGATTCACAAAAAGCTGTTGCGCGAAGCGCAAGAGAAGGCCTTTCAGACCTGGCTTCTCAAGTTGAAGAACCATGCGAAAATTGAAATCAATTATGACGCTTTGGAAAACATTCATTAACCTGGTCCTGTTTTCCACCCTGTTCCTGTTTTGGGGAGGGACGGGTGCGCAGGCCAAGGTGCTAGACCGGGTGGTGGCCAAGGTCAATAACGAGATCATCACCTTAAGCGCCCTTGATGAACGGGCCCGGGTGGACATGGCCCGCTATTCGGGAATGGGCATAGAGGCCTTGCCGCCCTTCGAACAGGTGCGCCTGCAAACCCTTGAGCAGATGATTGATGAAATCCTTATGATTGGTGTGGCCGAGCGATTGAACATGATTGTGGAAGAAAGTCAGATGCAGAGTGCGCTGGATGACATTCGGGCTCGTGGCAACCTGACGGAAGAACAACTGGCAGAGATGTTGGAGCAGGAAGGGCGCACAATGGAGGAATACAAAAAGCGCATCCGTGAACAAATTCTGCTGAGCCGCGTCATCAATCTGGAAGTCCGTTCACGTATAAAAATAAGTAAAGAAGATATCGCGGCATTTTACGACGCCCACCGGAAAGATTTCTGGACCACCCCCAAGGTGCACGCCAGGCACATCTTGTTTATTCTGGATAACAGCCTCACCCAGGACGAGGTGGAACTTAAAAAGAAAAAGGCGCGGATGGCCCTTGAAGAGATTCAAAGCGGTCGAGATTTCGTGGACGTGGCAAAGGAGTATTCCGAGGACGTAACGGCATCGAATGGCGGGGATTTGGGAGTGCTTGAAAAGGGTAAGATGATTTCCGAATTCGAGGATGCTGCGTTTTCCCTGAAATCGGGGCAGGTGAGCAATATTATAACTTCCCCATATGGACTCCACATCATCAAAGTGGATGAGGTCCTCCATGGTGCTCCCATTCCCATGGAGGAAGTGGAAGGTCGCATCGAGGCCCAATTGAAACATGAACGGTTTGAGTCTGTATTTAAAGAATACATTGAAGATCTTCGCGCCAGATCTTTCATTGAAAAACGGCTCGGTTCGTTGAAACTTTCCGGCGAAAAAATAAAAAGCCGGTGGTTGCGGGTAAAATGCCTGGGTCGTCAATGCACAAAGTGGAAGCCACTCCGATGAAGAAAAAGGTTCTACGCCAGGAGGAAATATTGCCTCCTTTGCAAATCGGGAAAAAGCAAACCCTTCAAAAGGAAACCCCGGTTACCAGGGAATTTGAACCATTGGAGAAAAAACTGAAATATTATAAAAACCTGAGAGACATGGACCTGATCACCGAGCAGGAATACAACCGTCGTAAGAAATCCCTGCTGGAAAACCTGTAATTCACGCGTCGATCCCGTAACCGGATTCCTGCCTCCAACGCCCCGGTCTCTCCATCCTTCAGGGGCCGTATGCTCCCTTTTACAGAAAAAATTCAGCGTACCCTCGCATTCCATAAAATGGTGAAGCCCGGTGACCATCTGGTTGTCGCCGTTTCCGGCGGCCCCGATTCCGTGGCCCTCCTGTACGCGCTGAACCGGTTGCAGTCCGAAATGGTATTGCGCCTGACCATAGCCCACCTGGATCATGGCACCCGTGAAGGAACATCAGCGGAAGATGCCGAGTTTGTCCGCAAGACTGCAGCCCGGCTTGGCATTCCTGTTGTGGTTGAACGGCGCGATGTGCCCGGCGCGTGCGCAAAAAGCGGCATGTCATTTCAGGAAACCGCGCGCACCATTCGGCTCAAGTTCCTGGAGTCGGTGCGGGAACAGGTGTCGGCGCAGAAGGTGGCAATGGCCCACACTGCGGACGACCAGGCAGAAACGGTGTTCATCAACCTGCTGCGGGGAGGCGGTCCGCGCGGGCTGGGCGGCATGCGACCCTTTCGCGGCACCCTCATTCGCCCGTTGATCGACTGCACACGCAAGGATGTGATGGAATTCCTGGGAAAGGAGGGGATTGAATTCCGGGAAGATTCCACCAATCGCGACGTTCAATACCTGCGCAATCGGATCCGAATGGAATTGCTCCCTTATCTGGAGCGGGAGTACAACCCCCAGGTCCGCCAGGCCCTGCAGCAGACGGCACGTATTCTTCAATGGGAAGAAGAGCATCTGAACCGGGAAGCGGAGGACTGGTTCGAGCGCCTAAGCCGGGAGGACCCCCAGAAACATCAGGTGATTCTGGAGTGTGAAGCTCTGAAGGCGCTGCCGCCGGCCCTGCAGGCCCGACTGGTTAGGCTGGCTTTGGAACGTGGACGCGGCAACCTGCGCCGGGTGACCTTCGACCATATCCTGAAGGTCCTGGCCCTGTTGGAACCAGGTCAGAGTGGAAAGGTGGTCTCCCGTGCCCGGGGACTGGGCTGCCGAGAGGGAGGCCCATTCCCTCAAGATATATAAAATCCCGGAGTCACAACCTGACATCTTAAAAAAAGGGTGATCATTTGATGGGCGAGGGGTGCCTCCTTCAGATTCCGGGGGTTACGGCCGTTGAATCTTTGGGAATTCAAATTTCGGCTGAAGTTAAAAAGGGGGTTCATAAAGAATCGGTCGACCTTCAACAGGCCCTTCTTGATTTTGATAAAACCGGTCCTGTATTGCGGATTCGCCACTGGCGAGCCGGCGACCGGTTTCAGCCCCTGGGTATGCAGGGATCCAAAAAGCTCAAGGATTACTTTAAAGATGAGAAAATTCCGCGGGCAGAAAGAAAAAGGATGACCGTATTGACAACTGCGGACGATCATATTATCTGGGTGTTAGGGGGGCGCATCTCGGAACTCTACCGGATTTCCGATCAGACCCGCAATACGTTGAATATCAGGGTTTTGAAATGAACGAGGGGCGCCAATACATTGGGCAAGATTCCCGCCCACGCGGGATAAAATATGCTACCATGGGGAAACAGGACGGCAATTGCCCAGATTAGATACAAAAGGAGACGGCCTTGAATCAATTTTATAAAAACCTCGCGTTGTGGCTGGTTATCGGCATCATCCTGATAGCTTTATTCAATATTTTCAACCAACCCATAACCCCTCAGTCGGAGATCGTCTTCAGTGAGTTCATGAACAAGGTGGAGAACGGTGAGGTGGCGGAAGTGGTCATGCAGGGCGATCACATTACCGGCAAGTACACCGATGGCCAGACCTTCCAGACTTACGCTCCGTCCAAGGACCCGGATCTCATCAAATCCCTTCGGGATAAAGACGTCCGCATGGTTGTGAAGCCGCCAGAGCAGACCAGCTGGTACATGAACGTCCTCATTTCGTGGTTCCCGATGATCCTGCTTCTGGGTATCTGGATTTTCTTCATGCGGCAGATGCAGTCCGGAGGCGGCAAGGCGCTTTCCTTTGGCAAAAGCAAGGCGCGCCTGATGAATGAAGGTAAAACCAAGACCACATTCAAGGATGTCTCCGGTTGTGATGAGGCAAAGGAAGAGCTCCATGAAATCATCGAGTTTTTGAAGGAGCCCCAGAAGTTCAGCAAGCTGGGCGGCAAGATTCCCAAGGGCGTCCTGCTGGTGGGTCCTCCGGGTACGGGCAAAACCCTGTTGGCCCGCGCCATTGCCGGCGAGGCGAACGTGCCGTTCTTCAGCATCAGCGGTTCGGACTTCGTTGAGATGTTTGTCGGCGTCGGCGCTTCGCGCGTTCGCGACCTGTTTGAGCAGGGCAAAAAGAACAGCCCGTGCATCATTTTCATCGACGAAATCGACGCCGTGGGACGACACCGCGGTGCGGGTCTCGGCGGCGGTCATGACGAGCGCGAACAGACCCTCAACCAGTTGCTGGTGGAAATGGACGGCTTCGAGAACAACGAAGGTGTCATTTTGATCGCTGCAACGAACCGTCCCGACGTCCTCGACCCCGCGCTGTTGCGGCCGGGCCGGTTTGACCGCCAGGTGGTGGTCGGACGTCCGGATATCAAGGGACGTGAAGGCATTCTAAAAGTGCACACCGCCAAGGTGCCGTTGTCCGATAATGTGAACCTCAAAGTGGTGGCCCGGGGCACGCCCGGTTTCACCGGCGCCGATCTCGCCAACCTGGTCAACGAAGCCGCACTCCTCGCTGCCCGTGATGAGAAGAAGGTGGTGACCATGGAGGACTTCGAGAACGCCAAAGACAAGGTCATGATGGGTGTCGAGCGCCGCAGTATGGTCATCACCGAGAAGGAAAAGAAAACCACCGCTTATCACGAAGCCGGACATGCGCTGGTGGCGTTCCTCCTGCCGGGGACCGATCCCCTGCACAAGGTGACCATCATTCCGCGGGGCCGTGCTCTGGGCGTGACCATGCAGTTGCCGGAAGATGAGAAGCACACGTATCCCAAGGAATACCTCATTCACCGTCTGGCCATCATGATGGGTGGGCGCGTGGCCGAGGAGGTCTGCCTGGGTGAAATCACCACCGGTGCGGGCAACGACATCGAAGTCGCAACAGAAACCGCGCGCAAGATGGTTTGCGAATGGGGTATGAGCGAGAAGATGGGGCCGTTGACCTACGGCACCAAGGAGGAGCAGGTGTTTCTGGGCAAGGATTTCTCCGCACAGAAGAACTTCAGCGACGAAACCGCCAAGCTCATCGATCTTGAGGTCAAAGCATTGGTCATGGGCGGCTACAATCGTGCGAAGGAACTGTTGACCGAAAATCGGGATGCACTGGAGCGGTTGGCGGTTGCCCTTCTGGAGCAGGAAACCCTGGACCTGGATGAGATCAAAGCCATCATAAAAAACCGTCCGCTGGACCCGGATTCTGACTCCGGAAAGACGGAACCTGCCGCCGGATTGAAGGCGGAGGACACCCAAAAAGGCAAGAAATCCAAAGGCCTCGACGAGGGCCTCGTGGGTGGGGGCGGTGTGCCTGATCCCACTCCTGCCTGAGGGCGGTCCGTGGCCTAAAAACTTCTGAACAACCAAAGCTCCATTCCGGCTGTGGCCAGTTTGGAGCTTTTTTTGTTTGCTTGTTTTATATAGAAATAAAAGGAGTGGTGGTATGAGCGATGACTTCTTTTCCGGCCCGACACGGATCATGGGAATCATCAACCTGTCTTCCAATTCTTTTTTTCGATCCAGTTACTCCGCTAATGAAAAGCAAGCGTTAAAAACCGCAGAACGCCTGATTGAGGACGGCGCGGACATGCTGGACATCGGGGCGGAGTCCACCCACCCCGGGTCGGAACCCATCCCGGACGAACAGGAATGGAAACTGCTGGAGCCGGTGGTGAAAACGCTGGTACGGGAAATTCCGGTTCCCATCTCCGTGGATACGTACAAGCCTTATGTTGCGCGGCGGGTGCTGGATCTCGGTGTGCACTGGATCAATGACATCTACGGCATGCGGTTTCCGGAAATGGTGGAAATAGTGTCCCGCTATCCGGCGGGGGTGATCATCATGCATATGCAGGGCACCCCGAAGACCATGCAGGTCGATCCGCAATATGTTGATTGCGTTGAAGACGTTTATGATTTTCTCGACCGCCGCATCACCGAAGCAGAGTTTGCGGGAATTCCCGCGGACCAGATCATGATCGATCCCGGCATTGGATTCGGCAAGACGGTCAGGCACAATCTGGAACTTGTATCCAATCTGGATAGGCTTGCTTCATTGGAAAAACCCGTGCTTTTGGGTGTTTCCCGCAAGGCGTTTATTGGTAAAATCCTGGATCTTCCCACGGACGAGAGAATGGAAGGTTCGTTGGCCGCGGCGGTGGTTGGAGTGTTGAAAGGCGCCCGTGTTCTTCGCGTTCACGACGTGCTGGAAACCGCCCGGGCCATCAAGATTGTGGAGGAACTCCGCAAGTACCGGAAGGAATGAAATGATACGTTTGTTTGTCAATGTGGACCACGTCGCCACCCTGCGGGAAGCCCGCAAAACCGTGGAGCCGGATCCGCTGAAAGCCGCACATCTGGCGGAGCAGGCCGGGGCCGATGGCATCACCGTGCATCTGCGAGAAGACCGGCGGCATATTCAGGACGGGGACGTGCACCGCATTCGGGAAGGCATCCGCACGCCGCTCAACCTGGAGATGGCGGCGGTGGAAGAGATGGTGGAACTTGCCATCAACGTCAAACCCTACCAGGTGTCGCTGGTGCCGGAGAAACGGCAGGAGATCACCACCGAGGGGGGCCTTGACGTGATCTCAAAGAAAAAACATCTTGCAGAAATCCGCGACCGCCTCGCACCGCTGGGCGTGAGGTTCAGCCTGTTTGTGGATCCGGACCTGCAACAACTCGATGCCGCGAGAGAAACCGGGGCCGACAGCGTCGAGATCAATACCGGACTTTACACGGAACTTGCTGACCCGGAACAGGTGGCGCTGGAGTTGAAGAAGATTCAGGCCGCCGCCCGTCATGCAAAGGGACTGGGCCTGCGCGTGTTCGCCGGGCACGGGTTGAACAACGAGAACGTGGTTCCTATTGCCGCGGTTCCCGAGGTTGAGGAACTCAACATCGGTCACAACCTGGTGGCACGGTCCGTTTATTGCGGCATGGAGCTGGCCGTCCGCGACATGATCCGGTGCATTGAAAAAGGTGTGGCACAAAGGGCGGTTTCTGCATGAAACCCGTGTTCATCTTATTGACCCCGCAATCAATTTGCACCATAATCGGAATCCCGCATTGCCCTGTTAGCGTCCCGCCACATTGGCGTTGAACAAGCCACGGAAGCAAGCGAAAATGACCACGACCCCGCCCTCCGGGACCGGGCCAACGTGTTTTTAGTCCAAGAAAAGCGCAAGTAAAGCAATTGGAGGTATCGGGATATGGCCACTAAAGTGGGTATCAACGGTTTTGGCCGCATCGGCCGGAACGTTTTGAAATGCATCTTGAGCGACAAGGAATGCGGCGAGATGGTGGACGTTGTGGCCATCAACGATCTCACCGATGCGGCGACGCTCGCGCACCTTTATAAATACGATTCCGTGCAGGGCGTGACCAAGGCGGAAGTCAAGGCGGATGGGGACAGCCTCGTCATCGACGGAAAAAGGATCAAGGTCCTGTCCCAGAAGGACCCGGCGGCGTTGCCTTGGAAAGACCTGGGAGTCGATGTGGTAATCGAGTCCACCGGCATTTTCACCAAGCGTGACGCCGCGGCCAAGCACCTGACCGCCGGGGCAAAGAAGGTCATTATCTCCGCGCCCGCCACCGATCCGGATGTGACAGTGGTGCTGGGTGTCAACGAAGGCAAGTACGACCCCATGCAGCACTCGATAGTTTCCAATGCCTCCTGCACCACCAACTGCCTTGCCCCGATGGTGAAGGTGCTGCATGACCGGCTCAAGATCAAAAAGGGATTGATGACCACCATCCATTCCTACACCAACGACCAGCGTATCCTGGACCTGCCGCACAAGGACCTGCGCCGCGCGCGGGCGGCGAACCTGTCGATGATCCCGACCACCACCGGCGCGGCGAAGGCGGTGTGTATTGTCCTGCCGGAGCTGGAAGGCCGACTCGACGGCATGGCCATCCGGGTTCCCACGCCCAACGTGTCGCTGGTGGACTTTGTGGCCGAAGTGGAAAAAGATACCTCGACGGAAGAAGTCAACTCCATGTTCCGCGAAGTGGCAGAGGGTGAACTCAAGGGCATCCTGCGTCTGGAGGAACAGCCGCTGGTGTCAATCGATTTCAACGGCGACGAGGATTCCTCGATCATCGATGGCCCCTCGACCAAGGTCATGGGAAAAAACATGGTGAAGGTGCTGTCGTGGTACGACAATGAATGGGGCTATTCCTCACGCACGAGGGATATCTTGAAGTTCATGATCAAAAAAGGAATCTGAACGCCAACGGACAATGGGCTTTATGCGAAAGACCCTGATTGCTGGCAACTGGAAAATGAACAAAACCCTTTCCGAAACGGAGGGGCTGTTGCAAGGGCTGGTCCGGCGGCTGGATTCCAACTGTCCGGCGGAGGTTGTGGTGGCACCGCCGTTCACCTCGCTTTCGCTTGCGGCATCCCTTCTTAAGGGAACGGGTATCGGGCTTTCCGCACAGAACGTGTTTGCTGAAGACGCCGGTGCCTATACGGGTGAGATTTCCGCGCCCATGCTGGTGGAGGCCGGATGCGGCTGGGTGATTGTCGGCCACTCGGAGCGGCGGCACCAGTTTTGCGAATCGGAGGCGCTCATCAACCGAAAGGTGAAGCACGCTCTCGATCATGGCCTCAACGTCATCCTTTGTGTCGGTGAAACCGATGTCGAACGCGATGCGGAGCAGACCGAACACGTGGTTCATTTGCAATTGACCGAAGGCTTGAAGGACATTGAGTCGTCTGCGGTCGGAAGGGTGGTCGTCGCTTATGAACCGGTGTGGGCCATCGGTACAGGTAAGAACGCCACTCCACAACAGGCCGAACAGGTGCATTGCCTGATCCGGAAATGGATCGGCGAATTGTATGGGCCCGCCGCCGGAGAGTCCATGCGGGTTCTTTATGGCGGCAGTGTGACGCCGGAGAACAGCCGCGGTCTTCTGGGTAAAGACAACATCGATGGCGCTTTGGTGGGCGGCGCGAGTTTGGACGTGGATTCATTTTGTGCTATTATTGGCTCGGTTGAGTGATTCTTAGGAGGTTGGTTTGCATACGTTTGTTACGGTATTACACATTGCCGCTGCAGTTTTCCTGATTCTCGTCGTCCTGTTGCAGTCCGGCAAAGGCGCGGCCATGGGAGCGGTGTTCGGTTCCGGGTCCAGCCAGACCATGTTTGGCAGCAGTGGGGCGGGAAATTTTTTGACCAAACTCACCACCATTGCGGCCATCGTGTTCATGATCACGTCCCTCAGCCTGGCGACCGTGCTGTCCAGCAAAAAGCAGGATTCCGTGATCAACGAAGTGGAAGAAACCACGACCATCCCGACCCAGCCAGCTCAGGACAATTCCAAGAAATAAATTCGCTTCAATGCCGATGTGGTGGAACTGGTAGACACGTGCGCTTGAGGGGCGTATGGGGCAACCCGTGGGAGTTCGAATCTCCCCATCGGCACCATCCACTTGCCTTTGCCGGCGAGAGCCTCCGAATTTGAATCATGCAGATTCAAACGCTGGGCGACCTGTTTGCCCATCCAAGCTTCCAGACCCTGTTCCTCACCATCCTGATTGTCTTCGCCAACATCATCATCGGCGTCAGCATGCTTCCCCAGGACCGGCGAAAACGCTGGTACCAGTTGCACCGTTACGTTTATGTTGCGTCGATCGCCATGTTGGGTTTGTTTCTCTATGTCAACCACCAGCTTGGGAACAATGACGGATTCATCTATTTTGTTGCCGCCTACTTTCTGACCGCCATCCCCTTGAGCCGTAAAATGAACGTCACCCTGCACGCGGTGATTGCGTCCGTGGGCCTGGTTTTACTGATAGGCATGGCAGCCTTGAGCGTATTATGAGCCAGAAAGGGCAATTGCAGCGGGTTTCGGGAATGTGCTTTAATGTTGATAATTCAACCGGTGCATGACGATGGAAGGGTTTGAATGAGCCAGTTTGATCTCGCCATCCTGGGAGGTGGCACAGCCGGTCTCGCCGCTGCCCGGCAAGGCAGCGACATGGGTGCGCGCGTGTGCCTCGTAGAGATGGATGCCCTGGGCGGCCACTACCTGAACCGTGGACTCCACCCTGTGCGCACCCTTCTTGCCGAACCGGAATTCGGGACCGTTCGGCCTGTCGATTGGGAGGGCGTGCGGACACGTTTTCCGATGATCGCAAAGGCCGCTTCTAACAAGGCGAGGCATGACCTGGAAGCATCCGGCGTGACTCTGATCGAAGGTAAGGGAACCCTTGCCGGAACCGGTATCCTTCGTGTCGAAACGGAAAAGGGCAAGCAGGAAGTGCAGGCCGCTAATGTGGTTCTGGCTATGGGCTCGGACGCCGAATCCATTGCCACCGTTCCCTTCGATGAAGACACCATCCTTCCAGTCGACCGATTTCTTGAATTGGAGAAATTGCCGGAGTCGATTCTGATCCTGGGAGACGGAGTGGCGGTGATTGAAACGGCACTCTTCTTTAACCGCCTGGGTACCAGGGTATTCCTGTGCAATGAACAGAAACGGATGGTTGCCGACCGTGATCCCGAACTGATCGACGTTTTGGAAACCGGTTTGAAGCGGGCCAAGGTAAAATCCCTGTTTAACAAAAAGATCCTGTCCATTTTGAAGCAAGACAACGGTATCGATATCACCCTGGATGGTGGAATCAAGTTTTCCGTCGAAAAAATCCTGGTCGGTTACAGGCGCGTGGGACGCACACCGGGGTCGTTGGACGCCGCGATGGGTATGGAAATGGGAGACCGTCGGGAAATCTGGGCCGACGCCTGCATGCGCACGTCTGTTAAAAATGTTTTCGCTGCGGGAAGTGTGACCGGGCACGAACGTTCGCCGGAACACTCCAGCGAGGAAGGCCGCACCGCCGCACAGAACGCCTTGGGAAAAGAAAGAATTTTGGACCAGGGCGGCATTCCTTTTCGCCTGCATTCCAATCCGCCTCTGGCCGCGGTGGGTTGCCGGGCAGAAGACGCACACCACAAGGGATACTTAAAGCCGGTGGAAGGCCGTTACAACGGGTTGCCTTTGAATGCAGACGAAATTCCAGGTCAGGGTGGCGGGTTTTGCAAATTGCTGGCCGACCGGGAAAGTCGGAAAGTCATCGGCGCACAGATATCGGGAATCGGCGCATCCGAAATGCTCACGCTGGCGACGCTGGCCATTCAACGGGGCATGACGGTGAAGGCGCTGACACAACTTTTACCTGGTTTTGGGGACTCAGCAAACGGGGTTTTGGAAGCCGCGCGGGCCTGCCTGCGAGGTTTGACTCCAAGGCGATAATTCAACGGTTTGTGATGTAACTATCTTACCTTGACTCCATTTTCTAATTATGTTAAAAACCATCCTTTGCTAGAGTGGTATGTCCATTCTTGGTTGACTATCCAGGATTTCAGGATTTATTTAAACAATTGAGTTAAAAGAACTTATGGCACAACCTTCCAAAAATCCAAACATCCCCCCGGCCAAGCCTGCGGCCAAGGACAAGGGCGGTAAAGAGAAACCCAACAATCTTTACTCAAGACGGGATTTTTTCTCGTATGCCGGTTGGGCCGGGTTCATGGCCACTTTGGGTTTGTCATCCGTTTATTTTCTCCGCTTGTTGTTCCCGCGTGTATTGTTTGAACCGTCCCCCAAATTCAAGGCTGGCAAGGTGAGCGATTACACAGTGGGAGAAGTGAGCACCAAGTGGGTTAAGGATCAGCGTGTCTGGATTGTGCGTGAGGAGCAGCGGCTGTATGCAATTCTGGCCCGCTGCACGCATCTGGGTTGCACGCCATTGTGGCTTCGATCGGAAGGTAAATACAAGTGCCCCTGCCATGGCAGTGGTTTCACTATGGATGGAATCAATTTCGAAGGTCCGGCTCCGCGCCCTCTGGAACGCTTGAAGGTGGGCATTGCCCCGGACGGTGAGATTGTTGTCGATAAAAGCAAAGTGTTTCTGTACGAGAAAGGCGAGTGGGAAGAGCCGGGTTCTTACCTCAGGACCTGATGCGCATGGTCCCGTGTCCGCCTTTTTTTATTAGATTAATCAGCAGTGTTTAGGAGATTGAGTTTTGGCTAAACCCAAAATTCCGAATTTTGAAGAGATCAAAGAGTCCATCAAAAGCGGAAAGCTTTTTGAGGAAGCGGCGGAGAAGATCACCGAATCCCAGGTTTGGACCTCGTCGTTCCGCCATGGATACGCCGACACTCCGCGGAACCGCGTTTTGCAGATCGCGAGTAACGTCTGGCTCCACCTGCATCCCGTAAAAATCCACCGCCATGCGCTGCGTATCAAGTTCACCTGGTGCATGGGTGGGATTACCTTCCTGCTCTTTCTTTCCCTCGTTGTGACGGGCATCATTCTGATGTTTTACTACCGTCCGGTGGGGGAATACGCTTACTATGACATGAAATACCTGCAGTATGACGTCCCGTTTGGCATGTTGATGCGGAACATGCATCGATGGGCGGCACACGCGATGGTCATCACCGTCTGGTTGCACATGTTCCGGGTGTTTTTAACGGGCTCGTACAAACCACCCCGCGAGTTCAACTGGGTGATCGGCGTGTTTCTCGTGACCTTCACGCTTCTCCTGAGCTTCACCGGTTATCTCTTGCCGTGGGACCAGCTGGCGATGTGGGCGGTCACCGTAGGCACCAATATGGCGCGGGCGACACCGTTCCTCGGGTCTGAAGGTCCTTTTGCGGAATATGTGGGTGTGACGGCAAGGTACGACGCCCGTTCCATGCTGTTGGGCGGCAGTCTTGTGGGACCGCCGGCATTGCTCCGTTTTTACGTATTGCACTGTATTCTGATACCTCTGGTGGCCGGCGCCCTGATGATCGTCCATTTCTGGCGAATCCGAAAGGACGGAGGCATCTCCGGACCGCTTTGATAAGTTGTTGTTCACGTTTCGCTGATTGAAACTTTTTGAAGGATAGGAAGTCTTTCTATGGGGACCGCAGAGAAACCACCTGCCAAGCCACCCGCCAAACCGGCCGCCAAGGCGCCGGCTAAAGCGGCTCCGAAAAAGAAAGTAGAGGATCTGCCGGAGAAAGTCCACGTCTGGCCTTATCTGGTCCGTCTGGAGTTTCTCTGCGCCATCATCGTCAGTGTTCTGTTGACGGTGTGGTCGATCACGATCGATGCGCCGCTTGAAGAGGCGGCCAATCCGACCAAAACACCCAACCCGTCCAAGGCGCCGTGGTACTTTCTCGGCCTGCAGGACATCCTGGTTTATTTCGACCCATGGTTTGCGGGTGTTGTGGCGCCGGTTCTCATCATTGTCGGGCTCATGCTGATTCCCTATCTGGATGTGAACCCCAAAGGCAACGGTTACTACACATATACCGAGCGTAAGCTGGCTATCTGGGTTTACAGTTTCGGTTTTCTCGTGCTCTGGATTGCGCTCATTATCATGGGCGTGTTCCTGCGGGGTCCGGGCTGGAACCTTTTCATGCCCTGGCAGTATTGGGATCCGCACAAGGTGGTGGCCCTGACCAACGTCGATCTCCCCTATGCCCTTGGCGTGCGGACCTATGACATGGCCATGCTGGTTGGCGGTGTCGTGGTGCTCGGTTATTTCGCCGTCGGGACCGCCGTTTATTTTTTCATGGAGAGAAAAGCCCTCAAAACCGTTGGCTTCCTCCGTATGTTCCTTAAGGTGCAATTGTATTTGATCATGATCGGTATCGTTATCAAGATCGCCCTGAGGCTTGGGTTCAATATCAAATACATTTGGGTCACCCCTTGGTTTAACGTTTAACGGGCTTTTCAGAAACATCCATGGCTGAAGAAACTAAAGATCCCCAAGAGGAAGAAAATAAGGAAGACTCCGCGTTCAATGATGGGGAGTTTGATGAGCGTACTTCGTACAGTTTTCTCTTTTTCCTGTGTTCCGGTGCGTTGCTGTTTGTGACCCTGTGGGCTTTCTGGGATGATGAATTCATCCGGCGCGGTTACAAGGATTTTCAGGATACCTACAACGAAGCGCAGTACGAGCGCACGCGTGCGGAATACGTGGAAGTCACCGAGAAAATCGAGGGGCGTACCGAGGAGCTCCGCCAGGCCATTGCCAAGGAAGAGGAGAAGCTGGAAAATGATGAGGAATACCAGCAGCTCGCGGATGCGGCCTGGAATGCCCAAGTGGCTCTGGATGATGCCAAGGAAGCGTTGAAATTCGAGAAAAGCCGGCTGGACGAATATTATTACTACTATAAAAAGCCCAGCATGAAGGCAAGAACTATGAAGTGGAGCTGAACCGCGTTGAGGAAACCAAGCACCACATTGCCGACTTCGAGCCTGTCATTGAAGACCTCACCCGAAAGCGCGATGAGGCGGAAGCCAAGCTTCTTGAGTTCAAGGCCCGCAAGAAAAACCTTGAGAATGAACTGGTAGCCTTGACCAACCAGCAGATCATCCTCGCCCAGAGAATGGATTATTACAAGCCCTTCAATCTGTTCCTGCGGCCCGCTGAAATCAAACAAACAGTCATTCCCGGTTCCGCCAAAAACAAATTTGGCGAGATCATTTACAAGGTGGACCGGTGCCACACCTGTCATGTTTCTTTTGACGACGCCTACTACAGCGATTTCAAGCAACCCCTGAAAACCCACCCGAACCGGGAAATCCTGATTGGACACCACGACCCTCTGGAAACGGGATGCACATGGTGTCATAGGGGGCAGGGGACGGCCACCGCGCCCACGGAGGATGCCCATGGGTCCCATCATGAAATGGACCAGACCCTGGGTATTAACGAACCCCTTCTGCACGGCAACCTCATGCAGGCCAACTGCACCAACTGCCATGCCGAAGTGGTCAGTCTGAAAGGGGCTCCCATCCTCACCAAGGGCAAGAAACTGTTCCTGAAACTGGGTTGTCACGGTTGCCACCTTGTTGAGGGGTTTGCAGATGAACGCAAAGTGGGCCCGAGCCTGCGCAAAATCGCGGCCAAGGTCGATCCCAGCTGGTTGTACCGGTGGGTTAAAAAGCCGAAAGATTACCTGCCGGAAACGCGCATGCCGGATTTCGGTTTGAGCGACGAACATGCACTCGCCATTTCCGCTTATCTTTGGGATAAATCCGAAAAGGGATACCAGCTTCCCGAAAAATTCAATGGGGGCGATCCCAAAAAAGGCCAGGAGCTTTTTGAGTCTGTAGGGTGCCAGGCCTGCCACAAATTGAAAGGGAAGGGTGAGCTGTTCGCCCCGAACCTGAGCAACATTGGCGAGAAGGTTTCGGCAGACTGGATAGTTAGCTGGCTCAGCAATCCGAGGGATTACAACCACGAAAGCAAAATGCCAGACATGCGTCTGAGCGTTGAAGAGGCGTCGAACATCGCAGCATACCTGATCCAGTTCGGGAAGCCGGTAAAAATCCCAGGAATCGAAAGAAAATACAAGGATCCGGATACCATCGCATTTGGAGAAAAACTGGTACGTAACCGGGGTTGTTTTGCCTGCCACAATGTTCCCGGTATGGAAAAGGAAGGCCGCATTGCGCCGGAACTGTCTTCATTCGGAAGCAAGCAGGTTCGCGAGCTGGAATTTGCCGACACGCACATACCCCATACTTGGGAGTCCTGGACATACAACAAGCTTAAAGATCCCACGGTGTATCGCACCGAACGTATTCTCGATAAAATGCCGGATTTCGAGTTGGCGGAAGATGAGATCCAGGCTTTGATGGTTTTCCTGCGCGGTTTGAACGGGTTGTTCATCCCCGAACGCTACAAACGGAATTACTCCAAGGATGAGTTGACCATTGAGCGGGGTCGGCGCCTGATTTCGCAATTCAACTGCCGCGGCTGCCATATTGTGGAAGGGTATGGAGGGGACATTCAGGAACACCTGAAGTCCACGGCCCAATATCCGCCGCCGCTCGAAACCAAAACCTATCACGTGGGTGATCGACTGAAGGGATCCTGGTTGTATTCCTTCATGAAAAAACCGACTCCTGTGCGCAAATGGGTTGAGGTTAAAATGCCAACTTTCAACCTGACCGATACCCAATTGCGTGACCTGACGGCTTATTTCGAGCTGGTGGCACCGAGTGAAATCAAATATGAAGCAGGAGTTCACCTGAAAAAAGACAAGGCCTCCATCGAAAACGGCGTAAAGATGGTGAACTACATGGAGTGCGGCAAATGTCATGATGGTGGCGACAAGGGAATCGAGTTCAAAATCGCACAGGAACGCCTGCGCGAGGAATGGATTCCCAAATGGTTGAAGGACACACGTGAAATGATTCCCTGGACACCGATGCCCAACCATTGGCCGAAGGAAGACGGGGATTACACCATCCAGACCAAGTTTCACAAGTTGAGTACGATTGAAAATGGCAACATAGATAAGCAGGCTCAGGACATTACCGACCTGCTGGTGTCCTACGACAAGCCTGGAGTTGACCTCAGCCTGTCCCTCGAAGAGGAAGATCCCTTTATGGACGGATTCTTTGATGGAGGTTTTGGCGAAGAAGAAGAGGGTGACGACCTGGAAGGCGGGGATGAAGAGGATGACGAGGACAGCGAGTTCGCGGAAGACGACTTCTGATTTTGTAAGACAGACCGGATTGATTGTATAATTCGGTAGATTTATTGCTCATCTGTTAGGAAGGTTGAAAACATGCAGCCCTCAGCTTTGGAAAACTTTCTTTTGATCGCGCTGAAACCGGACAACATGCCCATTGGCGGCATGCTGTTCATCGTTGCTTTTGTTTTCTGGATTGCCATTCGCCAGATGATCAAACACGACCGGTTGATCAAAGAAGGAAAGAAAGAAAAAATATTCGATGAGATGATCAAATAAGTGCAAATATTCATCACGGTCATTGTTGCTTTTATTCTGGGCCTGGTCCTCATTTTTT
>NZ_HG422173.1:2218602-2250112 GCF_000341545.2 Nitrospina gracilis 3/211
AATTGATGTACAATCCGCGCGGACCCCGCCGCGGCGTCATGAAGGTCAGGCGCGGCGGTGCGTGGTCGGACAGCATCAACGGCATGCTGGTCGGCTACCGCGACTGGAGTTACCCGTTCTCGCGGAGCTTCAGCGACATCGGGTTCCGCTGTGTCATCAACCTGAAACCACCGTCATGAGCGCCACACCCAAACTCGATTACATCAACCGCCTCATCCGCGAAAATCTGAGCGAGGACGGCGACCTGGAACTGAAAGGCCTGTTCATCGGCGACGAAGGTTTGCTTGCGCTGTGCGAGGCGGAACGGGTGGAGGAGATCGTCAACCTCGACCTCAGCAAAAACCACCTCACGCACAAAGCCATCCCGGCGTTCGCGCAGTGCCCCCGGTTCGCCAACCTGCGGCGGCTCTACATGGGCGAAAACCAGATCGGCGACCGCGGTGCGGTGGCGCTGGTGGAGGCGGACTTCTGCGCCAATCTTTTGCAATTAGATTTGCGCATCAACGACATCGGGGAAGAGGGCGGCATGGCTATTGCCGAGGGCCCGTTCAAGAAACTGCAGGTGCTCATCCTGCAGGACAACCCCATCGGCGACGACGCGCTCATCACCATGGCGAAACACCCCGGCTTCGCCAACGTGCGCAAGCTGAACATATACAGGACGAACATCACCGACCGCGGCATCAAAACGCTGGCGCGGTCGAAAGTGTTCCAGAAGGTGAAGCACCTGAATGTGGCGCGGAATGTATTGCGGGTGGATGCGGCAGTGGCGCTTGCCAACACCAAGACACTGCAGAACGTCGAGACCCTGCTGATGTTCGACACCTACATCGGCGACAAAGGCGTCGAAGCCCTCTCCCAGTCCCAATGCCTGCCGAAGTTACGGACTCTGCGATTGACTTAGAATCAAACAAGGTTCGAATGGGATTCCTTGAGGTAGACAGTTTTGTTTGTGTATTCGCCATCAGGATTGGCGTCCTCGGAGGGATTTTCGGACTGTTGTTGATTTATCTCTCCCTAAGGGGTGGACGTTATCCAATTATGGATTTCAGGAATTGGAGTTTGCATTTAAAGGAATTATTTGCTTTTAATAGAGTGGGTCAGTGCTTGTTGTTCTTGGTTGGTATGGGGGTGTTTCTTTTCAGCCTTTATTTGATCACTCAGAATTTAATCGCCCTGAGTCCCGTTCATTGCTGAACCGCGCTTGATTGTTTCTATAAAAGAATGAAGAATTTCATTTTAACAAATCTTATTTTTTTATTTAGTTGCTCTATATGTTTTGGGGGTGAACTTCAGGGGTCTCTTTTAAACGAAGATTATTTGGAAAATGAGTTCAAAATAGCTCCCTTTAATTTCATTAAAAACAAAAAATTTAACTATGATGGGTTTTTGCAATTAAATAATTACGGACCATTTAAAGAAATATATATTTTTACAGGAAAATACAAGAGGAGAACCCAGAAGGGGCATTCCACGTTTGTGGCTATATTGAGTGATGACGAGGATGGTTATAAAAAAGAGACGATTATCAGTTTTTTTAAGGAAGACATTGATTACTTAAAGTTCGATAAAGGAAAAGTTTATATAGTTTTTAAAGATTCCTCAGAAGATTTTGGAGAAATTAAATATCGTCAAGGACAATTCCATTATGTAGATATGTTCGAAGAGTTTTGATTTGAAGGGCGATCATATTGGTCTGGCGGCGACTTACTGATGTTCGACACCTACATCGGCGGCAAAGGCGTCGAAGCCCTCTCCCAGTCCCAATGCCTGCCCAAACTGCGGACTTTAAGGCTTACTTGAAATAGGATGTCGGTCAGAATTTAATCGGCTTTCAAAGCGGTAATCTATATCGCGATGGTGAGGCAAGTGAATGGAATTATATCAATCGGTTAGGCTTGTACGGCCAGCTTCGGTGCATTTTTTTCCCGAAGATGAAATGGGGTCTCTCTTTTGTGAAAAAAATGAATTGGAACAAGAGGGCTTTGTGCTGATCGAAGGCAGGCTTCCAGAAATTTCCAAGGACAGGGAGCTTTTGGAATTCATAGCTGAGGCTATGAAATTCCCTGACTATTTCGGAAAGAACTGGAGTGCTTTGATTGATTGCATGAGCGATATGGAATGGTGGCCAGCCAAAGGGTATGTCTTGGTCCTGTATGGATCTGGAAAAATCTGGCGCGAAAAGCCCTTGATGATAGGTAATTTTGTTGAATGTTGGCTTGTTTGTGCTGGACGATGGCTAGAGAGAAAAGAGCCTGTCCCCTTCCACTTAGTGTTTGTCTTTGATTAAAATTTAAGGGGACTTCCAGTACGATAAGCGAGGACGATTGACCACGATCAGGCAGGGGTAGTCGCCCGATGACCAGCAGAGAACCATCGCGTACAATATTATTCCCGAATTAATCCGATAAAAGCGGCAACCTTCACCAATACCGTTCTTCCAGCCAGGGGTTGGCGTTGTTGTTGTAACCGCGCTGTTCCCAGAACCCCAGCTCGTCGTCCTCGCGAAAGACAATCTCACCGATCCATTTGGCTCCCTTCCACGCGTACAACTGCGGCGTGATCATGCGCACCGGCCCGCCGTGCTCCTTCGACAGCGGCATGCCCTCCCATGTATGGACCAGGAGCACGTCGTACTTCATGGCTTCCTCGATCGGCAGATTGGTGGAGTAGCCGTCGTACGCCTTGATGTACACGTAGCGCACCTCCTTCTGCACGCGGCAATGGTCCGCCAAATCCGAGAACCGCACGCCTTTCCAGCGATTGTCCAGCCGGCTCCAGGAAGTGACGCAATGGAAATCCGACACATCCTCCACCTGCGGGAATTTGTTGAACTCCTCCCAGCTGAACGCCGCCGGGTAGTCCAGAAGCCCTGACAGCGTGAGCGACCAGTTCTCCAGCGGGATCTCCGGCTGGAAACCGAGGTCGAGCACCGGCCAGCGGTCGGTGACGTTCTGTCCTGGCGGGGTTTTTGGCATGCCGTCGCGGTTCAGCGGACCTTCGCCCATCGGCACCTCGCCGTTCCATTCCTTGCCCTCCTGCCGGGCTTTCTGGTACTGGATCATCGCCTCGCGCGTGCGGATGCGTTTGGAGTTGGGATCGGGGGTGGGGATATCCATAGAAACCTTTGAATTCGCTTTATTTACAAAAACTCCGCCGGAAATGCCGGGGAGGGGGCATCAGGGCCATCCTTTTTTGGATGGAACTTGGAGGAAATGGTTTCGAATAATTAAAAGTCATTTATTTTCAATTGGTTAAGGAAGACTCTGAAGCTCCACCAAAGGGGCAATAAAGCCTAAAGCAATTTTTCGATTATTCCGAAAAGAATTAAAGGCATTCACAGCGGAGACGGCAATCCATATGAACTTGAAAATCCTCACCTTCAACTGGCACGAACCCTATATCTGCCTGATGGCCCACACGGGGTATGACTTCGACATCATCGAGCCGGAAACCGGTCCCGGCCGGCGGCGGCAATGGGACTGGAACATGCGCCCGTTGCCGAAAAACGGCTGTATCGTCACCGAAGAAGAAGCGCGGCGCAACCTGGAAGACGGCCATTACACCCTCGTCGTGGCGCACAACATGAGGGACCTGGCGTGGGCGCGGGATTACGACCTGCCCAAGATCGCGGTGTTCCATAATAAATTCTCCACCGAGGCCGGGTTGAGCGGCAACTCCGTGGACAAAAAAGAATACTTCCGCTTCGTCGAAGAGCTTACCCGCGACGTGCATTGCGTTTTCATTTCCCAGAGCAAACGCGACGACTGGGGGTTGGAAGGCGACATCATCCGTCCCGGCCTGCCGCTGGACGAGTACGGCGGCTACGATGGAAGCGGCGGATTCATTTTGCGCGTTGCCAATAACCTGAAAGAACGCGACCTGATGCTGGGCTACACGGCGAGTTCGCAAATCGTCGAGGGATTCGATTGCGTCACCCTCGGCCAGAACCCGCAGATTCCCGGCAGTCGCCTGTCCCGCGGATTCGACGACCTGTGCGACCACTACCGTCGCGGCCGCGTGTTCCTCAACACCACGGTGGACGGTTACGAGGACGGTTACAATTTGTCGATGCTGGAAGCGATGGCGACCGGCATGCCCGTGGTCTCCACCAGCAACGCGACGTCTCCCATCGAAAACGGCGTGAATGGCTATATTTCCAGCGACATCGCGATTCTGCGACGGGGTGTTGAGGAATTGTTGCGTGATGCGGACAAGGCCCGCGATTTGGGCCAACAAGCACGGGAGACGGTGGCGCGCCTGTTCCCGATCGGCCGCTTCGTCAAAAACTGGAAGCAGGCGGTGCAGACGGCGATCGACCAGTTTCTCGTTCGGCATGAGGCGATGGAAGAGGGTGGTGGGGAAGGCTTCCCGGAACTGCCGGAGAAACTCAATATCCTGATGGACACCAACGGCAACCCGGTCACCACCGCGCACTATCTGGAACGGGCACTGCGCAAACAGCATGACGTTGTGACCTGCGGTTCCGCCTTTACCGACGAGCATCGCCGGAACTGGAACATGGGGGCGCTGGACTGGCCCGCCAACCAGCCGGAGATAGGCCGCGAACCGAACCAATCCATCCAGTCGGTTTTGCAGAAACTGCCTGCTGACTGGCGGCCGAATCTGTACCTTTACGTGGAGACGGGATTGAATGCCACCCCGGCGGATTTACACACGCTGCAAGTGCCGAAAGTGTGCTACCTGATCGACACGCACCTGAACAAGGACCAGCATCTTAAAATTGCAGGCCATTTCGATATCGTTTTCCTGGCGCAAAGGGAATACGTGGACGATTTCAAAAAGGCCGGAATTTCGCATGTGGCGTGGTTGCCGCTGGCGTGCGATCCGGAAATCCACGGAAAACAGAATCTGGGGAAAGAGCATGATGTCGGGTTCGTGGGAAGCATTCTGCCTAACCTTCCGCGGCGTAAGCAACTCCTGGATAAACTGAGGGAGCATTTCGATATACACATCGATCGTCAATTCATGGAAAAAATGGCCGAAATATTCAGCCGGTCGCGTCTCGTATTCAACAACGCCGTGCGCGACGATCTCAACATGCGCGTGTTCGAGGCATTATGTTCCGGCAGTCTTCTTGTCACCGACGAGGCGAAAGGAAGTGGCCTTACCGACCTGTTTGAGAACGGCAAGCATCTGGTTATCTACCGGGACGATTCGATCGTCAATACCGTGCGCCACTACCTGGACAATCCGGAAGAAGCAGAGCGTATCGCGGAAGCGGGCAGGCAGGAAGTGCTGGCGCGGCACACTTACGATCACCGTGTGCAGACTCTGCTGGAACATGTGAGAGAGTGGATGAAGGCACCCGCCACTCAGCAAATGGAAACGGTATCCCAGGACAATGGAATTTCCGATTATTACAGGAATGTCCGCCGGGACCTGCTTCATCTCATGCCTTTGGAGGCCCGGTCTGTGTTGGAAGTCGGGTGTGGCGCCGGCCACACTGGGCGCGCCATCAAAGAAAGGCAGGGGGCGTTTGTGGTCGGGGTCGAGGTGAATCCAATTGCAGCGAAGGAAGCCTGCCGGCAACTGGACAGGGTGGTGGAGGGCAGCATCGAACACATGGAACTGCCTTTCGATGAAAAGCAATTCGACTGCATCCTGTTTGCAGATGTGCTGGAGCATCTTGTCGATCCGGCGCAGGTTCTGCGCAAGTTACTTCCTTATCTTGGCGAAAACGGAGTCGTGGTGGCCAGCATCCCCAACATCCAGTACCACGGCATCCTGAATCAGTTGGGGGAAGGCAACTGGACCTATGAAGACGAAGGCATACTGGACCGCACCCATTTGCGATTTTTCACATTAAAGGAAATAAGGAAATTGTTTGCGGAAACGGGATATGAAGTCCAGGTGGTGGAAGAGAACCTCGATCCTCAGTATGAGAAGTTCGCTTCTTCAGGGCAAACCAGCATCCGAACAGGAAGAGTCACCATTTCGGATTTGACGCCGGAAGAATTGAAGCAGTTTTTTGTCATCCAGTACAAAATCGTAGCTCATTTGGTTCGAAAAAATAATGCGGCCCACATACACAAGCAGGAAGGCCGGGAGAAAAAAGCGGACCAGTTGCAGAAAGCGCCGGAACTGGAGCGGAACGGTGAGTTTGAAAAAGCATTAAACGAGGTTTGTTCATGACCCGATTTGAATCAAACATAAAATTGTTGGAGGGAATGGACCCTCATTTGGCTGCTCGAGTGAAAAGTGAGCCGGTTCCCGAAAATTTTTCCATTTCATATTCCATAGAAAATCTTCCTGTTCCAGTTTTGGAAAATAATTCTTTGCACAGCACCTATTACCCCGAAAGAGATGCGGCGGCGAGCATTCGCGAGTTCAATCCGGAACCGGATTCGGTGATTGTGGTTTTCGGGCTTGGGTTTGGATACCACGTTCGGGCACTGCTTGACAGGTTTCCAAATAATATTGTTGTCATCGAACCGAGAATGAGTCTGTTCCGCGCTTTCCTGGAGCATGTGGATCTCAAGGTATTTGCCAACCGGGTTCAGTTTCGCGTGGACGAGCCAGCTCCAAAAATTCTTGCAAGGAGTGACACCGGAAACTGGGATGTATTCATTCATGCACCCTCGACTTTTGTTTCGCCCGATTATTTTGAGAAAATGAACCGGTGCATTCGGGTCATGGATGTCCTTGAAAGCCATTCCCTTCGGATCCTTGTTGTGAACCCGGTTTATGGCGGCTCATTGCCCACCGCCCGGTTTTGCAAAGAAACCCTGATTTCCATGGGCCACGAAGTGGATAGTGTGGATTGTGACCGGTTCAAGGATGCTTATTTTGAAATTCAAAAGATCACCGAAATTAAAAACAATCAGCGATCGCTCAACCATAAGTTCATGCAACTTATGGGGGATGCGGTGGTGGCGAAGGCGGTTGATTTCAAACCCGACCTGGTTCTTGCTTTGGCCCAGGCTCCGATGAGCCCGGAAGCAATATCGAAGTTCAGGGAAATGAAAACCCCTGTTGCATTCTGGTTTGTTGAAGACTTCAATACATTGACTTACTGGAAAGATGTAGCAGGTTTGTATGATTATTTTTTCACCATTCAGCAGGGGGAATTTTTCAGGAAAATGAAAGCACAGGGACTGGATAATTTTTATTATCTTCCCCAGGCGGCACACCCCGAAACCCAGTATCCCGTGGCATTAAATGAGGATGAATACAAGCAATTTTCCGCGGACCTTTCATTCATGGGGGAAGGCTATTACAACCGTCACAAGGCCTTCACCCGCCTGTTGGACCAGAATTTCAAAATTTGGGGAACGGGATGGAATCAGGACCCCGTTTTCTGGCCTCATTTGCAAAACAATGGGGAACGGGTGAGTAGCGAGGATTGCGTTAAGATTTATAACGCCGGTAAAGTTAACCTGAATCTTCACTCCTCCACCTACCATGATGGGATCAACCCGAACGGCGACTTCGTTAATCCGCGTACTTTTGAGATCGCTGCCTGCGGTGGATTTCAATTGGTTGATGAACGCTCGGAGTTGGGCGACTGCTTTCAAATAGGGGAGGAGATGGTTACTTTTTCCAACCTCGAAGAAATGCGGGCCAAGGCGCTTTATTACCTCGAAAATCCTGAAGAACGTCGGAAGGTTGCCGAACGCGGGCGGCAGCGTGTCTTAAGGGAACACACCATAAGACACCGCATGCATGAAATGTTGTTGCACATTTACTCCGAAAGAGAGCAGGAACTTGAAATCCGGACGAGCAGTCGCGAAAGTGTGTTGGACCGGGCCCTTGACCAGGTGGCGGACGACCCTGAACTCCGGGAGTTTCTGGAACCTTTTCGTGGGCAAAAGGACTTCAAATTTCAATCAGTAATTGATCGAATCAGTGAAGATGAATGGTCTTTTAAAGACCCCGAACTTCTTTTTCTGATGGTCGAACAAATTATTCCTAAAAAGAGCTGACTATGGCCAAGAATATTCTCATACTCAACCAGACGCGAATGGGAGATCTCGTCCAGTGTACGCCGCTTATTGCTGGTCTTCGCAGGAAACACCCTGATGCCAGAATCACTCTTGCCGTAAACAAGTCGTTTGAAGAATTTGCCAGAAAAATTCCTCATTTGGATGAACTGGTGTTGTTCGACATCACGCAATACAACGACCGTGACTGGGGGCGGGAAGTCATTTGGGTGACCCTGGCAAAATACCTCAAAGCATGGCTTGATACATTGCGGGCCAAACAATTTGACATGGTGGTCAATCTCAGCCATTCCTTTCTCAGCGCATACATGATCAAGTATCTGCGGATCCCTGAGGCTCGCGGGTTCTGCTGTAATGAAGAAGGAAACCGTAAAACCGAACATCCGTGGTTCCAGTATTTTTTCACGGAACCCATGAACCGTGCATACAATACCTTCAACCTTGTTGATATTTTCGGGCGGGGAGGGGACATTGAACCTGTTGTACACGGTCTTCGGGTGGATCACGGAGCTGAGGATGAAGAAGCTGTCGCGGATCTCCTGAAAGCCCAAGGGCTGGATAAAAACGAACTCGTTATTGGCATTCAGGCGGGGTCCAGTATTGCCGACCGCCGCTGGCCCGCGTCTCGTTTCGCGGAACTGGTGGACCGGCTGATTGAAAACCATAATGCCCGAATCATTTTATTCGGGGTCAAATCGGAGATGGAACTGGCCGAACAGATTTACGGTTCTTCCCGGTATCCCGCGAAAATCGCCAACCTTTGCGGGAAAACTTCCATCACCCAACTCATAGGCATGCTCAAACGCTGCCGGTACCTTGTGACCAACGATACGGGAACCATGCATATTGCAGCGGCTTTGAATGTTCGAATCGTGGGCCTGTTTTTTGCTCACGCGCATCCGCATGAAACCGGGCCCTTTTCAGAAGGCGACATCATATTTCGTGCAAATATTCCCTGCGCTCCCTGCAGCTACCAGGTTCATTGCAGTAACGTAGTCTGCATCGACAAAGTCCAGGCACGGCATGTGGAAGCGATGATCAGTGGCCATATTCATACCGGTCGCTGGGAAGTTCCGGATTTCATGAAAAACCTTCCTGAGATGGACCTGCTGGAATCAGGTTTCGACGAGGAAGGTTATCTTGCCTTCAAACCGCTTATTCGCCATCCACTGAACATAGAAACCCTGTTCGCTCAAGCCTACCGGCGCATGTGGCGCGATCACCTTCAAGAAGTTCGCGAACATCCCACATTGGATTCTATGAAAGCCATTACCCGATTCTTGGAGCAGCATTTTATTATTGATGAGGGCAATTTTCCGTTGAAAGCGGTCCAGGAAAAGAGGAAAGAATTGGAAAACCTCATCCGACTCGTATCTGATGGCCGAATGGTCAGCGAAAAGCTGATGTCTGTTTACAGGGAGCGTGGATTTGACAAGCCCCGCATACAGGCACTCGGCGAGCGGATTGCAGGCATCGATAACGCCATACGCAAAGCCGGATTGACCCACCCCGAACTCAATCCCCTTTGCGACATGTTCGACCGGAGGAAGGAAAATTTCGAGGGAGAGGACCTGTTGGACCTGGCCGGGAAAACGCAGGAATGTTATCGCAAATTTGAAATGGAAGCCCGGTCCCTTTACGAAATCATCGGCTTCATAACCGAATTCCTGGTTGGGAGACGGATGGAAATGGGTCAGGCGGAAGTGAGTTCCAGCAGAATGGCCGTTCCCGGCAGGTAGGAAGATGGTGGGGAAGTCCCGCGATCTTTGAGGTAACCCTCCAGGAATTCCAGAGCGGCGCCCCCACCTGTAGATACAAAAAAATTGGACGCGAAGTAGTTGCACAGGGTGTATTTATTTACATTATTGAATCCAATGGACAACAGCGATGCATTGATCGTTTTGTGCAACTGTTGAATGATTCGCCCCCGCACCTGGTATTTCATTCCTTCCAGATTGAGTTTGTTGAGGATTGCCGCGGAGTCACCCCCGCCGATGACAACCGACATGTTCTCGTTGCTTATGGCGGCGGAAAACAGCAACTCCGCAAGCTTGACCGAACCTTCAGCATATTGCTCCGTCTGCGGGTGATCGTAGGCACCAAGCGGACCGTTCCAGAATACATTTTGAATTTCACCTGATTGGCCTTCCAGCAGGATTTTTCGGGCGAAATTTTCAATGGTACGGGGCCCCAGGTCCAGTTGGAAATCATCCTCGAAATCCGGTTCGTCCTTGACTACATATTCTGTTTCAAAATAATCCTTGGTGATCTTGTAGTCGTCAGGAAACACGATGGTGACTTCATTGGCTTCGGCGAGCTTCAAGATTTCGTCCGCGTAGCGCACTTCCTTGATAACATCCGCCTTTTCTTCTTCCGTCTTGTTGAGAAACAACTTGGCGGGCAGGTCTTTCTGCTTGAGGGTGGGAATTTTTTCGATGAATTTCTTTGCCAGCAGGAAAGCATTCACCATTCTTCCGCCAATAAAAATGAGTCGGATGCGGCTGTCCACAAATTGCTTCAATATACCGATTTTGTCCGCAATTTTCGCTCCGCCGGCAATCACAGCCGTTTTTTCTGGGTAATCCAGTGCCTTTTGGGCAAATTTGCCGAGTCGATTCACTTCAATATTCAGCAAACTTCCGGCTACCACAGTTTTTCCTTGCTGTCGCATGTGCTGTGGAAGCATCTGGATGCTTTTGCTGACACGATGGCTGCATCCGAAAGCGCAATTGATAAAAATGTCCGAACAGGTCGCCACTTCCTCCATGAACTCCTGACGGTAGGTGTCCGGATTATTGGGTTCCAGCAAGTAACGGAGGTTGGGTAGGAATTTGATACCGCCTCGAGGCAGCCGATGATTGGAAATGATGTTCAACGAATCCTTCAGATGGGAGTCGGTGATTTCGGGAGGAAATATGGTGTAGGTGTCCTCGTACAATTCGCGGACCAGCGTATCGAAGTGGGAGCAGACAAACTGAATGTTGAAGACCCCATCCCAGCCCATGAAATCTTTCTTCTTGTGCGGTCGGCCCAGGTGGGAGCCGATGATGATACGGCAGTTGCCGTCGGTGAGTTCGTGAATTTTCTTGAAAGTGGTGTCAACGAACCGTCGAATGCGGGTGTCGTCGGCGACGCGGTATCCTTTGCTGGTGTTGACCAGGGGAACGTTGAAATCGACACGGATGAAAATGGTTTTTTCGATGAGGTCTGCCGGGGTCAGATCATCCACACACGGCATTTTGGCGACGTTTTCCATGAGGAAAAATGACCTAAATTGCTGAATTTATGTGTTATAATTTAAATATCAGGAAGGCCGATCCCAAGCTTTCCGCCGAAGCCTGGAACGATGCCCGCCTCCCGAAGCGAAGCTTTTGATTCCATTCATAAAATAACACAAATTACCGTTTTTGAAATAATATTCGTTTTGTTTTATCATGTCCTAGGCAGGTAGTCGGCGAGGACTTCCAAGCGCCAAATTGAAAGGCCATCAATGATATGTCCAAAAAGAAAAAACTGTTAATCAATGCGGAACACCCCGAAGAATGCCGCGCCGTAATCATCGAAGATGGAACAATCCAGGAATACATAGTAGAACACTCCTCCCGGGAGCTCCTGAAAGGGAACGTCTATCTGGGCGTCATCACCCGGGTGGAACCCGCCATCGAGGCCTGCTTTGTTGATTTTGGTGGTAAAAAATACGGCTTCCTCCCATTCAAAGATGTTCTGAGAGAATCGTACCTTCAAACAGGGGAAAGGAAATCAAAAACCAGGATCCAGGATGTTCTCATCCGTGGGCAGAAACTCCTGGTGCAGGTGGTTAAAGAAAGCCGAGACGCCAAAGGACCTTCCCTGACCAACGCGGTCACCATTCCGGGCCGGTTTCTGGTGCTCATGTGCTCCAAGGAAACCAGCGGAATCTCCCGGAAAATCGAGGATGAATCCGAGCGTAAGAAAATGAAGGAGGTGCTTTCGGATCTCCAATTGCCAGAGGATATGGGCGTGATCCTGCGTACTGCCGGCATGGGGCGCACCAAGCTGGAATTGCAAAAAGACCTTCAGATGCTCATGAAGATCTGGGAGGGAATTCAGGAAAAGCTTCAAGATCCCGAATCCAAGGCTCCGTGCCTGCTCTACAAGGTGCCGGATATGGTGGTGCGCACCGTTCGCGACCATTTCACCAACGACACCTCTGAGATCATTGTGGACAACGCGGAATCCTACAAAGCGGTGAAGGAGTTCATGCGCCTGGTAATGCCGCGGATGCGCAACCGGATCAAGTATTCCCAGGAAACCAAACCCATTTTTTCCCAGTACAAGATCGAAGAGCAGATCGAAAACATTTACAAAAAACGTGTCGATCTGCCTTCCGGCGGGTCGCTGGTATTCGATGTCGGAGAAGCCATGGTGGCGATCGACGTCAACTCCGGCAAAACCACAAGCTCCAGTGACTTGGAAGACACCGCCACACGCACAAATATGGAGGCGGCGGAAGAAATCGGGCGTCAGTTGCGCCTGCGCGATCTGGGCGGTTTGATCGTCATCGATTTCATCGACATGTTCTCCAAGAAGAACAAGAGCAACGTCGAAAAAGAAATCAAGAAAAGCTGTAAATCGGATAAGGCCCGCATCAATATCTCACGCATCTCGCGGTTCGGCCTGCTGGAAATGTCTCGTCAGCGCTTGTCCTCGCCGGTCAAGGAAGGGAACTTCGAGCAATGCAGTCTTTGTCAGGGCACCGGTTTCACACGTACTGAAAGTTCGTTGTCGCTGAGCGTTCTACGAAAAGTTCGGGAAATTCTGGCGGATGGCAACGTAAAGGTTCTGGCCGTGGAGGTTTCCTCCGCAGTAGCCAGTTACCTTTTGAATCATAAGACAAAGTACCTGCAGGAGTTGCAGGACAAAACCCAATGCCTCATTCAGTTCACGGCGAAGGACCGCCTGGCGTACGAAAACTTCTCCTACACCGTTCTGGAACGCAAGCGCGAAGAAGAACGGCAAATGGAAAATCGAACTCGTGGCGTTGAGTTCCGGACTGCGACACCGGAGACGGCCCCCGTACGGACCGACACCCGAAAAGAGTCGCGCCCGGAATCCCGTTCTGATGAGGGTGGAGACCGGGATCGACGTGGCCGGGGACGTCGCCCCTCCGGCCGTGGGCGTTCCGCCCGGTCAGGAGATTCGCGCAGCGGTTCCCGCAATCGTTCGAACCGGACACCAAACGAAGAAAGACAGGAGACTGCTCCCGATGCGGTGGTGGACACACCCTTTCCTGGAAACGGAAGGGATGAGCCTCAGGGCTCCGGTTTTGAAGTTCCACCTATGGTGACAGGCGATCCGGTTTTGCCAGTTGAGGAGGCATCTCCCGCCGTTGAAAAAGATAGCGAGGATACTTCTTCGAAGGCCGAAAGCCCAGGAGAGGACAAGCCCGCTTCCCGGGGAAGCAGGTCCGGCCGTTCCCGCGACGGGCGACGCAACCCGAATCGCAGGCGCGGCGGCAGCCGAACGCGCACCCCCCGTAAAACGGTGGAAAAAACGGAAAGTGCGGAAGGTGGAGATGGTGGGGAGTCTTCTCCGCAACCGGTGGAAAATGTTTCCCGGTTGCATGAAGTGGTGCTCGACCCTCCGTACAAGGCCGATGACCGGGGAGGGGACGAGCCAAAACCCATACGAGATGATCTGGCTTCCGGGCTTTAGCCCGGATTGCCGGATTCCGTCTTTCCAACCGATTGCGCACAACGGAACCCTGTGTTCCAGGTGCGCATGGTTGGGGGCGCCACGTTTCTGTAAGGAACCATGGCGAACTGCTCCATGAATCCGTGCTCGCGCTTGTTGTAGGCACCGCCGCGAATCACCTTGAAATTCTCCCCAAAGTTGGCATCTTTGTGCCAGGATTTGGGGTAGGGCTGGTACCAGCTGGCGGTCCATTCCGAAACATTTCCGTTCATATCCTGCACGCCGTAGACGCTGACATCGCCTTTCACACTGCCAACCGGCTGGGGCGTTTTTCCGAAATTGGCTTTGCTTTTGTCCAACTCATTCCCCCAGACGAATAACCGGCCATCCTCGCCACGTGCGGCCTTTTCCCATTCAAACTCCGTCGGCAGACGCTTGCCCGACCACAGGCAATAGGCGTCTGCCTCGTGCCAGCTGATACCGCGTACAGGATGGTTGGCCCGTCCTTCCGCGTAACGGGCGGAAGGTTTGAATGCCAGGAAATCAGCGTAGGTGACTTCAAACCGGTCGATGTAAAATGCATCCAAATGCATGTTTTGCATGGGCTGGGCGTTGGCGCTGGATGTCCGGTCGGACATGAACGCGGGTATGTTGTCGGAGACTGGCATTCCGAGCTGAAACTCGCCTGCCGGAATCAAGACCATCGACTCCTTTTCGGGTGTGGAGGAGTGTTGGCACGCCGGAAGCAACGAGAACACTACCAGAACCAGCAAAAGGGTTGCCTGCTTCAATGGCTGACCTGGGCTGTTTGCGGGTGGTCGATCGGGTTGGTGGGGAAGAGGTGTTCCCCTTTTGGAACGTAACGGTATTCCAGCGTCAGGCAGGCGGCCTCGTCACGCGTGCACATCATGGATTTACAATCGGATTCCGGACGTTCGCAATAATAATTGATGATCTTCATTTTCACGAACCCGTCCCCGGTATCGATCAGGTAGACATCCTTTTTGGATTCCACATTGTGTGTGCGGGTGCGGTAAATGTACCAGTCAACCAGTGCCTTGTTGACGATACTGCCTCCCCAGCCCCGGTCATCCTTTTTGAAATCGGTCCGGGTTGCGGGGACATCTTGCACCTGATCAAATTCAACCTGACCCAGGTTTTTCACCTGAACCGGCCCTTGTGGATTGGTGACCCCCCCGTTGGTCACTATCTTGGTCCGCTGGAACGCCAGGTCCCAGTCCAGCTTTTGCAGGCGGTGGGTGTCTTTTTCCATGTCCTCAACGCGATGGATTTTACCCGTTGAAAAGTCGAGCAGGGCCCACGTATCCCGTGATTGCGCGTCCACCTTGATCAGGGGGTTGTCGGTTTTGTACCGGTCCACCTTTTTGGGAGGGAGTGGCAAGTTTTCAAAGTCCTCGATATTGGAGGACAGGTAGTAAAACATCAGGTTGAAAAAAACCGTGGCGCCCAGAAGGACGAGGAAGGTTTTTGCTGTGCTGTTCATAATGTCATTGTATCAAAGGGAGTGGGCCCTGTAAGTGGAAAACAGAATGGGAGTTTCGCCGATTTCTCCTTCAATTTCAATGGAGAAGGTCAAAATCGCCTTTTTTCCTTTAAACAGGATGGGTATAATGAGTTTTGTGAAGGCATGTGTCCGTTTTTTGGGTTTGAGAATGGTTGATGACAAACATTTTGCTTTTAAAAAGCATCAAATCGAAGCTTATCTGAAAAAGGAATATCAGAAGTATTTCGGACGGTCGGGGCGGATTTCCATCCGCAAGCGCCAGCGCTTCATGAGCCGGATCACCCAGAAAGTCGCCCGAAAGTTCGGCAAGGACGTTCTTTGCCTGGTGGATTTCACCCGGCAAGGATTCGTCACCCTGGTTTCGCCGTCGCACAGCGAATCCACGGAAAAGGGTCGGCTCTACAAATCATTCACGCACCCGCAGGTGGCGTACACGACTCACTGCATTGACCGGTTCAGCGAACGCACGGAGACCACGGATAATTGTATCATTACGCTCGACAACTACCTGGAAGAAGGTCTTCTGACATTCGGGCACCACGAGGGATTCCTTGTGTGTTCCACCGGGGTTTTTGCATACGAGATTGAGGACGGACGCCTCATCATCAAGACATTCATACATCTGGATATGCTTTCCGATACGCAGATCCGCGAATTTTACGGTCACGATGTGCTGGCCATGATGTCCACCGGCGAATACGTTGCCGATGACAGTATGGAAAGCGACATCATTCTGGCGGACGAATTGCCGCCGTCCACTCCCAAGAATTAAAGCCCGTCCCGTTCCCTCCCCGGGGCAGGGTGCATTTGTATGGTTCGGACCGGTCAAGCATGATTCAACTGTACAACGTTTACAAAACCTACGAAGGCAACACGCCCGCCCTGTTCGACATTTCCATGATTATCAAGAAGGGCGCCTTTGTATTTTTGAGCGGACCCAGCGGCGCCGGGAAATCCACTCTTCTTAAAATACTTTTTCGGTGGGAGAAACATGACCATGGGCAGGTTCTGGTCAACGGGATGAACATCGGTAAATTCAAGGAAAGCATGCTTTACCTTCTGCGCCGGAATATCGGCGTGGTGTTTCAGGACTACAAACTGCTCCCTGGGAAAACCATTTTTGAGAACGTCGCATTCGCGTTGGAAATCACCAGCAACCAGCCCCGGCGGTTGATTCGTTCCAGGGCATGGGAAGCACTCAAGAATGTCGGCCTGTCGCACCGGAAAGATGCCTATCCCCTGCAATTGTCCGGTGGCGAGCAGCAACGGGTGGCCATCGCACGGGCCCTGGTAACCGAACCAAAGATTCTTCTCGCCGATGAGCCGACCGGGAATCTCGACCCGGATATCTCGCAGGAAATCCTCAAACTGTTCGAGAAGGCAAACCGGGTGGGAACGACTGTGGTGTTCGCCACCCACAACCAGGACATGCTGGCCAGCGGCAACCATTCGGTTATTACATTGAACCGGGGTCGCATTGTGGACACACGGGTGCTCACGTGAGTTTTCTGATACGAAGTTTTCGAGCGGCACTTTCCAATATCAAATCCAACAAACAGACCTGCTTTGCATCGGTGGGATCCATCACGGTCGCCTTATCCATTTTCAGCCTGTTCATCTTCGTTTACGTTAATCTCAACTCCCTGCTCAGCTCTTGGAGCAACCAGGTGCAATTGATCGTGTACCTGGAGGACGACATTGGGTCGGAGTCCAGAACGAGGCTGGAAAATTTCATTCAGGCAAGCTCGGACGTAAAGCATTTTAAATACGTGTCCCGGGATGAGGCGTGGACAAATTTCAAGAGGATGTTTTCAGATCATTCCGAATTTTTGGGGCAGATGGACCTGAATCCCTTGCCCGCGTCATTCAATATTCAGTTCCATGCCCTGGATCGGCAGTTTTCGGCGATCAAATTATTTGCCGAACGAGTTCGTATCAAGGATGGGGTGGAGTCCGTCGAATACGGAGAAAAATGGATTGGCCGGTTCGAGACATTTATGATTTTCATGAAAGTATTTTTATTTGCACTTGGCGCCTTGTTGAGCATCGGCGCCCTCCTGATCATATCCAACACCATCAAGCTTTCCATTTTTGCCCGCCGGGAAGAAATTGAGCTCATGCTTTTGATTGGAGCGACACCGCGTTTTATCAAGTTTCCTTATTTGCTGGAAGGAGCCTTGCATGGCCTCCTGGGTGCTGCCCTGTCCCTGGCCCTGGTTAAGGGCCTGCAGATCTTTTTGACACTGAATTTTCAGGGTTCGCTGGAAGTCATAACCCGAGGAATGGAATTTCATTTCTTGTCACCGCAATTTGTAGGCAGCATTTTTGTGTGTAGCTTATTCCTCGGTTGGACAGGCAGCTACCTTTCAGTAAACCAGTTCCTCAAAATGTTCCGAAGTCGATGAAAATAAAATTTTCATATTGGCTGGCAGGGGCCTTTGCTATGACCGTGTTGGTCAGCGGAATGGCCGGTCCTGCGTTTTCGAAAGAAAAAGCCTCCAGCCAGGTAGAACATCTTCTGGAGCAGGAAAAGGGGGAACTGGAAGCCCTTCGGAAAAAAATTGAAAAACAGGATCGGGAATTATCCAGAATAGGTAAAGAAGAGACCCGCATCCTGAAAACCCTTCGCCACCTTGAGGATCGGAAGAAACTGCGCGAAAGGGAGTTGCAAATTTACCAATACAATATCCATGTCAATGAAAAACGGGTTGGTGAAGCGAAGGAGGCCATTGCGAGGCACAAGAAACGCCTTGGGCAATACAAGTTGGTGCTGAGGGACCGTCTTCGACAGATTTACAAGAACGGGGATATGTACCTGGTCAAGATTTTGTTCTCTTCAGTCACGTTCAACCAGCTCCTCACCCGTCTCAAGTACATGGAGAATGTCATGGCTTACGACGCCGTGATCTTTCAGGATTACATGGAGCAAATGGAAAAACTCCAGGCGGAAACCGAAAAACTGGAAAAAAGCCAGATCTCGTTGGTTCGATATGAAGAGGAGGCGCTGGAGAAAAAACGCCAATTAGAAGAAGAGGCCGCTTACAAGTCCCAATTCCTCAAGAACGTTAAAACCAAAAAAATCTATGCCATGCAAACCCGCAAGGAGCTGATCAAGGCCTCGGAAGGATTGAACCAACTGATCGGTCGGCTTGAAGAAAAACTGATTCTCAAACAGGGTCTGAGCCTGGAAGACATGAAGGGACGTCTTCAATACCCGGTAAAGGGCAAAAGGCTGAATCGATTCGGCAAAAAATGGGACGACCGGTTCGACACCTACATTGTGTATAACGGGGTCAATCTGGGTGTGAAGGCGGGGACCAGTGTTAAAGCCATTTTTTACGGCAAAGTTCTGTACACCGGTTTTTTGGAAGGCTACGGCAACCTTGTTATTCTGGGCCACGGCAACAGCTACCATTCGCTTTACGGACACCTGAACTCCATCCAGGTCAAGAAAGGAGAAGTTGTGGAAGAGGGGAAAGTGATTGGCCTGTCCGGGAATACCGGCTCGCTGGTGGGTGATGCCCTGTACTTTGAATTGCGCCATAAAGGCAAGCCCATCAAACCTTCTCCCTGGTTTCAAGTTGCCGGAAAGTAAAATTTTTGGGATGTTTATTGCATGGAGAATTGGGTATAATTTAAACAAAACAACTTTTTTTAAGTGGAGAGGGACATTGAGTTTTCTATCTGGAAAATGGGAATCAAAATTAATGAAAGCGGGTGCTGTCCTCATGCTGGCCGGGACCCTCACCCTGAGCGGCGGATTTGTTCCCGTAAATCCAGCGTGGGCCGCGGAAACGGAAGTCAGTGAAGAACACTTTTCCAATCCCGGAAGTTACGACAAGCTGAAAGTGTTTTCTGAAATTTTGGCCCTTCTCGAATCCAATTATGTTGAGCCCGTGGATCCCCAGCAATTGATTGAGGGTGCCATCCAGGGGATGCTGAAAACACTGGACCCGCACACATCCTATCTCCCACCGGATTCTTTCAAGCAGATGAAGGTTGAAACTTCCGGTAAATTCGGTGGCCTTGGTATCGAGATTACTGTGCGCAACGGCATTCTCACTGTCGTGTCCCCTATCGAAGGCACGCCTGCGGACAAGGCAGGTATCAAGGCCGGGGACAAGATCATCAGGATTGAAGACGAGCCGACTCTCGATCTCAGCCTGACCGACGCCGTCAATTTGCTTCGCGGCGAGCGCGGGTCCGATGTCAACATCACCATTTTCCGCAAAGGCATGGAAAAGCCAAAGGTGGTGACCATCACCCGGGACATCATCAAGGTCCAAAGTGTCAAGAAGCGGGTGTATTACGAAAACATCGGCTACATAAAAATCCGCAATTTCACCAAAACTACCAGTCAGGACCTGGACCGTTTCCTCAACGAATTCGAGGAACGGCGGGTTCAGAAACTGATTCTTGATCTGCGGGGGAATCCGGGAGGCTTGCTCAACCAGGCGGTGGAGGTTACGGACCGGTTCCTCGACAAAGAAAATCTCATTGTGTACACACAGGGACGGAGCGACGAACAGAACATGCGCTTCACCACGCATGAGAACCGCAAACATTTCCAATACCCAATGATCATCCTCGTCAATGGGGGAAGCGCCAGTGCGTCTGAAATCGTTGCCGGTGCGTTGCAGGATATGGGGCGTGCCGTCATCCTGGGTACGCAAACGTTCGGCAAAGGGTCGGTCCAGACCATCATTCCCTTGAGCGACGGCTCCGCTCTTCGCCTCACCACGGCTCGCTACTATACCCCGAGCGGCAAGGTGATCCAGGAAAACGGTATCACCCCGGATATCATTATTGAAGATGAGCCTCTGGAAAATGAAAAGTCAGGAGAAAAAACCGAAGCCGAAAAGGAAAAAGATGAAATTCGTAGATTCCTTCGGGAAAAAGACCTCAAGCAACACCTGAAGGGCAAGAAAAGCATTGAAGGCGCCGATAATGAACCGACAGAAGCCGAAAAAGAGGCTAAAGAAGAGCGGCTTGCGGCGTTGGAAGATTTGGAAGACGACATTCAGTTGCGGGAAGCGGTTTCCCTGCTTCAAGGGTGGTCGGTGATGAACAAAATCTTCAAAAGTGAAAACACGAACTGAGTTTTCTCTCTCGATCTTATTCACAAAAGCCGGATTCGGGTGCCCGTTTCCGGCTTTTGATTTTTTTAATCCGAGTATTAAATCCTTTCCGGACTTTCCATGTTGACTCTGGGTATTGAAACTTCCTGTGACGAAACAGCGGCGGCCGTCCTGGAAGACGGCGTTTGCTTGCGGTCAAACGTCATAGCCAGTCAGCACGACATCCATTCGAAATATGGTGGGATCGTGCCGGAACTGGCCGGACGCAGCCACGTCGATAAAATTCATTTCATTATCCAGGAAGCGCTGAAGCAGGCGGGCAAAAATCTGAATGACATCGACCTGTTTGCTGTCACTCAGGGGCCGGGGCTGGTCGGGTCGCTGTTGGTGGGTCTGAATGCCGCCAAGGGGCTGGCTTTTGCCACGGGCAAGCCGCTCATTGGCGTCAACCATCTGGAAGGGCATCTTCTGGCCATTTTTCTTCAGGAGCCGGTCGAGTTTCCGTTTATCGGGTTGATCGTCTCGGGCGGCCACACGGACCTGTACCGGGTGAATGGATTTGGTGATTACCGTGTGCTGGGAAGGAGCCGCGACGACGCCGCCGGGGAATCGTTCGACAAGGTGGCAAAGATGCTGGGCTGGGGATATCCCGGAGGTCCCATCGTCGAGAAACGGGCGCGGGAGGGCAATCCGAATGCTCATCATTTTCCCCGTGCGTGGCTGGAAAAAGGATCTCTCGATTTCAGTTTCAGCGGACTCAAAACCGCTGTCAGGACAGCCATCGCCCGGCGCGGCAAAAACGGCAAGGGGTTGAGCGATTCCGATATCGCCGCCGGGTTTCAATCAGCGGTTGTGGAGGTGCTGGTGGCAAAAGCCCTTTCCGCCTGCGAACAGGAGCAATTGGACCGCATTGTTCTCACCGGGGGGGTCGCCGCCAATGGAGCTCTTCGACAGGCACTGCAGGAAGCCGCTGAACAGCGGGGGGTCCAGTGCTTTGTTCCCAAACCGATTCTCTGCACCGATAATGCGGCCATGATCGCCTGTGCCGGAACCTTTCGTTACCGCAACGCGCCGCCGTCTGCGAGTGAGTTGCTGGCCCTGGACGCCCACGCCAACTTTTGTGTCTGATTTTCCATCCCCATGAACATACTCGTGACAGGCGGGAGCGGTTTTTTGGGAGGACACATCGCCCGTCGACTGCACGCCCTCGGCCACACCGTCGCCGCGCTGGGACGCCGGGATAATCCAGGCCTGCCAGAGGGTATCGATTTTCTTCAGGTCGATCTTGCCGACCGCAAGGCGATGGCCGACGCCTGCCGGGGACGGGATGCGGTGTTCCACAGCGGAGCGCTGACCGGAATCTGGGGTGCCCGCGACACCTTTTACCGGACCAATGTGGAAGGTACGGAGAACGTGATTGCCGGATGCCTGGAACACGGTGTGAGCAAGCTGATCCACACCAGTTCCCCCAGTGTGGTGTACGACGGGATCGATATTGAAAACGGCAACGAGGACCTGCCTTACGCCCGGCGCTATCTCTGCGATTACCCTAAGACCAAGGCTCTGGCAGAACAGCGGGTGCTGGAAGCCAATGGGCAACATGGATTGTCCACGGTCATCTTGCGACCCCACCTCATCTGGGGGCCGGGCGATCCCCACCTTGTGCCCCGCATTATCGAGCGTGCCCGTCAGGGAAAGCTGGTGCGGGTGGGTGAGGGAAAAAAATCAAGTGGATATCATCTACATCGACAACGCGGTCGAGGGGCATGTCAAGGCGCTTGAGGCGTTGTCGGCGGCGAAACCCGTCGCAGGTCGAGTTTATTTCTTGAGCGATGGTGAGCCCGTAGTGTTGTGGGACTGGATCAACGAACTGTTGCAAGCGGTGGGGGTGAGGTCCGTTGAGCGGTCGATCTCCTATCGAAACGGAAAACGGCTGGGGGCGTTGCTGGAGTCGGTGCACCGCCTGTTCGGGTTGAAGGCGGAACCCAGAATGACGCGTTTCCTGGCAAGCCAGCTTGCGACTTCGCATTATTTCGATATAAGTCGTGCACGACGGGAACTGAATTACGAGCCGGTGGTGAGCCCGGTAGAGGGAATGGAGCGTCTGGTCACGTGGTGGAAGGCGCGCCCATTACGTTGATGCGGTGGGCCAGGCATCCGGCGCCGAATCCATTGTCGATGTTCACGGCCCCGACGCCGGTGGAGCAACTGTTGAGCATGGTGAGGAGCGCCGCCACCCCGCCGAACGAGGCCCCGTAGCCGACGCTGGTCGGCACACCGATCACCGGGCAACTGACCAGCCCGCCGACGACGCTGGGCAGGGCCCCGTCCATACCCGCGACTACGACAATAACCCGCGCTTCCCGCAGACGGTCCACCTTGTCCAGCAGCCGGTGAATTCCTGCCACGCCCACGTCCACCAGCTTGTCCACCTTGCTTCCAAGGAGTTCTGCTGTGGCAATGGCCTCTTCGGCAACCGGGATATCGGAGGTGCCTGCGGTGACCACCAGAATCTGGCCGACGGGCTTCGGTCTGGTGGATTTGTAAATCGTCAGCACCCGCCCCTCGGGGTTGTAGCTGGCTTTGGAAGGCAGGTTCTTTTTCAGTTTCAGATAGGCTTCCCGCGCCAGGCGTGTGGCCAGAATGTCGCACCCAGCTTTCAGTTGTTTTTGAATGATTTTTGATATCTGCGGGGCGGTTTTGCCTTCGCAATAGATGACCTCCGCCATGCCGTTGCGTAAAGGACGGTGATGGTCCACATGCGCGAATCCCAGATCCTCGAAGGGCAGGGTGCGTAGCTGTTCCAAGGCGGCTTCGGGTTGAACTTTTTGAGCAAAGAGGTCCTTCAGCAGTTTTTCAATCTGGTGCGGGTTCATTACAATCCTTTAATTCCGGAAAATTCCGAGCCGATGTCAACATTCATCAGGTCCAGAAGGGCGGACTGGGGCGACTTGCCACGATGGAGAACCTGATAAGTTTCCTCGATGATCGCCGCCTGGATGTTCAGGTTTTCTTTAAGCCTGTAAGCAGAAATCACTGTATGCACCCCCTCGGCCACCATTTTCATGCTTCCCGTGATCTGGTCCAGTGATTCTCCCTTTGCCAGCTTCAGCCCGACAGTGCGATTGCGGCTTAGATCCCCCGTGCAGGTGAGGACCAGGTCGCCCATTCCGGAGAGTCCGGAAAAGGTTTCCGGACGGGCCCCCAGCGCAGTGCCGATCCGGGTCATTTCCACCAGCCCCCGGTTGATGAGTGCCGCCCGGGTGTTGAGGCCAAGACCCAGTCCGTCCGAGATGCCGGTGGCGATGGCGATCACGTTTTTGAGCGCTCCTCCCAGTTCGACTCCCAGCACGTCGTTGCTGGTGAATACTTTGAGGAAGGGGGATTCGAACAGGGCTTTGACGCGTGCGGCAATTTCTTCGTTTTCCGCTGCTGCGACTATGGCCGAGGGCGTTTTGCCTGCGATTTCCGAGGCGAAAGTGGGTCCGGACAGCGCCGCAAACGGCTGCGGCCTTCCCAGCGTTTCATTTACGATCTGGTGTACGAATTCCAGGCTGTCGTTTTCGATGCCCTTGCTGGCGCTGATAACCAGGGAATCCGGCTTGAGCAAGGGAGCGAAACGACCGACAGTGGATCGGAGCACATGGGTCGGCACCACCAGGACGATTTCGTCCTTATCCATCACCACGTCCTCGAACCGGGTCGAAGGGTGGATGGAATCAGGAAGGGCCATTCCCGGCAGAAAAAATGTGTTTTCGCGTTTCTCCTTGATGGCAGCGCAAACTTCCGGCTCGAAGGTCCAAAGGTCCACCTCTCGGCCTTGTTCAGCTAGGAGGAGAGACAATGCAGTGCCCCAGCTTCCGGCCCCGACCACTCCAATGCGTGAGGAATCTGTCATAACTGGTTTCGTACCTCGTATCAGGCTTCAGAAAATGTTATTTTCCAAGATGGCAAATTTCCGAATATAGCATTTTACCGCAAAATGATTGTGGAAATTGGGCTTGTGCGCAATTTTTCTTTGTGCTTAAATTGGTTCTCTGCAGTTTTCATTCACCCCGCCACCCTGTGGTTTGAACAGTATTTCCTATGGCCCAGCAACACAAACTCACCAAAAAAGACCTGAAAGAACCCGATTCCCTGCAACGCTTCGGCGGCCGTATGGTCGCATTTCTGGATGCGAACCGGGCTCTGGTGTTTGGAATAGTGGGCTTGGTGCTTGCCCTGCTTGTGGGTTCCTGGTTGTGGACCGAAAGTGAACACAGGAAATGGCAGGAGATGGAGAAACTGTATTTCGAAATGGAAAAACTGCAGAAGCGCCAACAAACCGAGCCGGATGAAAATGTTACAAGCCAGATGCAGGCTTTGCTGAAAGAGTTTTCCGATGGGCCCCAAAAAATACGTGCGCAATTGCTGATGGCGGAAACCTTTTTCGAAAAGAGTGACTACGATTCGGCCATTCAGGAATATACCCTGGTGATGCAGCAGGCCAGGCGGAATTCCCTGAATTACGTGCTAGCCCAGAAAGGGCTTGCGTATGCCCACGAAGCTAAAAAAGATTTTCAGAAGGCCGTCGAAATTTACAAATCTATTATAGACAGCTCTTCCGACTTCCCGCTATTCTATATCCACATGGGTCTGGTCCGCTGTTACGAAGCGTTGAATGACCCTCAGAACGCAAACTTGATGTTAAGAGAAATGAAGAACAAGTTTCCCAGCCATCCGGATCTGGAGAAGGTGGACCGGAAGTTAAGGCAACTCGAGTAACAGGTACTTTCCCACGGCTCAGGGTATGTTCCCACCGTTTCTAAACAGATATTTGATCCATTTCCTTTCTTCCTTCCTCTTTTTGTTTTCCTTGACCTGCCTCGCGGGTCCCGATTCTGTCCTGGCGGTTCCCTTTATAGATAAAGAAACTGAAATCAGCATGGGGCAGAAAGCCGACCCCCAGGTGATTGCCCAGTACGGATTGTACCAGGACAAAGAACTGCAGTTGTACGTGAACCAGCTTGGGCAGAACCTGGTCAGCAATATGTCCAACCCGGAATTCAGCCGCTATTTCTTCAAGGTCGTGGACAGTTCGCAAGTCAACGCCTTTGCCCTTCCCGGGGGATATATTTACGTCACCCGCGGCCTTCTTGCCATGGTCAACAGTGAAGCGGAACTTGTGGGCGTGTTGGGCCATGAAATCGCCCATGTAACCCAGCATCATGGGGCGAAACAGATAATCCGCCAGATCGGTGCACAGATTCTGAGCATCGGAGGCGCTATTGCCAGTCCAAAGAATGCCGGCGAGTGGCTGATGATCAGCACACAATTGTTCAATACGATCAACCTGGGCTACGGCCGCGATGCGGAATTGGAATCCGATGCCCACGGGTTGATGATTGCGCAGAAGTCAGGATACGATCCCAATGCCATGGTTGAATTTTTAAGTAACCTGCGCCAACAGGAAATCCTGACAGGTCAGGTGTACCACAGTTTTCAGGCGACCCATCCGGACACCAAGGAACGGATCATTCGTGCTGACACCCTTTCCGATTCGATCAACAAACGCCATGGTGGAGTCCTTAAAAAAAATCGTGAAGGGTATCTTCAAAAAATAAAAGGAATGGAATACGGCGGACGGGTTCACAAAAGCGATCGGCGGGATTATGATCAGGAATATATCGACATTTATAAAGTGAAGCCCGGCGACACCTTTCGCAGTATTGCCACAGGTCAATTGGGAGACGAAAAAAAGATTGGGATATCGCTATTTTGAATGGGCGCCGGTTGGAGTCCAGGCCTGTTCCCGGAGAGTATTTGAAAATTGTCAGGAAGGGGAAGCCGAGGAAAGACAAAATTCTGCAACTCGATCCGGAAAAGTTTTGACCTTTTTATGGAAAGTAGTATTGTACTGGAAAAAAACTGCACCGTTCACCTGAAGGAAAAGGGTGAAGTCTGCAATCGCCTGAATAAAGGGACCCGGGTTCAGGTATTGCAAGCCCGGGGAAACTGGTTGAAAATCACCTGGCGAAACGGAAAGAAAAAGGGATGGATCGAGATTCCCTGCAATTCTTCCGGAGACCGGGCCGCCCATGCTTAACTTTTCTTTTGGGAGTAATGTGGGGCTTTTATGGGTAGTCCAAATGTAGAAGACCTGGATGATGAAGAACTGCTCGTGTTGTATGAGAACACTAAGAAATTGCTGGAGGCCCGTTCTCAGGAAGACAATTCCAACAACAATAGCAAAAGGCAGTTCCTGCAGGACAAGCTTCAAAACATTGAAGACGAGTTGAGAGTTCGAAGTCTTCTGGACGGCGATTGAGTTTTCGTCCGAACTTCACTAAAAAAACAAAAAACCCGGACCCCTTGGGGGCCCGGGTTTCTTTTTTGTCCGAAAAACAGAAGGCGAGGCTGATTAGCTTGCCGCCGTTTTCTGACTGCCGACATAGTTCAGGGCCGAACCGGCATAGAACCATTGAATCTCCCCTTCGTTCATGGAGTGATTCACTTTGATCTTGTCGGTCGAACCGTCTTCGTGGGTCAGCACCATGGTGACCGGCTGATACGGTTGCAGTTTGTCCAGACCTTCGATTGCGATGCTATCCTTCTGCTGGATTTTGTTGTAATCATCCTTGTTGTCGAAGGTGAAAGGCAGGACACCCTGCTTTTTCAGATTGGCCTCAAAGATGCGGGCATAGGATTTGGCCACGATGGCGCGGCAACCCATGTGCCGCGGTTCCATGGCCGCATGCTCGCGGCTGGAGCCTTCGCCGATGTTTTCATCAGCGACCGCAATCCAGCCAATGCCTTTGTCCTTGTACTCACGGGCGATCTTGTTGAGCTCGTCCACTTTGCCCGTGACCACATTGTGGCCTTTACCGGTTTCCTCGTAATACGCATTTTCCGCGCCGAGGAACAGGTTGTTGCTGATGTTGTCCAGATGGCCGCGGAACTTCAGCCACGGACCGGCCTGAGAGATGTGGTCGGTCGTGCATTTCCCAGCCGCTTTGAACAGCACCTTGAGGTCCTTGTAATCCGCAACCGGGTCGTGTTTCGGGAACGGTTCCAGAAACGCCAGACGCTCGCTCTTCGGGTCGATGATGACTTCACCGGAGTTGGTCGGTGCCAGGTAACCGCTGTCCTTGGAGGCGTAACCCTGTTCCGGATACACTTCACCCTGCGGCGGCTCGAATTTGAAATCCTTTCCGTCCGGGGTTTTCAGGGTATCGGTCATCGGGTTGAAGTTCAGTGACCCACCGAAGGCCATGGCGACCACGATTTCCGGAGAGCTGATGAAGCTCAACGTCTCGGCGTTGCCGTCATTCCGTTTCGCGAAGTTGCGGTTGTAAGAACTGATGATGCTGTTCTTGTCGCCTTTCTGGATGTCATCCCGTTTCCACTGACCGATGCACGGACCGCACGCATTGGCCAGAACCGTGGCGCCGACGTCTTCGAAATCCTTCATGATGCCGTCGCGGGTGATGGTCTGGAAAATGCGTTCCGAACCGGGGGTGACGAGGAAATTCGACTTCACCTTGAGGCCTGCCTTCTTGGCCTGGCGTGCCAGGCTGACGGACCGGGTGAGGTCTTCGTAGCTGGAGTTGGTACAGGAACCGATCAGTGCCGCCGACAAATCCCGCGGATAATCGTTCTTCTCTGCATCCGCTTTCATTTGGGAAACCGTGCGGCCGAGGTCCGGCGTGTGCGGTCCAACGATATGCGGCTCCAACTCCGACAGATTGATTTCGTAAACCTCGTCGTAGTATTTTTCCGGATTCTTTTCGACGTCCGGATCGGAGACGAGAAGCTCCCGGTACTTCTTACACAGGTCCGCAACCGCATCGCGCTCGGTTTTGCGCATGTACACGTCCATGTTGTCGTCGTACGCGAAGATGGAGGTGGTAGCGCCGAGCTCCGCGCCCATGTTGGTGACGGTGCCTTTGCTGGTGGCGCTGAGGGAGCGGGCGCCTTCGCCAAAGTACTCGATGATCTTGTTGGTTCCGCCCTTTGCGGTCAGCATGGTGGCGACCTTCAAGATGATGTCCTTGGAGGCCGTCCAGCCGCTCAGTTTGCCGGTCAGCTTGATGCCCACAAATTTCGGCATGCGGGTCATGAAGCGCTGGCCGGTCATGACGTCCACCGCGTCCGCGCCGCCGACGCCGATGGCGATCATACCCATGCCGCCGGCATTCGGGGTGTGGGAGTCGGTGCCGATCATCAAAGTACCGGGGCAGGTGTAATTTTCATACACGACCTGGTGGATGATGCCGGAGCCGGGCTTCCAGAAGCCCATACCGTATTTCATGGCGGCGGAGCGGAGAAAATCGTACACCTCCCTGTTGGTGTCCTCAGCGGCCTTCAGATCCTCAGCCGATCCGGTGTGCGCCTGAATCAAGTGGTCACAATGTACGGTCGTGGGAACCGCCACTTCCGGAATTTTGGCGGACATGAACTGAAGGATAGCCATCTGAGCCGTTGCGTCCTGCATGGCAACACGGTCAGCGTCCAGGAAAATATCCGATTTGCCCCGCTCCAGCTTTGAAAAATCCGTTGCCGGGTCCATGTGCGAGTAAAGAATTTTCTCGACGATCGTGAGGTCGCGCCCCAGATTCTTCCGCGCGGCATCGAGAACCTTGCCCATGGATTCAAAGCGTTTTTCAATAGGTGCCGGATCCATTAACATTGAATAGCTCCTTAGTTTAAAAATACAGTTGATCGGTGTTATAGTAAGCCCCTCGCTATGGGTTGCCAGGATTTGGCTCAGGGAGGGATTGCTGAAAACTCGTAGAGTCTCAATTTCGAACGGTAGATTCTGCCACGATTACAACAAAATTTCAACTCTCTTAAAGTCTGATTTTTCCCTGTTAACGCTGGAGTTGCGGGTTTCACCGGGGAAAACAGTTGGGAGTTTTCCAGGGGCGCCATGACTTCCATTTTTGACACTCCACAATTCAACCAGAATCTGTTTTTCCCCCGGCCCGATCATGGGACTGGTCCCGCCGGAGCGGAGGACCTGTTCATCCCGGTGGAGGGAGAAATCAAGGTCCACGTTCGCCGCCATCCCAACCCGGAAGCCCGCTTCAGCCTGTTGTTTTTCCACGGTAATGGGGAGATCGCCGCCGACTACGATGCCCTGGCGCAGGCCTATCACCAGTTGGGCGCGGATTTCGTCGTCTGCGACTACAGGGGCTACGGCAAAAGCGGCGGTTACCCCACCCTGCGGGGAGCGCTGACGGACGCGCATGCTGTTTACAAGGCGTTGAAAGAGGGTGGGCATCTTTTGCCCGGGGTCTGCGTGATGGGACGCTCACTGGGAAGCGCCCCGGCCATCGAACTGTGTGCTTCTTATCCGGAGATCAAGGCTTGCGTCATCGAGAGCGGCTATGCCGATCCCATTCCTCTGGTGGAGCGGCGCGGACTCAAAATCGACGCCACCACGCCGGACGAGGACGCGGTGTTCAACAACAGCAAAAAGATAGAGCGGGTGAAATGCCCACTCCTCATCATGCACGGCGAGGACGATGTGCTGATCTATCCCCACGAGGCGAAGTTGAACTACCAGCAGGCGGGGTCGGAGGACAAGGCTCTCCAGATATTGCCCGGAGTGGGGCACAACGACATCCTGATGGCCCCGGATTACGGCTACTTCCGGTGCCTCCTGAGATTTTTCGAACAGGTGGTTTGAGCCCGTCTTTGCCGGGTTTGTTGTACAATGTGAAGCATCACTGATGTTTGAAGGGGAACCATGACCGTCGCCAAAAAGTTTTATAACATCGAGGGGATCATCCGAAACGGGTTCAAGCTGAGCCGGGACCTGTCCACACTGGACTTCCACTTCACCAAGCTGGGCGACTCCGGTGTGGCGGAGTTGGCAAAGTCGCGGTCGGTGCGCAATCTCAGGCGCCTCATTATTCCCAACCAGAAGCTCTCTTCGGAAAGCGCACGGGTCATCGCCGAGTCAGAAAACCTGAGCAACCTGCAGTACCTCAAACTTTACAAGAACAAGCTGGGAGACGAAGGGTGCCGCCACATTTCGCAGTCGCGCAACATGGAGCAGTTGAAATCCCTGCGGCTGGCGTGGAACGACATCGGACCCGAAGGAGTGAAACACTTGTGCGAGTCCAGCAATCTGCAAAACCTCACCAGCCTGGTATTGTCGGAAAACCCCATTGGCGACGAGGGCGCGCGGCACCTTGCCGTCTGCCAGAACCTCCCCAGCCTGGAAATGCTGGACCTGAAAAAGTCGGAAATCACCGACGACGGGGCTCTGGCTCTTGCCGAAAGCAAAAACTACATCAACCTCCAGCGGCTGGACCTGAGCGCCAACAAGCTCACCCAGAAAGGCAAGGACGCCATCAAGGTGTTCCTGACCTTGAACATGATCCGCAAACGATTGAGCGATGACGGCGAGACCCTGGACCTCAGCAAGCTCAACCTGGGCGACGTGGAAGCCAAGGTGGTCTCCGAGTTCGAAGGCCTCAAGGACCTGAAGAAGCTGTACCTGGAAATCAACCACATCACCCCTGTGGGCGCGGGGTACCTTGCGGGGTCCGAATATCTCAAAAACCTCACTTTCCTGTCACTCGACCACAACCACATCGACGATGCGGGGCTCGCGGCGATTGCGGCGTCGGAATATATGGCCAATCTGGAAGTCCTGATGATCGAGCACAACGGGATCACCAACGAGGGACTGAAAGCGATCGCCGACTCAGAACACATGGCCAATCTGGTGCGGCTCTATCTTGACGACAACCCGTTTAACGAAGAAGGCCTCGACTTTCTGCGCGAGTCGGAATACATGGACAACCTGGAGTACCCGGTTCTGGAAGCAGAGGAAGAAGAAGAGGAAGAGGAGGAAGAAGAGGAGGAAGAATTCGAGGATGTCGTCGCCGAGGAGGAGGACGACGAGGAAGAAGACCTCGACGAGGACGAAGAGTACACCACCTAGCCCGCAGGGTGGGCTCCCGGCGGGGTACTGCCCGGTGGCCGCCCGGGCGGGGCCCGGAGCAATCAGGCCAATACAGGTTTTCCCCATCGATGGTCCATGGGCGCAATTTGTAACCCGTACTGCTTATAGCCACCACTTACAACTTAGATACTTCGTTGCCTTCGGCTCATGAGAATGACAGCCTGGGGTAGGAATTGTCATTCTGAGCGGTAGCAAATAATCTTTGTTTTAGTTTTTACTGAATCAAAATTTGCGCCCACCGGCCATCGCATAGGCCACAACGCGGCAGCCCGCCAGCCGCGGACCTTGTCCACTACCAGGAAGTCATCCACAG
>NZ_HG422173.1:2250212-2275573 GCF_000341545.2 Nitrospina gracilis 3/211
ATCCACAGTTCTTTGGACGACCGCATCTTGAAAATATTTCCCACCTTTTCCGCGAATTCCTGAGCTGTGAACGATTTGTTGTAATCGTTGGCTTCGTAACGGAAGGGGTTCCACGACAGCACCAGCCGTTCGATGAACATCTCGTCCAGAGGCACCTGCGTGATCTTGCGAATGAGCCCTGTTTCCGAATCGACCAGGATGGCGGCCATGACAACATCGTCCTTTGCGTAAAGGGCCTCGCAGAATCCGGGAGCTTCTTTTTCGTTGTCACAGGGATTGCACGGCGCTTCCAGGATCCAGTCCTCACTGCCGATTGCAAAAATGGGAATGGCAGGAAATTCGCTTTCGGTGATCAGTTTAGCGCGCCACTTGCCGCTCCAGGCAGCGATCTGGTCTTCGGTCGGGTTGGGGATGGAGCCGATCAACAGCATGTCGCCGTTAGCGGAAATCGACAGTCCGCCGCCCGTGCCTGCCACCTGCACGGGGCAGGGCTTTCCTTCTTCAAATCGAATGGTATCTTGCGTCATGATTTTCCGTGGCTAAAAATAATGGTTTCCGTTCCGGTTCCCAATTCTCCGCAATCCTTTCGCGGTCGTCAAGTTGAAACCATCCAGCGGGGAAAGACCTTGAGATAAGCCGGACCTTCCGGTATGCTGACCCACTTCCGAAGATAATCACTGTAACCCGGCACGTTTCCGAATCATGAAGACCACGCTTATCGGCCACGCCTGTTTATGGATTGAGTCCAATGACACCACGATGCTGTGCGATCCGTGCCTGTTCAGCATCCACTTCGAGGAACTCAATCATTATTATCCGCAGGTGGAGATCGACCGCGAAAAGCTGAAACGTCCTGATGTGCTGTACCTGTCGCACCGGCACCAGGACCATTTCGACATCCGCACGCTGGCCTACCTGCCGAAAGACCTCAAGGTGTTTTGCCCGCAGGACCCCCTCATGCTCGAGTGCCTGAAGGAGCTGGGCTACACCGATGTCACGGCGGTGGAAAGTTTCGAGGCATACACGGTGAAGGGATTGACCCTCATCCCCACACCCTCCCTTCTGGAGGATTATTATCCAGAACATGGGGTTATCGTGCGGGACGGGGAGGTGAGCATCTGGAACCAGGTGGACACCATCGTCTCGCCCAAGATCATCGAATACATCCACCGACTCTGCGGCCGGGTGGACCTGGCCCACCTGCGGTTTCAGCCACTGCTGGAACAGAATTTCGCTTTCCACAAGCCCTGCGTTTTGCCGTTTGAGGAATACAGTTCCTTTCTGAAAGTGGCCAAGGCGCTGTCGCCGAAATTCGCCGTGCCCGGCTCGGCGGGGGAGCGTTTCTTCGACCGCTTCGAGTTTCTGAACCACTTTGTATTCCCCACCACGCAGGAACAATTTCTGGATGATCTGCGTGACTTTGCACCGGAAATCCAGTCGAGCGTGTTCAATCCGGGGGACATTGCCGAGATCACCCAAGACGGCGTAACCATTCACGAAAAGAAGTCGGAGACGGCGAGGTTCAAGGAGAACCATGACAGCGTCACCGCCTTCAACCCATTGATGGAGGTGCCACGCATCCGCACTATGACGGCGGATCCGGCCCAGCAGACGGAAGAGAAACAGTGCGTCGAAAGCTTTTTGCAAAAAGAATTTCTTGAACGGCTTCAGCAATTGGAAGTCGCCTCCGCGTGGGGGCACTGGAAAGTCGGCTACCGGCTGGAACTGTTCGGGGAGAACGACTCCGATGTGTGGAGCATTGATTTCAGCAAACCGCCCGCCATCAAAAAAAGGATACCTGGGGCGGGTCAATGTGTATGAAGGCATTTCATATTCGGAGTTGTTCCGGCTGATCAAAGGCGAAACCAACTGGGATTTCGTCGGCGCGTCGGGGCAGTACCGGACCTTTCATAACGTGTACCGGGTGGTGGGCGGCAACTTCGAATGCTTCCCGCAGGAGAAGAAGTTTCCTCAGCCGCTCATGGAGGTGTTTCCCCCGGACAAGGCCATGGACCGGGAAAAATACATGAAAGACGTACGCCGCTGGAAGGGGCATTTTGAGGGTGGCTGACAGTGGTGCAATAATATTGACAGGGTGGGGGAAAAAAACTAAACTGCTTCCCTTCAAGGATTTATCGCGATTTCAAGGCGGTGTAGCTCAGCTGGTTAGAGCATACGGCTCATATCCGTAGCGTCCGGGGTTCAAGTCCCTGCACCGCCACCAGATACAAAAAAGGCCCGGAGATTATTCTTCGGGCCTTTTCATTTTTTCAACCAAAGCTCACAACAAGCCTATTCGGATTTAAAACTCCATCCGGTTGTAGAACTGGTTGTCGCATCCCAACGTGCAGGCGGTCCGTTCTTCGCCGCAGCGGAACTGCTTGGTCGGGTCGTCGCCGGCCGAACTCATGCAGGACTCAAATTTACTCTGACATTTCTCCAGGCAGGGCATTAAACCCTGAAAAAGAAGGTGGCGCTGCCAGTTTCCATCGCGATTTCCCACAGTTTCTATTTTCAGGGCGTCATCGATGATCTGTTCCAAAGTGGCCTGCGTCACAGGTGGTGATTTCTCCTGATCGGCCAATATGCCCGGTCCCGCGAAAGCCAGGTTGAATGTTGCCAGAATGAATCCGAGAACGATGGCCATTGCGAAACGCTGTTTCATAAATCCTCCTTTTGGGCATGAAGTGTGAGGTTTTTAAGGTCTCATTGCTTTCAATGAAACGGCTGTATTGAAAGTCAAGATGGCCCTCCCTAATAAAATTCACCAGTTATTTTTGGCCTCATTTGGGCGCGCAAAATGGGGAAAGTATGATTTGACACAGGCCGTGGATAAAACCTAAAATGATAATTATAATCATTTTAAGCTATTGGAAATGAGGTCGTTTTATGGATTCCCACAGCTCCGGCGAAGAGATCATTTGTCAATGTTTTCAAGTGTCTGACAAAGTCATCAAGGAGCAGATCCGGGAAGAAGGCCTGCAATCCATTGAGGAAATCACCGCCGCCTGTGGTGCCGGGGGAGGATGCCAGTCCTGCCACATGCTCCTCCAGTTGTTCCTCGACCAGCACCAGAACAAGCTGCATCCTGCCGAAAAATCCGATCCTCCTGCCAACGGAGAGGTTCGAAAACGGGGAATTTTCAGTAAACTGTTTGCCAGATACTGATACCAATTCAATGCCCTGACCGGCCTTTCTTATTATGAAAACCCTTTATTTCGACTGCTATACCGGGATCAGCGGTGACATGATCCTGGGCGCGCTGGTGGACCTCGGTGTGGACCTGAAGGTTTTGCGCGCCGGCCTTCAAACTCTGGGTCTCAAGGACTACGAAATAAAGTCGAGAAAAGTGAAGCGCAACCACCTGGCGGGAACAAAGGTGGAAGTGAAGGTGGGGCACTCGCGCCATCACCATCGCGGACTCGCCGACATCCGTGCCCTCATTCAAAAATCAAAACTGCCGGCCGCCGTTAAGGAAAAGGCGGTTTCCGTGTTTGAGCGATTGGGCCGGGCCGAGGCGCGGGTGCACCGCATCGCCCTCGACAAGGTGCATTTCCACGAAGTGGGGGCGGTGGACTCGATCATCGACATCGTCGGCGGTGTGTTTGCCCTGCACCTGTTGGAAGTGGAGCAGGTGATAGCCTCGCCCATCAACACGGGCGAGGGGACGGTTGCCTGCGAGCACGGTGTTCTTCCCGTTCCAGCCCCCGCCACGCTGGAGTTGCTGAAAGGCACTCCCTGTTTTTCCAGCGGTGTGCCGATGGAGCTGACCACCCCCACCGGCGCGGCAATGATCGGTTTCTTCTCAGAAAAATTTCAGGGAATGCCGCTCATGACCATTTCAAAAATGGGGTATGGTGCAGGTACGCATCAGATTGACGGTCAGCCCAATTTGCTGCGCGCCGTGCTGGGAGAGACAGTGACGAGGTCCACCGACTGCGTGGTCTTGCTGGAGACCAACATCGACGACATGAACCCGGAGTTTTACGATCATGTGATGGACCGCCTGTTCGAGGCCGGGGCTCTGGATGTCTACTTCACACCCATCTTTATGAAAAAGAACCGGCCGGCCGTCAAGCTTTCGGTACTGTCCCCACCGCGCAAGCGCGATGCGCTTTCCAGAATCCTTCTGGCGGAAACTTCAACCTATGGAGTGCGGTCGTGCGAGATGGAGCGGACGGTGCTCGATCGAAAAGTGGAGCCGGTCAAAACCCGGTTTGGGTCGGTGAAGGTGAAGGTGGGGTGGCTGGACGGACTGCCGGTACATATCTCCCCGGAGTATGAAGACTGCCGGAGCATCGCAAATAAAAAGAAAATTCCACTCCGGGATGTGTACGAGGAAGCGCTCCGTAATGCGAAGGAGCAATTGAAAGGGTAGGCGGACCGTCTATTACAGTCCGTGTTTCTTGAAATACTCTTCGTAGTGTTTCTGGTACATGATGTCCCACTCCTCAGTTCCCTCGCGGAGTTTGCGGGTGGTGTAAGACTCGATGATGCGCCGCGCTTCGGCATCCGCCTTGTCGTCGATCTTCAACTCCTCGTTGATGACCCGGGCAATTTCCAGACGCACGTCGTTGAGGTCCTCCTTGTAGTCGATCTCCTCGCGGTTTTCGAAATCCTTCACGATGAGCTTGCTGATGTGATTGACTTTTTCCCTGCTCAGTTTCATTTTCGCGTCTTTGTTTAAAGAATGAGGCCGCGTTCCCGGACCAGCTTGGATTTCACCATCTGGAACACGCGTCCGTAATCCATCATGTCGCGCTCGTAGTCCTTGGTGCGGGATTCCAACAGCATTTTGACTTCTTCGTTCAGCCGGTCTTCCACCATCAGGTCTTCGGTGATGATTTCGTGAATGATGGCTTCCAGTTTTTCCGGCCGGTCGTCCCAGATGATGAAATTGTTTTCGATCAGGGAGCGGACTGTTTTTTTAGCGATACGGTCGATTAATTCTTTCTGTATTCTCATGAACCTGCGTGATTGGTTTTAAAATTAGAAAGCGGGCGACGGGGTTCGAACCCGCGACATTCAGCTTGGGAAGCTGACACTCTACCAACTGAGCTACACCCGCCTGTTTTCAGTCTTCAACCAAGATCAAGAACAAGTTGTCGCCAGTGGTTTGGATATCCACTATTTCCAGTCCTTTGCCGCGAACTTCCTTGATGGCTTTGTCCACCATTTTCTCGATGGCTTCGGCACTTTCTTCACTGATATTGATCACCTTGACACCGGTGATTTTTTTGATAGTCCGATCCATCCGGTCACAACGCCAATCTAATTCGCTGATTATAAAGCTTTTTGGAAAGAGGTGACAACTTTTACCGGGTTGCTCGTCAGGCTGGAGCCTGTTTTTTGATGCATTATCCAATATTTCCCCGGGTGAAGCAAATAATATCCATCTCAAATTCTTAAAACACAACGGGTTTTGGAACCGAGTCCGGAGTTTGAAATCATCATTGTATTTGTATTTTTCTTTAAGTAATATGAGGTCACAAGAAATGGGTTGCGGCGAAAAACGCTAATACATTCAACCGTGTCTCTGTCCATCCCGACATCCCGAAAGAAAGCCCCCCGGCCCTTCAGTGGGCTTTGTTTGTATGGCCGGCTGGCGAAGGCTTTCGGAACGCGATCTGAAAAAGGATGAAACGTGGTAAACACCCTGGGTTTTACCGAAAAAATCCCCGTCTCCAAGCACCTCAAGGAACTCAAGGACCGTGTGGTTCAGACGGCCATTGTGGTGGGTTTCTTTTTCGGGGTCTGCTTCTACTTCATCGAAATCCTGCTGGGCTGGCTGGAGGATCCGCTTCCCAAGCAATGGGCCCAACTGACGTTCATCACACCTACGGAACCCTTTTTCACCAACATGAAGGTTGCGTTCATGGGGTCGCTGTTCATCTCCATGCCGCTCATCCTCTACCATTTCTGGATGTTTATTTCTCCCGGCCTCAAGGTAAAGGAGAAAAAGATCACGTTCATGTTCGTGTTCTTTGGCACGCTGTTCTTCGTCTTCGGCGGCACGTTCTGTTATTTCCTCGTGGTTCCGCTGGCCCTGAAGTTCCTGTTCAACTACGGCGTCCAATACTGGCAGATGCAGGTGACCATCGGCTTTTACTTTTCGTTCATTGTGAAGCTGATCCTTGCCTTTGCTTTTGCTTTCCAGACGCCGTTGATCATGGTCCTTCTCACCAAGTTCGGCGTTATAAACACCATTAAGATGCGGATGTACCGCAAGTGGGCGTTCCTGGGTTCATTCGCTTTGGCCGCTATCCTCACCCCGCCCGACATCGTCACCCAGCTCCTTCTCGGGATTCCGCTTTACGCCTTGTATGAGTTCGGCGTTCTCGTTTCCACATTTTTCGAGGACCCCAAACAGCGCGAGCAGGTGTTGAAGCAGGTCCAGCTGGAGCGCGAAATGCGTAAAGCCAAGAAGGAAGCCCAGCAGGCACAGAAAGAGGCCAAAAAAAGAAAGGTCAAGGTCAAGCCGCAAAAGAAGGCGGTGTGATTCTGCGTCCGGTTTTCTTTCTCCGGTAGGAACTCTGTCGCCCCAGCGCGCCCCCTTCCGTTCATGACAGGGTTTTTCCTCACAACAGAAAAGCTAGAAACGTGACCACGCGCGGATAAAAGTAGGTCACCAACCATCCCCCCAGCGCGCACCCCATATGAAAAAACAGGGAAGCCCAGAGTGTGCCGGTCCAGTAAAACAATCCGGAGCAGACCAGTCCTGTCAGGAACAGGCTCAACCTGATATCGAAGTGGACAAGGGCGAACAACGCGGCAGTGAAATAGATTGCTGTCATCGGTTTTCCCACACGGAACAGGGCCGGAAGCAGAAACCCGGTGAAATAAACCTGCTCTATAAGCGGAGTGAAAAGGACCTGGCCCACTCCAATCAATGCAAGCGTGGCAACGGAGGGCAGGGCGATGGCCCTGTTTTCCGCTCCGGCAAACAGTTCCGTCTGGTTCAATCCCGAATTTTCGATGAAGGCATCGAGCAAGGGCACGGTTCCAGCCAACAGCAGGCCGGGGAGGCCTCCCACCAAACCATGGCGAACCCACTTTTCCCTGGCGAACCCGAGTTGGGCCAAGGTCGCTTTCTTTCTGGCCCATGCCACCGTTAAAACCAATCCAAAATACACCGGCCCCATCCACGCGGAAAACCGGTGAGGATCACGGACAAGCAGATGCACCAGGGGATAGACAAGGCAAATATATCCCGCAAGACTCCAAGCCGGTCCCTTCAAACTCCACGGAGCTGTCGATGATTTCGGTTGCATGCCGGAAAAGTGGTTTAATTTCCTTTCTGGAAGATTGGGGTGTCCATGATAGTATATCCGCGGTTTGTATGTATGAGTGAATAGGAGACTCTATGTCAGAAGAAAGCATGGATGCCGGATGGCGTTCTGCGGATTTGTCCGAGGACGACCTGCGAAAAAAGCTGGAGCTGTCCAAACACGATCTGGTGGCCGCAGACCTTTCCGGAATCAGGTTGACCAAAGCTGATTTGACTGATGCCAACTTGATGCGCATCGACATGAGCCAGGCGCAATTGAACGGAATCGATTTCCGCCGTTCGGACATGTTGGGGGTCAAGTTTATGGAAGCGGTTCTGACGGACTGCAAGTTCACCGGCAGTCACCTGACGCAGGCCCGGTTTGACGATGCGAAACTGGTCAATATTGTGCTGAACGGACTTCAATTGTCCAATACCAGCTTTCGGGGCGCACGGTTTGAAAATTGCCAGATCAACAAATCCATTTTGACCAAATCCGACCTGGCCAACGTGGAAATGGTTCAATGCCAGTTCATTCAGGCCGACGGCACGCATTCCACATTTCGGGGCATCCAGATCACCGATTCCGACCTCAGTTTCATCCGGCTCGTACGAGTGGATTTCCGTGAATCCGAACTCAATCAGGTCAATTTTGACAGTGCCAACCTGAACCAGACCGATTTCAGCGTGGCGACACTCGAGAACGTCAACTTTAAGAAGGCGCAATTAGGCCAATCCAATTTTATCAGCACGGAATTGTCGGGTTGCGACTTTTCCCAGGCCAACCTGGAGCGTTCGAATTTCAGTGAAACCGATATGAGCGGGGCCAAACTGGACGGAGCCATCCTGCACGGCGCTAACTTGCAAAATGTGGAGAACCTGACTGCGGAACAGGTCAATGGTGCAAAAATCGACAAGCGCACCACGTTGCCTCATTATCTCGTGGTGGAATGGACCTCGAAAACAGAATTTGTGTGCAAATCTCGCGACTAGATGATGGAATAAAAAATACCTTAAAATTGGTATATTATATAGTTTATTTTAGTATTTAAGTTTAGGTATTGAATATTTGGGGTGTTTCGGGAATGAGGTAATTTCGGGTGTGCACTCCCTGAATACTCCGCAATCTGTTAAGATGGCACAATCAGGTTCGACGTCGGTTGGACTACTGGGCTGTTGCACAACCCGGTACCCCGGCCTTTCCTTCCGGAGCCTCCTTCTACACGCAATGCGGGCGAATCAACCCCCCGCCTTGTGTTCAGAACCAACCCTGAAATCACAAGGAATTGAATAAAGGCTGTATGAACAGAGAAAATAAAATTGGAAAAATTGTGATCGCCTCCGACCACGCTGGATTCGAATTGAAGCAATCCCTCATTGAGGCCATGCGTGCGGACGGTGTGGAGGTGACGGACCTCGGCCCGGACTCTTCCGAGCAGGTTGATTACCCGGATTACGGCATCAAGGTGGCCACCATGGTGTCAGAGGACGAAAACCTGAACGGCATCGTTATGTGCGGCACCGGGATCGGCATGTCCATCGTCGTCAATCGGTTCCCCAAGGTGCGGGGCACGCTTTGCAACGATATGTATACGGCCAAACTTTGCCGGCAGCATAATGATTCGAACATCCTGATCATGGGAGGCCGGGTGATTGGCATGGGGCTCGCTTACGAGATCGTGCGCACCTGGATGAGCACACCGTTCGAGGGAGGCCGCCACGGCCGGCGTCTGGAAAAGATCAACAACATCCAAAATATGCTCAATAAAGGAGTACTTTAAATTGTCACTTTTATCTGAATTCGACCCGGATATCGCTCATGCCATCAAAGGCGAAATTGACCGCGAGAATTTCACGCTGGAGATGATCGCATCCGAGAACTTTGTCAGCCCTCAGGTACTCGAAGCGCTGGGCTCGGTGATGACCAACAAATACGCCGAGGGCTATCCCAACAAGCGTTATTACGGTGGTTGCAAATATGTGGATATCGCCGAACAGCTGGCGATCGACCGGGCGAAGGAGATTTTCGGTGCGGAGCATGCCAATGTCCAACCCCACTCGGGTTCACAGGCCAATATGGCCGTTTATCACGCCGTGTGCGAACCGGGTGATACCATTCTGGGCATGAACCTGTCCCACGGCGGCCACCTGACGCACGGGGCGCCGGTGAACTTTTCGGGCTATACTTACAAGGTCGTGCAGTACGGTCTCAACAAGGAGACCGAGCTTCTCGATTATGACGAAGTTGAAAAACTGGCCAAGGAACACCGGCCGAAGATGATCGTCGTCGGCGCCAGCGCCTATCCGCGGGTGATCGACGCCAAGCGGTTTCGGGAAATCGCTGATGAAGTGGGCGCGAAGATCATGACCGACATCGCCCACCCGGCGGGACTGGTCGCGGCCAAGTTGTATCCCAGCCCGGTACCGTATTCGGATTTCGTCACCACAACCACGCACAAAACCCTGCGCGGGCCCCGCGGCGGCATGATCCTCTGCAAAGAAGAATTCGCCAAGGACGTGAACAAGAAGATTTTTCCCGGCATCCAGGGGGGTCCCCTGATGCATGTCATCGCCGCCAAGGCAGTCGCCTTCAAGGAAGCTCTGCAACCGGATTTCGTCGAGTACCAGAAACAGGTCATCAAGAACGCGCAGTGCCTGGGTGAATTTCTTAAGGAACGCGACTTCAAGATCGTCAGTGGTGGCACCGACACACATCTGATTCTGGTTGATCTCACCAACAAGGGCATCACCGGCAAGCAGGCGGAAGAGGCACTCGACCAAGCGGGCATCACCGTCAACAAGAACACCGTGCCGTTCGAGACCCGCAGTCCCTTCGTCACCTCCGGTATCCGCATCGGCACCCCGGCGCTCACCACCCGCGGCATGAAGGAAGACGCGATGAAGCAGATCGGCGAAATGATCGTCGGTGTGCTGGAGCACGTGGACGATGCCGGCTACATCGAGAAAACCCGCAAGCAGGTGCGGGACCTTTGCGAGCAGTACCCGTTTCACATGGAGCTATCCAACAAGTACTGAACCTCGATGAAATGTCCAAACTGTTCCAATATGGAAAACAAGGTCATTGATTCCCGCACCAACCGGGAAGGAGATATGACCCGCCGCCGCCGCGAGTGCCTCAATTGCGGGGAGCGGTTCACCACCTACGAACGGATCGAAACCACACCGCTTCTGGTCGTGAAAAAAGACGGGCGTCGGGAAGAGTTCGACCGGCGCAAGATCATGTCCGGCATCCAGAAAGCCTGCCAGAAACGCCCCGTCAGCATCGAGCAGATGGAAGAGATCGTGGACCGGGTCGAGAAACATTTTCAGGAATCAGGGGAAAAAGAAGTTTCCGCTGTCACCGTCGGCGAGAAGGTGGTGAAGGAGTTGTACCACCTCGATGGCGTTGCGTATGTTCGTTTCGCTTCGGTATACCGGGATTTCAAGGACGCCAACGAGTTCCTGTCCGAGCTCAGAAACTTCGTCAAGAACAAGGAAGATCACTGAGCCAGAGCTTTCGGCACCGTTTGAACCTCCCCCAGTGCAAAAGGCTTTCTCTCCCGCCTGTTTTTTCTTTATAATCGAAGAGGAACCCAACCGATGGGGCAAAGGGCGTTGGACCCTAAATCATTGTAATTCCTTGACTACCGTGATACGATGCCTTTTTTCCCCCATGCCACCTGATGAGACATGAAAGTCCTGACCTTCAATATTGCCATGATCAGTTATCTTATGGCATCCCTGGAGTATTTCGTTTACCTGATATACCGGCGTCAGTTCGTGTCGTCGCTGGCGACGGTCACCGCCGCGGTCGGGCTGTTTTTTCATACGGTGATCATCGGCCTGCGTTCGCAGGAAACCGGCCATGGTCCTTACACCACCTCCTTTGAGGTGGCAATTTTCTTTTCATGGGTGGTGGTTGTGGTGTACTTTATTACCCATTGGAAATACAAGATCAAGGACCTGGGATCGTTTGTCATCCCTTTGGCTTTCCTGATTCTTTTGTACGCGACCTTCCTGTCGGAAGAGGTGGTGCACTTTCCGGAATCCCAGTTCCGGAGCCTCATGACCCTGCACCGCACCCTGTCCATTCTCGGGTTCGCCGCGTTCGCCATCGCCTTTGCGGCGGGGGTGATGTACCTGATTCAGGAACGCCAGGTGAAATCCAAAAAGCTCGGCATCATGTATTTTCGCATGCCTCCCCTGGAATCAATGGACCAGTTGAATTTCAAGGTGGTGGCGATCGGGTTCCCGCTGTTCACGCTGGGATTTTTGACCGGTGGCATCTGGACCACGCAGGCGACGGAGTCGCCTTTTTTTTCATGGGACGTGGTCCGGACATGGCCCTTGGTGTTTGGCTGGATCATATACGGCATCGTGTTTTTCGGCCGTTTCATGACGGGACTGCGCGGCCGTAAAGCCGCGTGGGGATCTGTAGCGGGATTCATTACGGTCATGTTCAGTTACCTTCTGCACGTTTGATATGGAACACAGTAATCTGGTGATCGTTGGCGTCAACCACAAGAACACTCCCGTAGAATTACGGGAACGGCTGGCGTTCACGCAGGGGACGATTGAGGAGTCTTCGGAAAAACTCAACCAGTATCCGGAGATCGAGGAAAACCTTATCATCTCCACCTGCAACCGGGTGGAGATTTACGCCCGTGTTAACGATATCAACAACGGGGTCCTGAGGCTCAAACGCTTCATCTCGGATTACCACCAGATCCCCATTGATGTCCTCGACGAGCATTTCTACTCCTACACCGAGGACAAAACCATCGAACACCTGTTCCGCGTGTCAGCGAGCCTCGATTCCATGATCGTCGGCGAAGCGCAGATCCTGGGGCAGGTGAAGGACGCCTACAGCCTGGCGCGTTCGCTTCGCACCACTGGTATCTTCCTCAATCAGCTATTCGAGAAGGCATTCAACGTCGCCAAGCGGATCCGCGAGGAAACCGGCATCGCCGAGAGCGCCGTGTCCATCAGCTCCGCCGCGGTCGAACTGGCGCGCAAGATTTTCGACAACCTTGAAAACCATACCGTCATGCTGGTCGGCACGGGGGAGATGGCGGAACTCGCCGCCCGGCATCTTATGACTTACGGACTCAAAACTGTGTACGTGGCCAGCCGCACCTACGAGCGGGCCGCGGGTCTGGCCAAAACCCTGAACGGCAGTGCGCTCGGGTTCGACGAGTTCAAGGAGGAATTGTACCGTGCCGATATCGTTGTCAGTTCCACTGCCGCGCCCAATTTCATCATCACCAAAGAGATGGTCGACGAAGCCCTGCACAAACGCAAAAACCGCTCCATGTTTTTGATCGATATCGCCGTGCCGCGTGACATTGCGCCCGAGGTCAATGACCTCGAAAACGTTTACCTCTACGATATTGACGATCTGCAAAGCGTCGTGGATGCCAACATGAAGGAACGCGAGAAGGAAGCCGAACTGGCCATGGAGATCATTCACTCCGAAGTGGTCAAGTTCAACAGCTGGATTGAGTCACGGGACGCGGTACCTACGATTGTCGGTCTGCGTCGAAAGGCCGAGGACATCCGGAGGCAGGAACTGGACAAAACACTAAAGCGCCTCGAGCACCTGTCCACTGAAGATAAAAACGCACTCGAGCAGATGACCCTTTCCATCATCAACAAGATTCTTCACAAACCCACGGTCAACCTGAAGGAGAAAACCCGCACTTCCGAAGGCCAGGCTTATTTGAAAGCCATTCGCGACCTGTTTCACCTGGATGATTAATGGACCCACTATTTAGATCGATTTATGAAGTCAATGAAATCCGCATTGGCACGCGGGGCAGTCCGCTTGCGCTCTGGCAGGCCAACTGGATCAAATCCCTGCTGGAAGAGGAGCACCCGGATATCACAGTGTCGTTGATCACCATCAAGACTTCCGGTGACAAGATCCAGGATGTGCCGCTGGCCAAAGTCGGTGGCAAGGGCCTGTTCACCAAGGAGATCGAGGAAGGCCTGTTGCGGAATGAAGTCGATATTGCGGTGCACAGTATGAAGGACGTGCCGATGAAACTGCCTCCCGGGCTGGGGCTGTCCGTTATCACGGAGCGCGAGGACCCGCGCGATGCGCTCATCTCCCGCGACGGCCAGAAGCTGGACGAACTACCGCAAGGAGCGAAAGTGGGCACGGGTAGTTTTCGCCGGACCACTCAACTTCTGGCGTACCGTCCTGACCTGCAAATCGTGCCCATGCGGGGCAACGTCGGAACTCGGCTCGATAAAATGGAGAAGGAAAACCTGGACGGCATCATATTGGCTGCGGCAGGTTTGAAGCGGATGGGCATGGCCGACCGCATTACCGAATGCATTCCCCCGGAAATCATGTTGCCCGGAGGCGGGCAGGGCGCGGTGGGTATCGAAACGCGCAAGGACGACCCGGGAGTCATGATGCGAATTCTACCGCTTGAACATGAGGAGACCCACACGGCCCTGGAGGCAGAACGGTCCTTTCTGCATCGGCTGGAAGGCGGATGCCAGGTGCCCATCGGGGTTTACGCTACGGTGGACGGCAACCGCATGCACATCCGTGGCATGGTGGGGAGCCTTGACGGCAAGCAGATATTCCGTACTGAAGGTTCCGGCGCCACTCAGGATGCGGTCCAGCTGGGAGACCAGTGTGCGCGGGAGATCCTGGAGCAGGGCGCGGGAAAGGTCCTCGACGAAATCTACAACCGCTGAGCGGGCGGACTGTTGATGAAGGTCAGCTTTTATTGCGTGGCGGGCAGTAGGTGCTGATGTTCAAGAGGGAGTAGATAAAGCAATTGCCGGCCATGCCGGTGATGATTATCACCACGCCCACCAGTGCCGTGGTCCACCCCCAGAATCCCCCGGACGCGAGTCCTCCCAGCACCAGGGCCACCCCCAGCATCATCCGAAACAACCTGTCCACATGACCGACGTTGTAGGCCATCGACGTCCCCTTTCTATTTTACGTTGAAAATCACAAACAGTATTCTTCCGGCTTGCCCAGCCGTTCTTCTGCCAGCCGGGTGGCCTCTTCACGGAAAGTAATATCTTTGCCGGCCCGCTCTTTCAACCTTTTCGTGATGGTGAGGATATTGCGGCTCACAGTTTCAAAGATAAGATTTTCAACATAAGTCCGGCCGTGATTTCCCATTGCCATGACACGTTCCCGGTAGGATTCATCCTGCGTCATTTTCACCTCCACCGCGCACCCGATCACCCCGCCGCAATTGACGATGAAGTCGGTGTAGGACAGAATTTTCCTTCGGTTCTCGAGGTAGTATTCGGTCATTTTGTTACTGGGCGTGTTGGCGGCCTGAAAAATTTTGCCGCACATCAGACGGTCGGCGTTGCGGGCAGTGATGGCATCCGGTCGCGCGGCTGGGATCAGGATGTCGCAGGGCGCTTCCAGAAGGCGGGACACGTTGCCGTTGAAAAACCGTTTGTCCACCTGGCCGCGATAGGAACCAAGTCCTTTGGTATTGCTTCTGGCCTGGTTGAGTTCGCGAACCTGGAGTCCTTTAGAACACCACAAAGCCGCGTTGACATCAGACGCACCGACAATGAGCGCTCCTTCTTCTGCCAGTTTGTTGCCGATGGAGGCCCCGACATTGCCGAATCCCTGAATGACTACGCGTGCGCCTTTGATCTGAAAATTGGGATCGATGTCTTCAAGCGTTTTAATGGAAGAATAAAGGCTGTGCCCGGTGAGGCCCCATTTATCGATGGGCACTCCCCCCTTGGCGAAAGGCCGTCCCGCAGCTCCCCGGCCGTGATGCGGGTCTCCAAGCATATCAGTGTTGTATTGGAAGATGCGCTGGGTGTCGTTTTCATCCGTGCTCATGTCCGGCGCCGAGATGTAGCTATCAATGGGGAAGATGGCTTCGGCAAAAGCACCGATGAGGTCCTGCTTCATCCCCTTGGCCCGGCCAAAATCATTCGGATCGAAAGCGATGCCCGACTTGGCTCCCCCAAATGGAAGGTTGGCGGCACTGTTTTTCAACGTCATGGTGCGTGCCAGCCGCATGATTTCCCACACTGAAAGGTCCGCGGCAATACGTATGCCACCCAGCCCGGGCCCGCGTCGGGTGTTGTCTATGACAACATAACCCCACACGTCACCTGTCTTCGGGTCGACTACCTGGTACTTATTTTGAGGCGGTTGATCGGCAGGGGCGAAATGACGCGGGTTCCCCTCGGTTGATAATGGTTCTGCGACCAGCTTTTCTGGAATTTTTACCTTGCTCAAGCAACCCTCATTTCAGTTCGGTGATTTCAGTGATCCAAGGCTCGTACCGCTTACCATAACTTAGGGTAACGGCATAACGCGGTCCCATTTCATTTTTTTTGCCGGCGCGTCTGCTTCGGGCCGGGCTCCAATATCGGGGTTTTGATACAAATTGAAAAAAGCGATCCCGGAACAAATAAGGAACATGCAGCTGGTCTATAAGTATTTTTTGGATATAACCATTTATGACCGCTTCGTTTTTCCCATTTTTGCCGCGTTCGCCTGAGGGGAAAACCGATTTTCTTATACGGACGATTCCGCGAACGATGAGGTGCCGGGAACGGTCCGGGTAGCGTTCGCGAAGTTGTGAGGGGGACCTTCCCGCATCAACGGCAAACAGGCGGGACTGGGTGACCATGCTCCGTTTCAGGCTTTCAATCTGCCGGTTGAGGGATTGGATTTTTGATTCATCCGTTTCCTTTTCCAAATCTGATTTGAGAGAGGCATAGTAATCTACAGCGCCTTTTCTCCAGAAATTCCAGGTCGGCCCTTCCATTTCCAAAACAATAAACGCATCCCGGGGGAGCTGGTGCCTGTAATAGTCGTAAGCCTTCGTATCGTTTGCCGGCATTTCGACACGAAACCCCAAATCGACCAGTTTATCGCGGGTGAACCAGCCCGGTTCCGGATTGTAATGCCCCGGTTTCTGAAATCCGGGCATTTGCCAGTGGAGTCGAAGAAACAATCCGGTGTTTTCCCGTTCCTGCCAGGCTTTGGGCAGCTCTCGTTCCGTCAGCGTAATGCGGGCCTCAGGTTCTCCGGATCGGTTGTAAACCACCCCCGCAATCACCCAGACATTGATGAAGAGAATCAGGCCGATCGCAACGGGTGTTCCATAGCGTTTCATACCGCCTCCCGGAATCGATCGCGCATGGAGCGGAAAAGCACCAACAGGCCAATGGTGATCAGACTCAGCACGAAAAAGAAAAGTGACTTCGGCAATGCGTCCCACCACCAGTCAAAAAACTTCGTATAAAAAAACAAAGTGCAGAAAGTCGTACCGATATGGGTTATGCCTGGATACTGCAGGCGCACGCCCAGCCAAACTGTAATTCCGTAAGCCGCCAGAGCGGCGGTCTGGTAACCGACCTCGATCCTGTTTTCATTGCCCATCAGGTAACTGCAATGACCGCAATAGGACATGATGAGGAGGGCGAGGTGTATCGAAAGCAGGGCAACCAGATGATAAAACCAGATAAAATGCGGGTTCTTGTGGTGTTTGATGCAAAACGGCAAAGCCAGTAAAAAGATTCCTCCGAATATAAAATTTTCCGGCCGCTCCCCGAAATGCAGCCAGTATATTCCGGAAAAGGCTCCAACCGTTGCCGACAGATAAGCCAGTAAACAGAGTAGTCCGGCCAGCAAAAGAAGCCGCAGTCCAAACCGGTATGCCAGGATAAGTGCAAATCCGCCCCAGGCAAGAAACGCATTCTGTGATGGCGTGATGTTGTACAGCGACCCCATTACATTGAGGTTCAAAACGAAACCGATGAAGGCAACGAGCCCGATCAAAGAAGCGTAATAATGGGAAGGTTCGCGCTGGGCGGCGAACCGCATGGTCAGTACGGCAAGAATGGGAAGGGAGATGACTGAAACGATTTGTACCGATTCCGGAATCAGACCCCAAATCTGATAGAAGAAGAAAAAGATGCTGGCGCAGAGTGCCAGGCCGCCAAGGAAGGTGAGGATGCGCATGCCCAGCGAAAGCTGTTTCTCTGCTGCTGAGTTGTCCGTGTCAAATTGCTGCTTGAACCGGGAAATCAGGTCCGCGTGATAGCCTTCAATCAACCGCCGTGTCTCATAAGGCAGGCGGATCAGTCCGGAACTTTCAATTTCCTGCAGTTCCTTTTGGAAAGCCTGAATGCGATCCACCCGTTCCTGGGCTTTCTTTTTGCTGGGGAAACGATCCATCCCACTCTCTTACCTTAACATGGCGCACAAGGGGGGTTCTGTGCTAATTTAAATGACTTTGTCGGCTTCTTAATATGAAAACATGAGACCTCAACCAACACAAGAACAAATAGATGAGTGGGTCGAGCGGTCCCTTGCCGAAGACCTCGGTGAAGGCGATGTCACCACCGAAACGCTGGTCGATCCCACAGCCCTCGCCCGGGCACAGATGGTTGCCAAACAGGACCTCGTGGTCTGTGGCATGGGCCTGATTCACACTGTTTTTCGCCATGTTGACATGGCGGCAATATTTTCTCGTGAACGCGAAGATGGAAGTTTTCTGAAAAAGGGTGAGACCCTGATCGCAATTGAGGGAAAGGCGGCTGCTCTGCTAAAAGGAGAGCGTACGGCCCTCAATATTTTACAACGGTTGAGCGGTATCGCCACCCTGACCCGGGCCTTTGTAGAGAAGGCCGGACCGGTTCAGATTCTTGACACACGAAAAACCACCCCCAGCCTGCGCGTGTTCGAAAAATATGCCGTAGCGTGCGGGGGAGGAACCAACCATCGTTTCGGCTTGTTCGATGCTGTGCTGATCAAGGACAACCACATCAAGATGGCAGGCGGCATCCGGCCGGCCCTGGAACGCATGAAAGCCTCCGGGCATCAGGAGCCGATAGAAATTGAAACCACCAATCTGGAAGAAGTGAAAGAAGCCCTGGAGGGAGGGGCCGACATCATTCTGCTGGACAACATGACCCCGGAAACGATGGCCGAAGCGGTACTCCTAATCCGGGGCCGGGCGCGCACCGAAGCTTCCGGCAACATGACGCTTGAAAAGGTGGAACAGCTGGCGAATTTGGGCCTGGACTGTATTTCGGTTGGGGGGTTGACGCATTCCGCTCCGGCAGTGGATATCAGCATGAATTTCGACCTCCCGGCTTGATCGGTTCTATCTTTCCCCGCCAGCAATTCTCCCTGTATAATGGGGGTGATTGCAAAATGGAGATGGGGACAACATGCCCTGCAAAGACAGCTCAGCCCGGATGACCGTGCGGCTCGATGCCGAGGACCGATTGCGGGATTACACATTTCATAAAATCACGTGCAACCGCAATATCGGCGTGGATAAAACCTACCACGACCTGTGCGCCGGCCAGCCCGTGTCTGTAATTCTGGACACTCAGTTCGGCGACCTCATCGAAAGGCTGAACCTCCTGGATACGGAGGATCAGTTCCTCACATACCTGGAGTGGGATGCTCTCCGCTCGGCACTGCAGCAGTATGTGGGCCAGTCCGAAGGCGTGGAAATGGAACGTTACCGGATAGCCTCCATCGACTACTCGGAGGCGGGAAACGTTGAAATCAATCTCGTCATATACCCGCCGCAAGAATTGCCCCGAATCGAGTCCTGCCTGAGCCGGACTCGAAAAGAGAGCCGGGATTAGTCATCCGGCCACAGCCTCACCGGTCGTACGTACCCTTGGGTGAAATCCTGATCGTAGTGCTGGGCGTTACCGCCCTGGAACTCGAAATAAAATGCTGCCTGCTGATCGAACGGCAGGCACCATGACCCGATGCCACAACCCGGCTCAAACAAGTCGGATATATGAATCTCCTTATTCGAACGTGCGTTCAATTTGAATTCGGGATTATAGAGTTCCGCTATTTCCTCTTTTTCCGGCATCCGCCAGTCATGAAACCCCAGGTAATCTTTTTTGTTCAATTGGTCGATCAACTGGAGCGCTTCCTGGAAATTAACCCAGTCTCCGGCTATTTGAAACGAATCCTTTTTTGCCCAGGCAAGACCGGTTTTATTGTCCTGGATGGTGCCGTCTCCGTTGTCCACAAATCTGGGTTGATCGTTCATATTCCATTCCCTTTATCGCTGAAAAAATTTTGTATTTATCGATTTTATCGGACCGCCCCGGAAGATCGGAGCCGGTGAAATGCCGTATGTTTGACTGCGGTCCATTCCCCGGAGGCCGGGGAATATTTCGCTAGACGATGAGGCCATAATTTTATACATTATGGCGGAAATTTCAAACCACCTCTTTTTCGCATCCCATCCCGCATGAAAAATCCGACAGTCTCCTTCATCTCTTTTTCGCTTGCGTTTCTTGGTGGCGTGCTGGTTTGTGCGGTAGTGCCGGGGGACCTGTGGGCCGGTGCCGGGGCTGCCTGGGTGCAGGCCCAGATGGTCATTGCACAGTCTCCCACGGCGGGAGAGTGTGGCGAGTCGGTACCGCCCTTGGAGTTTTACGAAACCGTCAGCAATTACGCCCTGTTCGCAGCCTTCGGATTCATCATTCCCGCCATCCTGTTCAACAAGAAAAAGGCAAAGCAGATTCTGGGGATACTGGGAGGGTTGTGCCTCGGTGCGTGGAGCTACCTGGCGTATGGGATCGATTACGAGGAAATCAAAAAGGTCATCTTCAATTACAACCTGCAGGCCGAGCAGACCCTTTCAAACATTGCCGAGGCACAGGACCGGTACAAATCCGAACACGACACCTACATAGAAGACCTGGGTAAACTGCGCTCCCACCTTTATGGCGCGCACGGCATCAAGCAGTGCGTGAAGATTCTTGAACTGAATGTGAAATGGGATCACTGGTCGGCCAAGGCCAGGCACGTTTCCAGCCCGGACACAGTGGAGTGGGACAGCACCAGCGGCAGTTCGCTGAAAAAAGGGTAGGGGACACCTTCCTCTGGGTCGGCTCGTCTCAAGCCGCTTTTAAAACACAAAAAGGGCAAGGCCTGCGCGCACTGCGTACAGGACCTGCCCTTGAATTAGTGACCTTGTCAAGCTGTGCGGTTGCTTGAATCAGGCAGGGGAAGCGGGCTTTTCAGATTCGGGGGCAGGGGACCCTTCGCCACCGTCTTCTGGTGCCGGGTTGGTCTCCGCCGTGTTTTCGATAGCGGCCGGTTGCTGTTGGTCTTCGCCTTCCTTCTCTTCCAAACTGTCGACTTCTTTCATGGAAGTTTTGAAGTTTTTGATGCTCTGACCGAACGCACTGCCGATCTGGGGAAGTTTTCCGGCGCCGAAAATAATCATGATGATGACCAGAATGATCATCAATTCGGGGAAGCCAATTCCCATCATAATTACGGTCTCCAAAAAATACTGAGATTAATTGTTTGCGCTTGAGTATAACAAAAATAATATAAAAACCAACAATTTAATAGGGTTCGATTGACTTGCGGCCACAACCTTCTAAAATGAGCAAATACGAATTTTTTCAAGGGCTCTGCCGTGAATCAGGACTATGTTTTGGAATTGTTTTTCGCAATGAAGGGCGATCTGAACAAGATCAATGCCGCCATCGACGAAAAATTGCGTAAAAACCAGATCCGTAAAATCACCACTTTTGAGACGTTCATCAAGTCTCGAATCACAGCCAACCCCAAGGTCTTGCGCATGGTGAACATGGAAATCACACCAGCGGAAGCGGCTTACCTCAGCATGTACCCCGACCTGAAGGAGTTGGAAGTGCTTGACCTTCGTCAGAATCATTTGGGAAATGAAGGGCTGGGAGCCATTGTCCGCTCACCAGTCATTAAAAAACTTTGTGAGCTGGATTTGAGAAGCAACGGTATCACAAGGCTGGGTTTGGAAATGATGGCGGGAGTGGAAAACCTGGTCCACCTGAAGAAAGTGGATTTCCGGTCCAACCAGCTTGGAAAGAGGTGGGAGACAAAATTGAAGGAATCCGAATTTTATCCGGAACTGCAGGAAGTGAAAACGGTCTGATTCCAACTCAGTTCATCCAGGGATTACGCCCATCCCGTATCTTCTGGACCATCTTGTCAGCCAACTCCCTCGCACGCACCTGGTAAGTACCTGTCTTCAAACCTGTGCGGAAATACTCCACAATTTCATGCCGGATTTCCGAGCCCTTTCTCCTTTTTCCATTGTCCGCTTTTTTGCTCATGGTTGTCGCCTCAGCATTGCATGTTGAATCATGTTTGTTTCTTTCAACCGCATTGGGTTTAATTTGAAACCACTCGGTTATCCTGTCCGTCGATGCATTATTTGCGTTGAACGGTGTACCTGTATTTCCGGATTGAGAGGGTAAAAAATCACGCCCTGCAATGACGTGCGAGGAGAAAAACCCGCTTTAGCCCGGGGCAAACCGGGGGCCTGGAGGGCAAACGCTTTCTCCTTTTTTCGGAGTTTTGCGGGCACCATTTTTTCATCCTCCTTGATGTCAATGGCTCAATCATTGGAATTGAACCGTCTTCCCGACGGCCTACTTTATATTACGGAATTTGAAGGAATTTCTTGAGTATGGAGAGGCTCTTTTCACAATAGAAAAGTTCAACCGGTTTCATTCCACAAGGCACGGGGACCAAATATTTATAGGGGGTTGCGAAATTGAATGCGGAAAAGCAAACGTAATATAATTGAATAAATCGGTGTGTTTTAACCTGTTCCTGTATGGGCAAAGAATAAAGCTTTTCCTGGCGGGAATCATTACGCTTTTATCCTGTTTCGCCGATAATCCGATGCGCGGCGAACCTGGTTCCACGGAGAGTGAATATGGCACATGAAACGTTGAATGTGGATGGTATGACCTGCGGTCATTGTGTGGAAACCGTAAGCAAGGCTGTCAGCTCGATTCCCGGGGTAAGCAAGGTGGATGTGGATTTGGAAAAGAAGCGGGTTACCGTGGACTTTGACGAAAATCAGACCGCCCTTGCTGACATTAAATCGAAAATTACCGACGTGGGTTATGAGGTGGTGGGGGCCTGAGAGTCAGGAAAAGTACTTGCCGATTTTGACTTCCAGCGTCTGCTCCAAGCCATCCCGCAGGATTTTGATCTTCACCGTTTCCCCGACTTTGGTGTCAGCCACGTAGTTCTGCAAGTGCTGCGGATGCGCGATGTCCTTGCCGTCGTAGGCGATGATGATGTCTCCCTGCCGCAGGCCGGCCTTGTCTGCAGGAGCGCCTTCATCGATGCTGTTCACCACCACCCCGTTTTGATCCCGCGGCACGCGAAACGATTCCGCCATGTCCGGTGTCATGTGCTGGATGCCGATGCCCAGCCAGCCCCGTTCCACCTCGCCGTTTTCGATCAGGTCCCGGGCCACCTTCTCCACGGTTTCCATGGGGATGGCGAAGCCAACACCTGATCCCAGTTCCGCTATGGCGGTGTTGATGCCGATGACGCGGCCTTGCATGTCGATCAAAGGACCCCCGCTGTTTCCCGGGTTGATCGAGGTGTCGGTTTGCAGGAAATTCTCAAAGGTGGCAATCCCCAGGTCGATCCGGCCCTTGCCGCTCACCACTCCAACGGTGATGGTCCCCGTCAGGCCGTAAGGGTTGCCAATCGCCATCACCCAGTCTCCCACCTCAATCTTCGAAGAACTGCCGAACTCGGGTTTCTGGAAGCGCGACAGGGAAAACACCTTAACGACCGCAAGGTCCGTTTTTGGATCCACACCCACCACCTGGGCCGTGTACTCCCGGTTGTCGAGAAATTTCACCAGCAGGCGATTCGCCTTTTCCACCACGTGGTAGTTGGTCACGATGTATCCCGCTTCGTCGAAAATAAGGCCTGAACCCAAGCTCTCCATCTGGTAGCGTTTCCGGAACGTGCGTTTCAACCAGTACCGGAAATTGCTGAACCAGGTCCCGGGCTCGCCGCTCATGAGGTCGCGCTGGGAGTGGGGATTGGAAATTTCCGTGAGGTTGTTGATGCTCACCACAGCGGGTTTAATCTTACGTGCGTTGGTGACGAAAGCGTGCTGCAAGCGCACCAGTGTTTCGTAGCCTTCCAAGTGCGAATAAGGATTGTTCACCGTGGAGGCCAGGGGAAGCTCAAGGGGTTTTTCCACTTTCGCGGGAGGCGCGCCGACCACCCAGTAAAGGGTCACGCAAATCAGCACGATCCACACCCCGAAAACGATGAACTTTTTCATGTGCGCGGCCTTTCCGGCAAAACTTTGACCTTATTCACCCCGAACTCCCACATACAAAGTGACGATGCCAAAAGTCATATCCCGGAATCGCACCTTGTTAAAACCGGCTCTGTGCATTAAAAACACAAACTCGTCTCGTTCCGGAAAGACGCCGACCGATTGAGGTAAATAGGTGTACGCTTCCGGATGCCCCGAAACCCAGCGCCCGACCTCCGGCAGGACCCGCTCGAAATAGACCCGGTACGGTTCCCGCAAAACGGGCTGGCGTGGCAAAGAAAATTCGAGTATCACCGCCCGGCCTCCCGGTCTCAGCACCCGCGCCATCTCACGCAGGCCCTGTTCCCTATCGGCAAAATTGCGAACACCAAAAGCCACGCTGATGCCGTCGAAGCTATTGTTGGGAAACGGCAGGGCCTCCGCCGCCCCGCAAACCCGGGGCAGGGCGTTTGCCCGGTTTCGGGCTTCAAATTTCCTCCCGGCCCGGGCCAGCATGGCTTCGCTGAAATCCAGGGCCACCACCTGGCGGGGCGATTCGGCCGGGTGCTCAAAGTATTCCAGCGCCACATCTCCCGTTCCGCAGGCAATATCCAGGTAACGACCGCCGGGTTTCATCAACAGGCGGCTCACCGCACGTTTCCGCCAAAATCGGTCTACGCCGCAACTCAGCACGCGGTTCAGGAAATCATACCGCGGAGCAATGGCGTTGAACATCGATTGGATCTGGAGGGAAAATGCCTCCTTTTCCTCATCCAACTTGGGCATCGGCACTCCAGCCGCAATTAGGTCGCATAAGCTTTTATTCTAGCACCCACCCGAGGGGACTACAATGTAAGGAAAAGTCATAACCCGAATAAAAGGATAGGTTTGACAAGGCTTTCAAGCCGCTTTATATTCACGCAGTATGAGGCTTTAAATCTGCCCGTTCCGGCAGGAGGTTTTAATATGAAAAAGGTCATGGTGGCGGTGGCGCCCGGATTCGAGGAAATCGAGACCATCACAGTGGTGGACATTTTAAGAAGGGCGGGCGCCCGGGTGGACCTCGCCGGAACCCAGCCCGAACCCATCGAGGGCTCCCGCGGGGTGCGGGTTCTGGCCGACGTTCTTTTGTCCGAAATCGATCACAATGACTACGACCTGGTCGTCCTGCCCGGTGGCCAGCCTGGAACCACCAACCTGCAGAACAATGAAATGGTGATCGCCATCGTCCAGAACATGGACAGAGACAGCAAAACCGTGGCGGCCATCTGTGCGGCCCCGATGGTCCTGCAAACCGCCGGAGTGTTGAAAAATCACCGCGCCACCTCACATCCGTCTGTGCAGGAGAACCTGAATGGCGTTCAGTATACGGACGAAAGGGTGGTGGTGGACGGCAACCTGGTCACCAGCCGGTCGCCTGGGACCGCAATGGAGTTTGCCATGAAACTGGTGGAGATCCTGTTCGGGCCGGATCGGGTCGAAACCGTTAATAAGGGGGTATTGGCACGCCTGTAAAGCATTTTATTTTTCAATTTACAAGCAAACTATTGATATTTAAGGTTAGGGAGCTTTGTGTAATTTTTAAAAAAAATTAAAACTTTTTGGCGCGTACGACATCAAACCGGGAAAGAGCCCAAATGGGGCTCCCATAACGAAAAGGGGGGTTTGCTATGTTTGTGAATATTTCGCGCAGCAAGCTTCTGGTCAACGACAGACGCTATTCCAAAAAGAAGAAGGCGGAAAAATCGGCTCCACGCTGTAACCACTGTGGTGGGCTGGTTCGTGAAAACGGGGAGATTGTGGCCTGTATCATGTGTTCCCGGGAGGAAGGTCATTTCTGCTCCAGTTGCGCCTACACACACGCTTCTGAAGTACCCCAGAAGGGCAAAAGAAGTGCCTGACATTTACATTTGATTCCCAAAAGCCCGGAAGCTTCGGCTTCCGGGTCTTTTTATTTTCAGAGGAACAGGCGTCCTTCGGCCACGGTCCTGGCTTTGCCGCCTACGCGGATAGAACCA
>NZ_HG422173.1:2275673-2340714 GCF_000341545.2 Nitrospina gracilis 3/211
GCGGATAGAACCAATCTTCCCCCCCGCCATTTCCACAGAGACCTTGATTTCCGAGGGTCTATTTATTTCCAACCCCTGTTCGAGGGTCAGATCCGAAAGGCGGGTGGCGTCCAGAACGTGGTGATGCGCAAGGTAAGCTCCCATTGCCCCGGCCACGCTACCCGTCGCCGGGTCTTCCGGGATGCCGATGAACGGCGCGAAGCCGCGCGTGTGGACCTGCGCTTCGGGGTTCACCGCTTCCAGACAGAATGGGTAAATCATGTCGACTTTCCCCAGAATATCACGCAGGCGTGTGAGGTTGAGGGCGGTTCTGCCGGTTGCATCCAACGATTTTAGGGGAACGAACAGGGCCGGAAAGCCGGTGGAAACCACCTGTGCGGGAAGATTGGGATGAAGATCCTTTGCGTCCAGACCCAATGCCTGCGCGATGGCCTGGCGATCGGTTCGCGGACTCTGGAATTCCGGCTGAGGCTGAACCATCATGAAGGTGCTGCCTTCGCGCTCGACGTCAATCGGGCCGATACCCATCTCAAACCGGCATGCATCGCGGTCTGAGCCCAATAAACCCTGCTGGAATAGAACGTGAGCCGTTCCCAGTGTGGGGTGGCCGGCAAAAGGGATTTCTTTTCCGGGAGTGAATATTCGGACCTGAAAATCGCAGTCGGTCTGGCTGGGAGGAAACAGAAATGTTGTTTCAGACAGGTTCATTTCCCGCGCGACGGCCAGCATTTGGTCGGCATCCATGCCTTCCGCATCAACGAAAACCGCAAGAGGGTTTCCCGCCAGCGGTTGATCGGTAAACACATCGACCTGGTAAAAGATTAGCTCCATAAACCATTAAAATAAATAAGTTAAAAAAGAGGGGGGCTAAACCGCCAAACCCGACCCTAATTTCAGGTTCCCATAACATATATTATGTCAACTTGAAATCAGGATAAAATGGGGGTCCCCAGAGAGCCCTGTTCTCGTTATGATTGGGATGGAGTTGATGGCGGTTCGTGCCGCCTGTTGTGGAAACGTCAGGCCGGCTGCGCATCGCAAAGAGCCAGGGCGGCCTTCGCGATGTGGTTGTGTGAGAGACCGTATTTTTCATACAGCTCTTTCTTCGATCCAGTTTCCGCAAAATGGTCCCGCACGCCGATCCGTTTGACCGGCACCTGCACGGCATGGTCGGCCAGGACTTCCAGCACCGCGTCACCCAGACCGCCGATAAGGTTGTGATCTTCAGCGGTCATCACGCGGCCATGTTTTTTGGCCTGTTCCACGATCAATTCCTGGTCGATGGGTTTGATGGTCGAAATATTGACCAGCGTGGCTTTCAGTCCTTCCTTTTCCATCTGTTCCATGGCGAACAGGCTTTCCTCAACCATGCCGCCAGTGGCGAAAATCACGAGATCCTTTCCTTCCTGCACCACATGACCCTTGCCCAGCTGGAACTGGAAATTCTCGTCGTAAATCCCTTTTACCTTGGCGCGGCCGAGGCGCATGTAAACCGGGCCCTCATGGTCGATCAGAAACTTGGTCGCCGCAAAGGCTTCCTGGTAATCCGCCGGCTGGATGACAGTGAGGTTGGGCATGGCACGGGTGTAGGCAATGTCCACCACCATCTGAGCGGTCGGCCCGTCTTCACCTACGGCGAGTCCGGAATGAGTCCCTACGAGTTTCACATTGGTATTGGAGTAAGCGATGCTGACCAGCACCTGATCCATGGTCCGACCCAACAGAAAGCAGGCGAATCCGGTTGCAAAAGCCACCTTTCCTGTGGTGGCGAGCCCCGCCGCCGTACACACCATGTCTCCTTCGCTGATTCCCATATTGAAGAACCGTTCCGGGTATTTGTCACCGAACTTTTTACTGCGTGTGCTGTCACTCACGCCGGCATCCAGCACGACCACTTTGGGGTTGCTGCCGAATTCCACCAACGCGGCTCCGTAGCCGTCCCGTGTTGCTCCGTCGATCATTCCAGCTCCTTCATGGCTTTTTCGTAATCTTCATCCGAAGGCGCCACGCCGTGCCAGGCGGTTTTGCCTTCCATAAAACTGACCCCTTTGCCCTTCACCGTATCGGCAATGATCACCCGCGGTTTTTCCGCATGGAGCGGCAAATTGAGCGCCTTGTGCACCTGTGTCATGTCGTGCCCGTCGATGCGATGCACATCCCAGCCAAACGACTCCCATTTGTCCTCAATCGGTTCCAGGTCCTTCAGGTCCTTGGTGATGTTGTCCTGAGCCACTTTGTTGTAATCAACAATGGCGATGAGGTTGTTGGTCTTGAACTTGACGGCGGACATGGCCGCTTCCCAGACCTGCCCTTCCTGCAACTCGCCGTCACCCATCAGCACATAAACCCGGTAGTCGAGATTGTCGAGGCGAGCCGCCAGGGCCATCCCGTGTCCCGCACTCAGCCCCTGTCCGAGGCTGCCCGTGGCGATTTCCACGCCCGGTGTTTTCGGGTGCGGGTGACCGGAAAGGTTACGCTTGCTGTTGATCTTGCGGTAATCGACCAGCTCCTCCTGGGCAATGAACCCTGCCTGGGCCAAAGTGGCATAAAGAAGGCCCGTGGCATGCCCCTTGCTGAGGATAAAACGGTCGCGCTTCGGGTCGCGGGGGTTTTTCGGATCAAAACGCATAACGTCGAAAAACAGGGCCGCCGCGATGTCCGCCCCGGAAAGACTGCCTCCCGGGTGACCGGATCCGGCGCGATGGATGATCTCCAGACTTTTGCGCCGCAGTTCGCGAGCGATGCTTTCCAACTCCCCTATTTTCGGATCGGTTGACTGCATGGTGTCATTCATATGGACGAAATGGATTCAGGTCAGAAAATTGATTTGTGTCAGCATATTCCAAATTTTCCTAATTTTACAGAGGTAAATTGAGAAAAACCGAATTCAAATGGATTTTCAGGGAATCGGGGGTGGTTGCCGGGAAAAACTATTCAGCAACTACGTTATCAGATAGGATGGCATTGCATTTTTCGAGCAGATCCTCGAGGTCCACCGGTTTTTTAATAAACAGGTCGCCGCCCGCCTCCTGAACCTGTTTTTCCGTATATTGTGGACTTGCGGAGATCACAATGATGGTCATGAAACTGGTTTTCGGGTTATTCTTGAGATTGACGCACACTTCCAGTCCATTGAGGCCCGGAAGATTGATATCCAGAAGAATGATGGAAGGTAGAAAGTCGGCAGCCTTCAGACCTGCGTCCAGACCGTTGCCCGCAACTTCAACCAGGTACCCTTCCTTTTCCAGAAACTTTTTGACGAGGCTTGTGAATTTTTTCTCATCGTCCACAACGAGTATTTTTTTTGATGACTTGTCCTCGGTCTCTTTTTTAAGGATTTCCTTGATCATGGCAATGGTGTAACCGCTTTTCTGCAACTCGTACACCCGCTTGCACCGGTCTTTAACCCATGCCGGATAGTACCCGACAATGCCCTTGCCTCCCGGGTGGGCTTCTTTGGTGGGATCTGGAAAGAAGTTGTACTTTTTCTGCCATAGCCACAGGGTTTTACGAATTATTGGAATGACTTTCAATATATCTGCGGCGGTAACACGGGAAGCCGAGGCAGGATTATTCATGGGTTTGGTCACATTTTAGAATTGAATAAGACAGGCAATTCGGGCGGCCTGAAAGCATAGTGATTTATACTATACAGTTACTGTAAAAATTACAAGAAATTTTTCATTTTTACAGGAGGTCCTATAAAGGCCCTCGTCAGATCCGAATTATTTGGAATCGTGTTTTTCAGAAAGCAATGCCCTTCAACGGCCTGAAAAATGACCGGTTTGGGGGCGTCCCGCGGCCGGAACCGCGTGGCGGGAAATCAGGACGGCAGTTTCATGAAAGTGGGAACTCGGACCAATTTCCCTTTTAATGCGGTAAGTTATTATATTAAAATCGTTTTTCCCTTTAACCATTGGAGAATTCAGGGGCTATGCTTATGTTGATGAGGGGTGTGTACTCAGTTCGAGTAGTGATGATGGCCATCCAAATTCTTATTTTTCTTCCGGCGATTGTGCAGGCGGAATCCAGCCTGCTGGGCTCGGAGAACCGGTTTCGCCTGCAGGCAGGACTCCATCTTTCGGAAACGCAGGAAATTCAGGGGACGAATGCCGGAGACAGTGGGAACATCGAAGGTTCCCCCCAACCTGCGACCGAAGATTCGGCGACCAAGAAACCGGACATCGTGCTGAGCAATGTCCTGCAATTGTCACTGACCGATGTCATCCAAACCACCCTCACAAACAATGTTGCCATAGCGGTTCAAGAGTACAATTCCCGCATCCAGCGGCAGAACATCATCAATAATGAAGCCACTTTCGACCCCAGCGTCAATGCTGAAGTGCGGGCCCAGGACGACACGGTTCCCATCGCCTCTGCATTTGCCAATCCGCCTATCTCGAAAACCGATCAGCAACGGTGGAAAGTCGGCCTCAATCAGAAACTCACTTTCGGCACGGAGTACGAATTTTTTTATGAAGGTATCCGCGACGGTACGAACTCGCTGTTTGCCGGATTGAACCCCCAGTACACCACCCGGTTCGAGGTCAATTTGACCCAGCCCCTGCTCAAAAATTTTGGGCAGGATGTGAACAAAAGTAACATCTATATCGCGCGGAACAATCTCTCCATCTCCCAATATGATTTCAAAAACCAGGTCATCGACATCCTCACTTCGGCGGAAAATGTTTACTGGGACCTTGTATTCAGCCAGGAGGACTTGAAGGTCAAGCAGCAATCCGTCCAGCGTGCCCGTGACCTTGAACAGCGTGTCAAAGCCCAGGTGGAGGTGGGCACCATGGCGCCCCTGGAAATACTTCAGGCCCAGGCCGAGGTGGCGTCGCGTGAAGAGGCCGTCATCAACGCGGAGAAACTGATTAAGGATAATGAAGACAATCTGAAAAACATTCTGAATATCGCATTCGACTCGGAAAAAGGTACGAAAAATATCCAGCCCCTCGACGCGCCCCAGTACGACCCTCAAGCAAAGATCGACCTCAATCATGCGATCAGCCAGGCACTGAGACAACGCCCGGATTACCTGTCCAAGAAAAAAGAACTGGATACACGTAACATCCAGGTAGAGTTCAATGAAAACCAGACCTACCCTACTCTGGATCTGGTGGCCAGCTACGGTCTCAACGGCATCACCGGTGACGCCCGGCCTGTCGGTCTTGGGGGTGCTCCCCGTATCAGCCAGTTCGGGGGGACCTTTGGGCGCGGTATGGAACGGGCTTTGTCCACGGATTTCGACAGTTGGACGGCGGGAGTGGTGTTCAGTTATCCACTCGGCAACCGGGCGGCGGAGAGTCAGTTGACGGCCGCCAAACTGGAAGTCGCCAAGCTCCTTCTGGATATCAAGGACCTGGAAAAGACCATCATTATTGAAGTGCGGGAAGCGGTCCGCCAGCTTGAAACGGACATCAAACGGGTACAGGCGGCGCGAGTGGCCCGGCACCTTGCAGAAGAAACATTGAACGCCGAATTGAAAAAATTTGAAGTTGGCCTGTCCACCAGTTTTCAGGTGCTGGAGTTTCAAACCGATCTGGCCGAAGAGCAAAGCAAGGAACTCCTGGCCATCATCGATTTCAATAAATCGCGAATCAATTTCCGCAAGGTCATTGCCTCCACGCTGGATCATCACAGGATCGAGCTGGCGGAAGAACAGAAACCATGAAAAAACTCCTTATTGCATTAGGGGTGGTCGTTCTTGCGGCCGGCGCGTTCTTTCTGGTCCAGAGCGATGGGAAAGAAAATGAACGCCCCAAAAAACATCCCTTCCGCACGGCCAAGGTCGAGCGCGGCACCATGGTGGTAAAGATTTCCGCAACGGGTATCGTCGAACCCAACTTCCAGGTGGAGGTCAAGTCCAAAGCCAGCGGCGAAGTGCTCAGTTTTCCCTACGAAGAGGGTGATGCCATCCGGAAAGGCAAGTTTCTGCTGAGACTGGACAAGTCGGACGAGGTGCGCAACGTCAAGCGGGCCGAAGCGAACCTCGCCAGTGCGAAAGCACAACTCGACAAAGCCAAAACGTCTCTCAAACTCCAGATCACGCGTTACGAAACCGATCTGCAGGGGGCCAAATCCCAGGTGGAGGAAGCCCGGGCCAACCTGGTGGACGCGCGCGACAAGCTGAGGCGGCAGGAAGACCTGTTTCAGAAAAAATTCACTTCCCGCGAATCGCTAGATACCGCACAAACCGCTTACAAGGTGCGGGAAGAACTTCTGGAGCAGGCCAAGGCCAACCTGCGTGCGGCCGAGGACAGCGTGCATGACATCGAGGTAAAAAAGCAGGACATCGAACTGGCTAAAGCCGATGTCAAACGGGCCGAACTGGAACTGGCTGAGGCCAAGGAACGCCTGGCCGAAACGGAAATCTACGCTCCCATCACCGGCGTGTTGATTGAAAAACTGGTCGAACAGGGCCAGATCATCGCCTCCGGCATCACCAACGTCTCTGGCGGTACGGCGCTCGCTAAAATCGCCGATATGTCCAAACTGTTCATCGTGGCCGACGTGGACGAAACCGACATCGGCAAGGTGGAGGTTGGGCAGAAGGTGAAGATCACAACCGACGCCTACCCGAACGAGGAGTTTGAAGGTGTGGTGACCCGCATCGCCCCCAAGGGGCTGGTCGAGGACAGCATCACCATCTTCAAAGTCAAAATTGAAATCCAGGGCAAGGGCCGTGATATTCTGAAACCGATGATGACGGCGAACGTGGACATTATCAGCCGGGAGCTGGAGGATGTCACCTTTCTTCCCCGAGAAGCCATCCACCGCGAGGAAGGAACAACCTTCGTCGCCGTACTCGAGAACAATCAACCCCAGGCGCGGCCGGTGGAACTGGGTGTGAAGAACCCGATTGAAATCCAGGTGGATGGCGTGAATGAAAACATGGAAGTGCTGATCGGGGACTGGGAAGAAATCAAGGATCACTTCAAAACGGATGAAGACAGCATGTCCACCATCCGCAAGATGCTGTTCATTCTCCGGCGTTGACCGTGGCTCTCATCGAAATTCAAAAACTATCCAAAACCTACGACCTTGGCGCCGAAAAAGTGTTCGCCCTGCGTGACGTCAGTTTTTCCATGGAGGCGTCGGAGTTCGCCTCCATCATGGGGCCGTCGGGAAGCGGCAAATCGACCCTGATGAACCTGCTCGGATGCCTGGATCTCCCCTCTTCCGGCACCTACCGGCTGGACGGCATTGACGTGCAGAACCAGTCTGCGGACGAGTTGGCCGAAGTGCGAAACAAAAAAATCGGTTTTGTCTTCCAGAGTTTCAACCTGCTTCCCCGCGCCACGGCGCTGGAAAACGTGGAGTTGCCCCTGTTGTACGGACGGGTGAAGGAGCCCGCCAAAAAGGCAATGGACGCGTTACAGAGGGTGGGACTCGGCCACCGCGCCAAACACAAGCCGAATGAGCTGTCCGGCGGTGAAAAACAGCGCGCCGCCATCGCCCGGGCGCTGGTGATCAATCCGCGCATCATTCTGGCGGACGAACCGACCGGCAACCTGGATTCCAAAACGAGTGCGGATATCATGAAACTGTTCACCCGGCTGAATGAGGAAGGCGTCACCATCATCCTTGTCACGCACGAACAGGATATTGCCGCCTACTCCAGAAGAATCTTTCAGATGCAGGACGGAAAATTGGTTAAGGATAGCGGATCGGCGCCGCGTGTTTTGATGAAGGAAGAAGCCCATGCTGATATTTGACCTTATTCGGATGGCGCTTCGCAGCCTGGTGGCCAACAAACTGCGTACGTTTTTGACTGCGCTCGGCATCATCATCGGCGTCGGTTCGGTGATTTCCATGATCTCGCTGGGTGAAGGGGCGCGTAAACAGACGCTGGAAACCATCGCCAAGTTCGGGACCAACATCATTTCCGTAAAACCCGGCCAGAAAAGCCGCCGCCATGTACGGAGCGGCAAGGTGGAAACGCTTGTGCTCGAAGACGCCCGTGCCATCCGTGAGCATATCGACCGCATCACCGGCGTCTCGGCGGAGGTGTACCAGAGTGCGCAATTGAAATTCGGTAACAAGAACCGCAATGCCACCGTGCGCGGAACGGAAGAAGATTATTACTGGATGTCCAATTTCCAGTTGGATAAAGGGCGCTACTTTGCGGACACGGAGGTGCGCACCGCCCGCCGTGTCGCCGTATTGGGAGCCACGGTCACCAAAAATCTGTTCGACAATGTCGATCCTATCGGCAAGACGCTCAAAGTGGACGGGCAGAATTTTCTCATTATCGGGACGATGGTTGCCAAGGGGGCGCTGTCCTGGTTCGATCCGGACGACCAGATTTTCATTCCCGTCACCACCGCGCAGAAACGCCTTTTCGGCATCAACTACCTGCAATCGATCGACGTGCAGGCCAGGCGTATTCAGGACATTGATGTCATCAAGCAGGATATCGAATCCCTTCTCAAGCGGCGGCACAATATCCGGGAAGGACAGGACAATGATTTCCACGTGCAGAATTCGGCGGAATGGCTGAACAGCTGGGGCAATGCGGCCAAAACTTTTCAATATCTACTGGGCGGCATTGCATTCATTTCGCTCATGGTGGGCGGAATCGGCATCATGAACATCATGCTGGTGTCGGTCACCGAACGCACGCGGGAAATCGGCATCCGCATCGCCATCGGCGCAAAAAAGCGGGAGATCCGCCAGCAGTTTTTGATTGAATCCATATTCATCAGCTTCCTTGGCGGATTCATCGGCATCCTGATGGGAGCCGGTGTTTCCATGGGCGTGTCGAAGCTGGGGGGGTGGGATATGATCGTCTCCGTTCCCTCTATCCTTCTGGCGTTTGGGTTCTCCGTGATCGTAGGTGTGTTCTTCGGTTTGTACCCTGCCAACAAAGCCGCAAACCTGAACCCCATCGATGCCCTCCGCTACGAGTGAGCAAATCGGTCCCATCCTGATATAATCGACTCCAACAATCACCTGCATCTGAAGCCATGAAAGTCTGCCCCGATAGATCGCGTTTTATTGAACTCGCCGCCACTTGCCCGCGCGTGCCCGTGGTCGGAGAGCGGAGTGTTGATTCATTCAACCCTGCCGAGGCATATCACCGGTTGTACGGTGAAGCCGAGCGGTCCTTCCTTTTCGAAAGCGGCAAGGGACCCGACGAGACGGCGCGCTATTCGTTTTTTGGCCGAGCCAATGAAAAAGCCATCTCCCTGCGCAACAACCAGTTCCAGATTCACAACAACGGGGACCGGGAAACGGTTTCTCTCCCGGCCTCGGACGCGCTCAAACGGTTGAACTTCGAGCCGGGTCTGGATGCGATCGACCACGTCGATCATTTCTGGGGTGGATGGGTGGGTTGCCTCAGCTACGAGATGGCTCACTGGTTCGAAAATATTGAACCGCGGGTCAAGGACGGACTCGACCTGCCTCTTCTGTTTTTCTTCCAGGTGGAAAGCCTGTGGGTGTACGACCACCGGCAGGCGATCCTAAAATACATCGTCGCATTGAAAATAGAGAACGATCCCGAATCGATTCATTCGCAGGTCAAGGAAGAACTGGAATCCGGGTGGCGGGAGATGGATCGCTTCATTGAGGAAGTTTCAAATTCCGCACAAAACGAAATCATGCCTGCCCCTTCCCTGCACTCCGCATCTCTGGAATCCAACATCACGCAGGAAGAGTACGAACGCATGGTGGAACGGGCCAAAACGTACATCGAGGAAGGTGACATCTACCAGGCCAACCTGGCGCAACGGTTATCCGTAAAGTATGAGAGCGATCCGTTTCCATTGTACCAGCGCCTGCGCAAAGTGAACCCGTCCCCGTTTTCCGGCTATCTGAAGTTCGACGGACTGGTGCTGGCAAGTTCATCTCCCGAACGGCTGGTAAAGGTGGTGCGGGACCGGGTCGAGACGCGGCCCATCGCCGGCACGCGTCCCCGCGGCAAAAGCGAAGAGGAAGACGTGCGCCTGTCTGCCGAACTCCTGCTCAACGAAAAGGAAAAAGCCGAGCATTTGATGCTGGTCGACCTGGAACGCAATGACCTCGGTCGCATCTGCGAGCACGGCAGTGTCCATGTGACCGACCTCATGTTCCTCGAACAGTACTCGCACGTCTGCCACATCGTCTCCAACATCGAGGGACGTCTCAAACCCGGCGTGGATGTGGTCGACATCCTTGCCGCCGTGTTTCCCGGCGGCACCATCACCGGCTGTCCCAAGATCCGGTGCATGGAAATCATCGACGAGTTGGAGCCTTCCCTGCGCGGCCCCTACAGCGGTTCGTTCGGCTACATCGGGTTCGACCGCCACCTCGATCTCAACATCATCATCCGCACCATCCTGGTTCAAAGCGGACGGGCGCATTTTCATGTCGGGGCGGGAATCGTCGCCGACTCCATTCCGGAGAAAGAATGGCAGGAGACACTGGACAAGGCGGCGGCGATGATCCAGGCATTGAGCGGGGAGCCGGTGGGATGACGCCGGTGGTGTATATCAACGGCCGTTTCGTGCCCCAGGAAGAAGCGCGCGTGTCGGTGTTCGACCGGGGGTTCCTCTATGGCGACGTCGTGTTCGAAACCCTGCGCGCTTACCGGGGACGCATCTTCCGCCTCGCCGATCATCTGGACCGACTGCACCAGTCCGCCGGACAAATTCACCTCACCGTGCCGAAAGCGGCGGACAAGCTGGAAAGCCTGCTGTACGAGGTTCTTCAACGCAATGAACTCTACGACGCCATCCTGCGCCTCACCCTGAGCCGGGGCGAGAGTACCGGTTTCGACATCGTGCCGGACGCCCCGCCAACGCTCGTCATCACCGCCCGCCCGGTAGAGCCTCTGCCGGACTCCCGGTACCGCGAGGGTGTGTCGATACTTCTTGTTTCCGACAGCGCCCCACGCCTCCCGGGAGTAACCCGGCAGGCGAAGTCGGGAAACTTTCTGCCATACATACTTGCCAGGCATATGGCGCTCGAGGCGGGTCACTGGGACGCCATCCTGCTCAACCACCGAGGGGAAGTGTGCGACGCTTCGACCAGCAATGTGTTTATTGTCCGGGGCGGCGTGCTGAAAACCCCACCCGTCGGGGAATCGGTACTGGCGGGCATCACACGCAAGGTGGTGCTGGAACTGGCACAACAACCGGTTGTCGCCGCGTGTGAGGAAACGCTTCAGGCGGCCGACCTGCACCAGGCCGATGAAGTCTTCCTCACCAATACGGGAATCGAATTGCTGCCGGTCACTCGCGTAGATGATACGGTCATCGGGAATGGCCGGCGGGGTCCGATTACAGCACGTTTGCACGCGGCATTTTTAAAATCGATTGAGTCTTTGTGAAGGTGCATTATAATTGCACGCATTTGAATCGAACTGGAATGGATACAGATTATGGATGCAAAGGATTTGTACGAAGACACTCCGCGCGGGGTGATCGTTGATAAGAAAATGAACCTGGAATGGCTGCCCAAGGACGCCCGTGGTGACCTGGGCAAGTGGGTGACCTGGGACGAGGCCAACTACTACATTCAGACCATGCGCAACGTCTATGCCGGCGGTCACGCCGACTGGCGCCTGCCTACCAAAGAGGAGGCGCTCAGCCTGTACAATGAAGACCTGTCGCTCGTGGACTGGGAGGGAGAGACCATCCACATCCACCCGGCGTTCGTGCCCAAATGCGGCCGCGTCATCTGGACTTCTGAAGCCAATGAGGAAGGTCAGGCCTGTGCGGTGAATTTGCAGGACGGCACCGCCGAGTTCGTGGACAAGTTGAACCGCGACGAGTACACCACCCGCCTGGTGAGAAGTCCAAACTCTAAAGGCAAATAAACTTCACTTCGGTGCGGCGCTCTGCCAGAAGGCGTGCGCATCCAGCGAACCGGCGTTCGCCTCCCGGTACGCGTCTCCCTGCACCGTCGTTTCCAGCACGCCGTCGTCGGTGGGCATCACCACCTTGGTATCGCAGTGCTTGGTGCGGGTGAAGCCGTTGAACAGGGACGCCATCGTCTCCGGCTTGAGGTTCAATGGAAACCGCCGCGCGATGCGCGTCTCGTTTTTGGCATCGTGCAGATCGACGCACAGCGCGCCGTCTTCCAGCCAGTACTCGATGTCCTGCCCTTCTTCCTGCCCCGGCACGAACACCGTGTCGTCCACCTTGATGGCGAACGCCGTGCTGACGCGGCCCTTGATCCAGACTTTTCCCGTATCTTTTATCTCCGCCATGACTCGAAATATAAGTTGGAGTGGCTTTTGACTTGAAGAGGCTTTTATACCATAATTTTTGTTTTCAAAAGCCTTGGGAGTGGAAAAATCCTTGGACTCGCCCCTGGAACGTCGCCTGCAAAAAGAACTTGAACAACGCCGCAAAGACAACCTTCTGCGCACGCTGAAGGTGGCCGGGTCCTGCCGCCTGAACCTGTCGAGCAACGACTACCTGCAACTGCGCACCGACCCGGGCGTCGTAGCCGGGGCGCGCCAAGCGCTGGAACGATACGGAGCCGGAAGCGGTGCCTCTCCCCTGCTCTACGGCTACCTGCCCTGCCACGAGCAACTCCTCGACGCGTTACTGCAATGGAAACGCAAACCGGCGGGCCTGGTGTTCAACACAGGATTCATGGCCAACCAGGCGGTGCTCAAACACCTGCCGGGGCCAAAAGACCTCGTGCTGGTGGACAAACTCATCCACCACTCGGTCATTCAGGCCATCCTGCAAGGCAAGGCCGACTACAAACGTTACTCGCACCTTGACTTGGGTCACCTGGAAGAACTGCTGGAAAAAATAAAAGTGCGTACGAAACTGTGTTCGTCGTCACTGAAAGCGTGTTCAGCATGGACGGCGATTACCCGGACCTGAAAGCCCTCGTGGAATTGAAACAGCGTTTTGGCTTCGTGCTGGTGCTGGACGAGGCCCACGGCACCGGGGTGTTCGGTCCCACTGGCGGTGGGCTGGCCGAGGAGACGGGCGTGCTGGATCATGTGGACATCCTGGTCGGCACGCTGGGCAAGGCGCTGGCCAGCATGGGCGCGTACGTGCTGACCGCATCGCAGACGGTGATCGATCACCTCGTCAACCACGCGGGCGAGCTCATTTACTCCACTTACCTCGCCCCGGCCTGTGCCGGAGCCGCGTCCGCGGCCATCGGCAGGGTGCAGTCCCTGCACACCGAGCGGCAGCGTCTGCGCAAAAACGCCGCGTGGTTCCGCGACGAACTGGTCAAGGGCGGATGGACGACGAACGCGTTCGACTCGCAGATCGTGCCGGTGATCGTGGGCGACCCTGACCGCGCGCTGGCCCTGCGCGACCGTCTGCTGGAGAAAGGCCTGCTGGCGGGGGCGGTGCGTCCGCCGACGGTGCCGCCGAACTCATCGCGCCTGCGCCTGTCGTTTCACAGCGGCATCACGCAAGACCACCTGCACGAACTTTTGGAGTTGTTAAACGCATGCCGAACGGTTTGACCATCACCCTCATTTGCGGCTGGGCCATCCCGGAAGACTGGCTCAAAGAACTGGCGCAACCGTTCTGCCCGGAAGCCACGGTACACGGCGTGTACCCGCGGGACCCGTTCGATGCGGAGGAAGCGAAACGGATTTTGCAGACCCCCGCCCCGGACATCGTCATCGGGTATTCGCTCGGCAGTCTGTGGCTCCTGCATCACCGCGAGCACCTGCCGGAGGCGGCGGTCAAAATCCTCATGGCTCCGATCCTCGCGTTCAAGCAGGAGGCGGGGCTGAGCGGGAAAATCCCGTCGGCGCAACTGGAGTTCTTTTTACGGACGGTGGAGCGCACGCCGGACCTGCCGACGGTGCTGGGCGACTTCATGGCGCTGGGCGACATCGTTCTGCCGCCGGAAGCGAAAAATGACATCCCGGAGCGGGACACGCTGTTACGCGGTCTCCAGTTTCTACGCGACGTCACGGTTTCGCCCGATGCCACAGCGGGGTTCCATGCGGTGCTGGGTGACCGCGATCCGTTCACCGACGCCACCGCCCTGCAACCGCTCGTGCCGTCGCTGGAAGTGGTCCACGATTGCGGCCACCACCCCGAACCGCTCCTGCAAACCATATTCCAGCTTGCCGCAGTTCAGGAGCGTTTGGCCGCCTCATCCGGCAAACGCATTTAACCCTTCTTCCCTCTGCCGTTAGAAAGTACAATCCATTCTATGAACGCGAATCACAAAACCAGCCGCGGTCGCGGTGAAGACGAGTTCGAGTCGAGCCTGATCCAGAGCTTTTCCAAACACGTCCGCACCTACGACAAAAACGCGCAGTTGCAGAAGACCATGGCCGAGCGGCTGGCGGCGCTGTTGTCGCCCGCCCTGCCCGCGACGGTGCTGGAGCTGGGTTGCGGCACGGGACTGTTCACCCGGCACCTGCTGGCGCGCGGCGCGGAGAAACTGATCCTGAACGACATCGCCCCGGCGATGATCGAGTACCTGAAAGACCACCTCGACCTGCCCGAGGGAACGCGGTTCCTGGAGGGCAATGCGGAGCGGATCGAGTTTCCGCCAGCCGGGTTGATCGCCGCCAACGCGGTGTTTCAGTGGTTCCAAAATCCGGAGACCACCATGGAGACCCTGCACCGCAGTCTGCCCGAGGGCGGGCAGATTGTGTTCAGCACATTCGGTCCGGAAACGTTGCAGGAGTTCCGCGACTCCGGCGGGCTGGAGGGTCCGACGCACCTCCTGTCGCTGGACAAATGGAAAAGCCTGCTCACCCAATGCGGGTTTCAGTGGCTGGCGGCCGAGCGTGAAAGCCGCGAGATTTTCTTTCCCGGCACGCGCCACCTCATCCGCAACCTGCAACAGATCGGCGCCGCGCCGCTACGCATGATGAAGACGGGCGAACTGCGCCGCCTGATCGAGACCCACGACCGCAACTTCTCCACCCCGCAGGGTGTGTACACCCACTGGGAGCTCTATTACTTCTCGGCGGTGAAGATTGGTGCGGAGCCTCGCAGGATTTAAATTTTGGATATTTTAGGATTCTCACTAGAATTATTAGAGTGCCCTCAACTCAAAGTATTGCTTTGATTTTTTGACAAAATCATTCAAATGATCAAACACCTAAAACCACCAATCATATTTTTGGTTATTCTTCTCTGCGCTTGTGAAAATTCAAGTTCCATTCAAAGGCATGATGTCATAGGTGTCTATAAAGCCAATCACGGGAAGGCAATAGATACAATCGCCCTGAATAAAGATGGAACTTATACACACACCTACAAAAACTCAAATGAAGATTTCAGGGAAATGAATATTTGGGAGTTTGAATACTTTCAGGGCCAACCCCTGATCAGCTTTATGAATTTCAGTCATAAATGGGATGGAAAATATTTTGAGGGAAGTAAAGAGCGCTGGATTTGGCCCGCACATGTAGAAAAAACAATATTTGGAAAAATCAGGCTTCCCTTGGACGATGACCTTGGATTTTATTTTGAAAAATTAGAAGAAGAACGGAATGTTATTTCCGAGTAGCGACGATGACGTGCGAGCCTTCGTCCAGCTTGTGGGTCTGGAACTTGTGGAATCCGGCTTTGGTGAGCAGATGCTCGGTTTCCGAAAACGTGTAGGTCTTGCCCGTTTCGGTGAACAACAGCATGGTGAGGGAAAACATCGCCGCCTCGTACGGCGCGGTGCGGTCTTCGTTGAGAAAGAAGTCCACCACCGCCAGCCTGCCGCCGGGTTTGAGCGCCTTGTGGATTTTTTTGAGAAGCTTGCGGTTTTCGGCGGGGTTGTAGATGTGCAGGATGTTGGAGAACAGCACGGTGTCGAATCCGTTGCCGTAGTCCGTTTCGAACAGGTCGCCGGGCTTCATGGTGAACCGGCTGAAAAATTTTTCTTTGCCGAACAGCGCCCGCGCCACGTTGCAGGCGGCGTCGCGGTCGAGTAGCGTCGCTTCCGCCTTTTTGTCCTGACGCAGGACCGCCGCACAGTAGGAACCGGGTCCGCCGCCCAGGTCGAGAAACTTGCCGATGGATTTTTTCTTCGCCAAGAGTGCGGCGATTCTGGAAGCGTAGGGTTCGCTCCGCTCGTGCATGGCGTAGGAGAAGCAGTGGCGGAACTCCGGGTCGTCGCCGTCCTCGAACGCCGTCAGGTCGCGTCCTTTACGGATGGTTTGGATCAACTGGTTCCACTCATCGTTTTTCTCCATCTTCAGATGAGCGGTGCCCTTTTTGTAGTCGGGGCTGGAACGGCAGAAGTGCTTATACATCTCCGGCGTGTTGGCGAATTTGCCGTTTTTGGTTTTCTTAAGCGCGCCCAGCGCCACCAGCGCGTGCAGGAGTGCGGACATGCCTTCGTCCTGCGCCTCCGCCTTGCGGGCGATTTGTCGGACCGTCATCTCCTTTTTGTCGAGGATGGTGAACACATCGAATTCGAGCGCCGCCAGGAGCACGCGCGCGTCTTCGAGCGCATCGATGATGTTAACGAACTTTTCGTAGGTGAGCACCCGCGCCTCCCGGTTATTCGTTCAGCAACTGCTCGACGTAGCCATCCAGTTTCAGGCCCGACCCAAACAGTTTGTGCCTCAGAATGCCCTGTTTGTCAATCAGGATCGTGGACGGCGTGCCGCGGAGTCCGTACCGGTCGAAGGTACTGGCGTCGTATTTTTTGCTTTGCAGGTATTGTTTGATCTGGGTTTTGACCGCGTTCAGAGTGTGACCCGGCATGTTTTCGTAACCGGGGAAGTCGCGCGCGAGGAAGGCCTCGATTTCCTCCGGCGTCGCCCCGCCCTCCCGTTTCACCAATCGGTCCCAAGCCAGCGGAAAAGGAATGGAAAAAGTCAGCCGGCCGTTCTGCAGCATGCCGCTGTTCTGCAGGTACGCGAGAGTCTCGCCCACCACCTCGCCTGTGTGCGCGAGTTTTTTCAGGTTTTCGAGGCTATTGAATCGATAGTCCTCGAACGCCGTGGCCAGTCCCCAGATCTTCAACGGCTGTCCCTGAAACTTCTGGTGCACCGCGAGGACTTCTGGAAATCCACCGACGAAACAGCCGGGGCAGTTGACCTGGAACACCATGACGAGGATCACGTTGCCGCGTTCGCGGTCGATATTGGAGGCTTCGCCCTGCACCCACTCGGCAACGTCGAGTTGGGGCGCGGGTTGATTAACTTGCGACATCGGGTTTCTTTCCCTGGGTGATGAGCACGAGATTTTGCAGGATGGAAAGCAGTTCGCCTGTGGGTTTTTCATCCAGCGCTTTCTGCAATATCCACAGCGCGCGGCTTTTCTGTCCTTCCAGATTGTATATCATGCCGAGCATGGCGTGGGCCACCAGCCATTTGTCGGTGGAGGCATGATCTTCGATGATGGGATCGAAATAGGATTTGGCCTTTTCGTATTCACGCAGGCGGTAGTAGTTGGAACCCAGCCCGAACAGGATGTTGTCGTGCAGGTTGGGTGGAAACTCGGTGGCCAGCACCCGGTTGAACATGGCGATGCTTTCCGCGTAGCGCGCGTCGCGGAACAGCCGGATGGCCATCTGGTACTCATCCGGACGGAACCGGCGTGCCTCGCGGGCTTTGTGAATGGCTTCCAACTGCTCCTCCAGCAGGGACACCGCCTCCCCGGATTTCTGCAGTTCATCCACGTTGGCCTGGTGTATGGCGTCGATGCTATCCAAATCCTCGCTGTACCGTATGGTCCACTGGTGATACTGCGGGGTCTGGAAGGAAACCAGATTTTCCAGAATGATTTCCTCGCCCAGCGTGTGGGCGTATCCCATGAACAGCTTTTCCAGATCGGAACTCATGGCATCCAGCACCTGCTGACGTCGGTGACGGGCGGCCAGTTCTTCCTCGCTGGGCGGAGTCCAGATGTGCATTTCGGCCGGATCAATAGGAGGTGGAGGAGGCACCACAGCCTCTTCGGGCGGTGCGGTTGGAGCAAGATGCGTGCAAGCCCCGATAAAAAAACCGATACCAGCATTGCTATTTTAAAAAGGCGTTTCATTACATTAATGAGTATAATATTGGCAATAACAGCCAGTTTAGATTAGAACCACATATAAATCAAGCACTTAGCTACATGAAAAGCTACTACAACATATTGGGCGTGGAACGCGGCGCCTCCCAGGACGACATCAAAAAGGCGTATCGGAAGCTTGCCCTGAAATACCACCCCGACCGCAACAAGAATGATGCGGAGGCTGAAAACCGTTTCAAGGAAATCAGCGAGGCCTACGCCGTTCTGAGCGACAAGGACAAGCGCAAGAAGTACGACGCCTATGGCGCGGAAGGTTTCCGCCAGCGCTATTCGCAGGAGGACATATTCCGCGATTTCGACTTGGACGAGATCCTGCGCAATTTCGGCTTTGGCGGGGGACCGGGATATGGCGGCGGTTTCGGCCAGTTCTTCGGCGGTCAGGGCGGAGGTTACCCCGACCCGTTCGGTCCGGGCATGGGGCGTCACCCTCGACGCAACAAGGGCGCGGACATGCTGAGCGACATCACCATCAGCTTCGAGGAAGCCGCGCTGGGGGCGGAAAAGCGATTCTCCGTGGACCGGCCGACCGGCCGCGAGGACACCAACCTCAAGATTCCAGCGGGCATCTCCGAGGGCAAAAAGCTGCGCCTGAGCGGCAAGGGCCATCCCGGGATGAACGGTGGTCCCCCCGGCGATCTCTATTTCCGCGTTCATGTCCAGCCCCATCCCCTGTTCACGCGGGAGGGCGACAATATCCTCGTCGAGCAGACGATCGATCTGAGCGACGCCCTTCTGGGCACCACCATCGAAGTCCCCACACTGGAAGGCACCAAGCAGGTGAAAGTGCCCGCAGGCACCCAGCCCAATTCCAAATTGCGGCTGAAAGAACTTGGAGTCCGGGCCAATGGCAAGCGTGGCGACCAGCTGGTTAAAATCAAAGTAGCCCTGCCCAAGGAGCTCACCGAGGAACAAAAAAAGCTTGTCCAAAAAATGAAAGAAGTTGGCCTATAGTATTAATAATAAAAAATAATTTAGTTTAGCGGTGCCGCCTTCCGCGGTGTTCCCTATTTCTCTTTATCTCATTCGGATTCAATCTGGTCAGGGAGTGTTTGTATGGCAAAAGTGGTATTTCAACCGGACAACGTCACGCACGAATGCGAGGACGGCATGTCTTTGATCGATATATGTGAGGAAGTGGAGGTCTCCCTGTCCTTTGGCTGCACCGAAGGCACCTGCGGGGTGTGCGAGTTGACGGTGGTCGAAGGACGGGAAAACCTGTCGAAGATCACCGAGGAGGAAAAGGACTATTTGTATGAAGAGGATTTGGAGGGCGGCATGCGCCTGGGTTGCCAGGTGAAGGTGCGCAAAGGCGACGTGACCCTCACCTGGAAGGGCAACCGCGCCAAATAAACGGATTCATTTCCATTCGGGCGGCGTTCCCCCTCCCGGTTTCCACAGAATCTCATCGTCGCCGCTGACTTTCGCCAGCCAGCGGCCCAGCACATAAAACGCATCGGACAGACGATTGATGAAGGGTCCCACCTGCGAGCCGATTTCCTCCTTGCGGCCGAGGGCGATGATTTCCCGCTCGGATCTGCGGCACACGGTTCGGCATTGATGCAGAAACGCCAGGGGCAGGCGCCCTCCGGGCAGGGTGAAGCTTTTGAGCGGCTCGAGGTCGCGGTTCATCGTGTCCATCCAGGATTCCATCCACGCCACCTGCTCTGCCTTGACCCCGATTTTCATTTCCCGTCCTGTCTTCGGATCGGTGGCCAGTTCACTTCCCAGGTCGAACAGCCATTGCTGGATGGCGGCCAGCGTCTGGTCCACCCGCTCGCGTTCCTGTTCCGCGGGAATTTGATCCAGCGTGCTTCGTACCAGACCCACCAGGCTGTTGAGCTCGTCCACCGTCCCGTAGGCCTGTACGCGGGGATGGTCCTTCGGCACGCGCACCCCGCCGACGAGCGAGGTTTCTCCCTTGTCTCCCTGTTTCGTATAAACTTTAGTGATGCGTACCAAGGCGGCGCCCTTTCTTTTAAACTCTCAAAGCAAATCCGCTTGACTTGCTTCCGGTCAACGGATATAGTCAGACAACATATAGACCTCTTTAAGGCAGTCCTGTGAGATTGTCAAGGGATCCAGAATGAGAGCACAAGTATCTTCACATGCGATGACTCCTCCAAGGGTGTATGCACCCGCGGGGGATTTTTTTTGCCGGCAACCGGCAAAGGCGGATTGATGACATCCACGGTCCTCAACTCCGACGACATCCAGCGCGCCATTACCCGCATCGCCCACGAAATCCTGGAAAAGAACAAAGGCCTCGATAACCTCGCGCTGGTAGGTATCCGCACCCGGGGCGTGACCTTTGCCGAGCGCCTTCAGGCCAAAATCCAGGAAATCGAAAAGGCAAAACTGGACCTGGGCATTCTGGACATCACGCTTTACCGGGATGACATTGGCGCCGCCAAACAAAAACCGGAATTGAAAAAGACCGCCATCGACTTTTCGCTCGAGGGTCGCAAAATCGTATTGTGCGACGATGTTTTGTTTACGGGGCGCACCATCCGCGCCGCAATCGACGGCATCATGGATTTCGGGCGCCCGGCGATGGTGCAACTGGCGGTGCTGATCGACCGCGGTCACCGCGAACTGCCGTTCCGCCCCGATTTCGTCGGCAAGAACATTCCCACTTCGCGCGAAATGCGGGTGCAGGTGGAACTGAAGGAAATCGACGGCAAAGACCGCGTCGTGGTCCAGAACAAGGAATGATGCGATGACGGGATTGAGTTGCAGGGACATTCTGGGAACCGAATCGCTGACACAGGAGGACATACACCTGATCCTCGATACGGCGGAATCGTTCCGCGAAGTCTCGACGCGCCCGATCAAAAAGGTCCCCACCCTGCGCGGCCGCACCGTCATCAACCTGTTTTTCGAGCCCAGCACGCGCACCCGAACATCGTTTGAAATAGCAGGCAAGCGCATGAGCGCCGACGTCATCAACATCTCCGGCTCCACCAGCAGTACGGTGAAAGGCGAAAGTCTGCTCGACACAGCCTACAATCTGGAAGCGATGAGCCCGGACCTTCTGGTGGTGCGCCATTCGGAGTCGGGCGTGCCGCACATGATCGCGTCGCACATCAAGACACCCGTCATCAACGCCGGCGACGGTCAGCACGAGCATCCGTCACAGGCTCTTTTGGACCTGCTCACGATCCGCCAGCGGGTGAAGAAACTGGACGGGTTGAACGTGCTCATCGTCGGTGACATCGCGCACAGCCGCGTGGCGCGGTCGAACATCCACGCCATGAATAAATGCGGCATGAACGTGACGCTGGTAGGACCCCCCACCATGATGCCGGTGGGTATCGAGAAGCTGGGCGTGCGGGTGTCGTACAATCTCGCCGATGCTGTGGAGGACGCCGACGTCATCATGATGCTGCGTATCCAGATGGAGCGTCAGAAACAGCACCTGTTTTCCAGTATCCGTGAATACGCGAACCTGTTCTGCCTGACACAGGACAAACTGAAAAAAGCCAGAAAGGATGTATTGATCATGCACCCGGGTCCCGTCAACCGCGGCGTGGAAATCGCCCTCGACGTATTGGAAAGCCGCCATTCGGTCGTTCTCCACCAGGTCAACAACGGCGTCGCCGTGCGCATGGCCCTCATGTTTCTTCTTATGGGAGGCGGTGATGAAGCTGCTCATTAAAAACGGACGGGTGATCGATCCCGCCAACCATCGCGACGGCCAGTTTGACGTGCTGGTGGAAAAAGGCCGCATCCTGAAGGTCGCACCGCAGGGCAAGCTCTCAAAAGCCGAAACCGACGGGGCGAAGGAAATCGACGCCAAAGGCTGTGTGGTCACACCGGGTTTTCTCGATATGCACGTGCATTTCCGGGAGCCGGGCTTTGAATACAAGGAGACGATCCAGACGGGATGCGAGTCTGCCGCCGCCGGGGGATTCACCACCGTCGCCATGATGCCGAATACCAATCCCGTCAACGACACGCGGTCGGTCACCGAGTTCATGCTGGCGCAGGCGCGGACACACGGCATCATCAATGCTCTGCCCATCGGCGCCATCACCAAAGGACTCAAGGGCGAGGAATTGACGGACATGAAGGACCTGAAGGACGCGGGAGCGGTGGCTTTGTCTGACGACGGCCGGCCTGTGATGAGCAATCAGCTCATGCGACGGGCATTCGAATACAGCCGCATGTGTGACCTGCTCCTCATTCAGCACAGCGAAATCCTCGACCTGACCAAAGGCGGATGCATGCACGAGGGCGCGATTTCTACCGAACTGGGGCTGAGTGGCATGCCGCACGAAGCGGAAGACATCATGGTTTATCGCGACATCGCCCTGCTGGAGAAAACCGGAGGACGGCTCCACGTCGCGCACATCAGCAGCGGCAATTCGGTGGAACTGGTCCGACAGGCAAAGAAACAGGGCCTGCCTGTGACTACGGAAGTGGCGCCCCATCATTTCATGCTGACGGATACCGCCGTGCGCGGCTACGACACCAACACCAAAATGAGCCCGCCGTTGAGGTCTGATCGCGACATCGAGCGCATCAAGGAAGGATTGGCCGATGGCACCATTGACATGATCGCAACCGACCACGCGCCGCATGACGTGGTGGACAAGCAGGTTGAGTACTCGCACGCCTGTTTCGGTGTGGTGGGACTGGAAACCGCCCTGCCCCTGAGCCTCAAGCTGGTGGAGGAAAAAGTCCTCACCCTGCCGCAGGTGGTGGAGAAGCTGACATCGCGACCGGCGGAGGTGTTCCGTCTCGACAAGGGAACTTTGAGTGAAGGTAAGGACGCGGACATCACCATCTTTGATCCGGACGCAGAGTATACAGTGGATGCAATGAAGTTTAAATCCAAAAGCAAAAACTCCCCTTTTCACGACTGGCAGGTGAAGGGCCAGGTTCGGCACACCATCTATCGCGGCAAGGTGGTTTATTCCAATCCATCATGACCGCATAAGGGTTTCTCAATAATGGAAGCGATTCTCGCATTGGAAGACGGACGGATTTTCCGCGGCAGGATGTTCGGCGCGGAAAAAGAAGTCACCGCCGAGGTGGTGTTCAACACCAGCATGGCGGGTTACCAGGAAGTGTTGACCGATCCTTCCTATTGCGGCCAGATGGTGGTGATGACTTATCCGCTGATCGGCAACTACGGCATCAATCCGGAAGATTATGAATCGGATCGTCCGTACCTGTCCGCCTTCATCATAAAGGAACTGAGCGGCATTCCCAGTAACTGGCGGTCGACTGAAACGCTGGACGCATTTTTGAAACGGCACGGAGTGGTGGGACTCCAGGGACTCGACACCCGCGCCCTCACCCGGCATATCCGAGAAAAAGGTGCGCAGAGGGCTGTTATTTCCAGCAATGGATCGAATCCTGCGGCATTGGTTGAGAAGGCAAAGGAGGCACCGCAGATGGTCGGGCGCGACCTGGTCAAAGAGGTGACCTGCGAGCAACCCTACATCTGGGAGGAAGGCGACTGGGACCTGCGGAAAGGGTACACCCGCTTCGAACGCAGGGCCGGAGCGAAGCCTTATTTCGTGGTAGCCCTGGACCTGGGTATCAAATACAACATTCTGCGCCAGCTCACACAGAGCGGATGCCGTGTGACTGTCGTGCCCGCAACCACCACGGCCGAGGAGATTCTGAAATTCAAACCCGACGGTGTGTTTTTGAGCAATGGACCCGGTGACCCAGCGGCGGTGACCTATGCCATCGACACTGTACGGTCGCTCATCGGCAAAGTGCCAATCTTCGGCATCTGTCTTGGGCACCAGATTTTGAATCTCGCGCTCGGTGGTAGCACGTACAAACTGCGCTTCGGTCATCACGGCGGCAATCAGCCCATCATGGACTCGGAAACAAAAAAGGTAGAGATCACTTCACAGAACCACGGGTTTGCGGTGGACGCAGCGACCGCACAACCCGATGTCGAGATCATCTCCCTCAACCTCAATGACAGGACCGTCGAAGGCATCCGTCATAAATCCCTGCCCGTGTTTTCGGTGCAGTACCATCCGGAAGCCGCCCCGGGCCCGCAGGATTCATCCCATCTTTTTGAACGGTTTGTAAACATGATGAAACAGGCTTCATGATCCGGGAAACACTCAACAAATTGATTGAAAACATCACCCAGTCGCACCCGATGAACGATATCTACCAGGCCAAGAAAGAATATCAGGCCATGTCGGGTGAAATTTTCGAGGACGACAAATCGTATGAAGCGCGAATGGGTTTGTTCCTGGAATGGTTTGTATTTGACCGTCCGATCAATGGCAGTGAAACTCCATTGCACAGATTCATGGAGAACCGCCCGGACGAAATTTCCGGTGACGAACAGGAGTTGTGCGAGGGATTGAAAGCAAGCCGCCATAGTTTGTTCCTGATGAAAAAGTCCGGAAAGGGACATGTGGTGGTGCTCGATCTGTTTGAAGATGAAAAGCTGGTTGTGAAGGAGGATGAAGGAAAACTGTTTTTCAACAAGGAGGATGTGTTCGAAGCACGCATCCTTCCCTTCCGAAAACAGTATTTTTTTACAGAAAATTTCTGTCATCATCCACGGGCCACATACAAATACATCCTGTCCAAGGTGAAACCCGTCATTGCTGAAGAAAAACAGGACCATAAAACTCTTAAAAAAATGAATAAGGAATGGTTTTCCTTAAAAAAAGATATCGACGGATTCACCCGCAAAATCGGAATACTGGTAGTCAAGCGAGACGGCACCGATTCGGAAAAGAAAAAGAGAAACTAAGCCAAAAGATTGAAAGCCTCAATGCGGAAAAACTCCAGTTGGAAATTCGATTTTACGAACTTCAGAACAGGATGGATGAATTGGAAACAAATAAAATCCGCATTGGTCACCGTGCCCGGCGGCTTTCACTCATGAAACAACTTGCCTACATGAGCCTCAAGTGGGAGCGCTACCACAACGTGGACGTGAGGGATATTTACCGCGACTGATGCCAAAACGAACCGACCTGAAACGAATCATGATCATCGGGGCCGGGCCCATCATCATCGGGCAGGCCTGCGAATTCGACTATTCCGGCACTCAGGCCTGCAAGGCGCTCAAAGAAGAAGGCTACGAGGTCATCCTGCTCAACAGCAATCCGGCCACCATCATGACCGACCGCGAATTCGCACATCGGACTTATATCGAGCCGGTGACACCGGACGTGGTCGAGCGGATCATTGCCAGAGAACGCCCCGACGCCCTGCTTCCCACCATGGGAGGGCAGACGGGACTCAACACCGCACTCGCGGCGGCCGAACGTGGGGTCCTCGACCGGTACGAAGTGGAGATGATCGGCGCCAACGTGCAGACCATCAACAAGGCCGAGGACCGCAGTCTGTTCAAGCAGGCGATGGAAAAGATCGGTTTGCAATCCGCACCCAGTGGCTTTGCCACCTCCATACTAGAGGCGTGGGACATCGTGCAAGGCACCGGGTTTCCCGCCATCATCCGTCCCTCGTTCACACTGGGCGGCTCCGGCGGCGGCGTGGCAGAGACCGAGGCGGAGTTCGAAACTTTGGTGAAACGCGGATTGTATGCCAGCCCCACGCACACCGTGCTGATTGAAAAATCCCTCATCGGCTGGAAGGAATATGAACTCGAGGTCATGCGGGATATCCGCGACAACGTGGTGATCGTCTGTTCCATCGAAAACTTCGACCCGATGGGGATTCATACCGGGGACAGCATCACCGTCGCTCCGGCACAAACCTTGACAGACAAGGAATACCAGATCATGCGCAATGCCGCCATCGACATCATCCGTGAGATCGGAGTCGAAACCGGCGGTTCCAACATCCAGTTCTCCATCGACCCCAAGACCGGCGAAATGATCGTGATCGAGATGAATCCTCGCGTGTCGCGCAGTTCCGCGCTGGCCTCGAAAGCCACAGGCTTTCCCATAGCCAAAATCGCGGCGAAACTGGCGGTTGGTTACACCCTGGATGAAATTCAGAATGACATCACCCGGGAAACCCCGGCTTCCTTTGAACCGACTCTCGACTACTGCGTGGTGAAGGTCCCCCGCTTCACGTTTGAGAAATTTTTCAAAACCCCTCCCCTGCTCACCACACAGATGAAATCGGTAGGCGAAGCCATGTCGATCGGCCGCACCTTCAAAGAAGCCCTGCAGAAAGCTTTGCGTTCTCTGGAAATCGGGATTTGTGGACTTGAGGAAAACTTCGAATCAAAGCAGGAGGTCCAGCACCAGCCCATCGAGGACCACGAGGAATTGAAAAAAATGCTGGCCCTGCCGCACTGGGACCGGCTGTGGCATGTGGCGGCGGCGCTTCGCCGGGGTCTTTCCATCGATGAAATTTACGGGTTGACCGGAATCGATCCCTGGTTCCTCCACAACATGAACGAAATCATCGAATTCGAGAAATCCCTGCAACGCTTTAATGACTGTGATGCTCTGGACGAGTCGACCTTGCGACAGGCAAAGCAATACGGGTTCTCCGACCTGTATCTGGCAAGGCTGTTGAGATGCAAAGAAGCCGATATCTCAGCACGACGTGCTGAATTCAACCTCTTCCCCGTATACAAACGCGTCGATACCTGCGGTGCCGAATTCGAAGCACACACCCCCTACCTCTATTCTACCTATGAGGAGGAATGCGAGGCCGCTCCAACCGACCGGAAAAAAATCATGATTCTCGGGGGTGGACCCAATCGCATCGGTCAGGGCATCGAATTCGATTACTGTTGTGTGCATGCCGCTTTCGCGCTGAAAGAAGATGGATACGAGACGATCATGGTCAATTGCAATCCGGAGACCGTGAGCACTGATTACGACACTTCCGACCGCCTGTACTTTGAACCGCTGACACTTGAAGACGTCATGCATATCGTTCGGGTGGAGAAGCCCGACGGCGTCATCGTGCAGTTCGGCGGGCAGACCCCATTGAAACTGGCCGTGTCCTTGTGGGAGGCGGGGGTTCCCATCATCGGCACCAGTCCGGATAACATCGACCGTGCGGAAGACCGCGAGCGCTTCAAGGCCGTTCTCGACAAACTGGGCCTCAAGCAACCGAATAACGGCACCGCAACCTCGTTTGCTGAGGCAAAAAAGATTGCTGACGACATCGGCTACCCGGTGGTGGTGCGGCCGTCGTATGTGCTGGGAGGAAGGGCCATGGAAATAGTGTACACGCAGGAATCTCTGGACCGCTACATGAAGCACGCCGTCAAAGCTTCCCCTGAGCACCCCATCCTCATCGACGATTTTCTCGAAAATGCTACCGAGGTGGATGTCGATGCCATCTCCGACGGGACGGATGTGGTCATCGGTGGAGTCATGGAACACATCGAGGAAGCTGGGATCCATTCCGGCGACAGCGCCTGCTCCCTGCCGCCGTTCTCCATCCAGGCAGAGGTCATCGACGAGATCAAGACCCAGACCAGGGCGCTCGCACGTGAGTTGCAGGTGATCGGGCTTCTCAACATCCAGTTCGCCATCAAGGACAAGGATATTTTTGTTCTGGAAGTGAACCCGCGCGCGTCCCGCACTGTACCGTTTGTCAGCAAGGCCATCGGCATTCCCCTGGCCAAGCTCGCCGCCCGGGTGATGGCGGGAAAGTCGCTCAAGGATCTCAACTTTACTCAGGAAGCGGTGGTACCGCATATCGCGGTGAAGGAATCGGTATTTCCCTTCATTAAATTTCAGGAAGTGGATGTCCTGCTGGGACCCGAAATGAAATCGACGGGGGAAGTGATGGGTCTCGATACGAGTTTCGGCAAGGCGTTTGCCAAGTCCCAGATTGCTACAGGGACGCCCCTTCCTCTCAAAGGAACGGTTTTCGTCAGTGTCAAGGATGCCGACAAGCCTGCGACGGTGGAAGTGGTCAAACGACTGGCCGAACAGGGCTATCGCCTGCTGGCCACGAAGGGCACCGCGAAGTATTTGCAGGACCGTGGATTCGAGGTGACGGCCATTAGCAAAGTGAAAGAAGGGTCACCGCATATTGTGGATGCGATTCAGGACGGAGAGGTTGATTTTGTGATCAACACCACCTTTGGGGAACAGGAAGTGAAGGATTCCTTCTCCCTGCGCCGGGCCTCGCTGGCCAAAAACCTGCCTTACTTCACCACCCTTTCCGGAGCGTACGCCCTGGTCGGGGCGTTGAAAGCGATCCGCGAATCTTCTTTGGATGTGTGTTCGTTGCAGGAATACTGGCAGAACCAGAAACAGTGGAGTCAATAAGCCAGGGTCCAATGAACAATATCCAGCAGATTGAACTGCGTCACCTTATTGGGAAAATGTGGGACCTCCCGAACCGGGGACTCAAACGGCGCTTTTTCCCTATCAGCAGCCTTTTGTAATTCCCTTTCCTTTCGAGTCACGGCCTTCACTCTTTTTTTCTTTTTCCAGTAAGGGAAAGGATTCAATTTCGCAGCCCGCACAATGTGACCCTGGACGAAATTTTCTCCCGCCCGTACGACACCCACGGCAAAACCGGGTTGCACGTCCGCGATGCGGATGGCTCCGACCTTATGGTACCAATAACCCAAATCTTCCTCATTCAACGGGTCTCTGTATTCCGAGGAGACCCGAAATACCTGGAACGTGTCACCCACCTCCACACCGTTGTGTCTGCCTATGTTCATAAACACCCGTTGCTCGCTTTCCTTTTCACTCAGGGCAACGATTTGACCCTCCAGCATTTGGTTATTTGCGAAGGTGAGAACCCGCTCCAGAATCTGGTTTGTGGTGTGGTCCAAAACCTGTCCCATAGCCGTGCGGTAAAAATCCCCTTGTAATGGATCAAGGGATGCAGGGGTTTCTCCCATCGCGAGATCCCCATTCAAGGAACGGTATACGTAATCATGGCTCCAGAACGACTTTCCGGTGAATCCGTTTATCAATTCCACCTTCAGTTGGGCAAGAGCCCTCAGTTTCTTTCCGACAACCGGTTTCTCGGGCTTTTCAAATGAAAGACGGGGTCGGGGGGGCGGCCTCTTCCCCGGCTTGAACCGCAGTAAGCGTGCACGCAAAATAAGTTGAGACGTTCCTTTAAGAAACTTTTCATTGGCGTTGACGCCGGGATTGAGGCCATGACCTTTTCCAGATCCCGGAGAAACGACCATCAAACGGGATTTTTCGATCTTCTTGATCAGGATATCGGTAATCAGGGACCCCGGATCAAATTCCCCGGTCCACCCGGATTCATTTTTCACAGGCACAACGGTAATTTTCTTGAGATAATACGCCTCCGCCTCGGTCAGAAAGGCGAGGCTCATTGCCAGGAAGGCAAATACAGTTTGGAAAACTGGTTTGGGAAACTGCATCACAGCTCCTGTTTCCGGGGTTGCATCGGCTCCGGTTCTACAATCCCCTGGATGACAGTAAATTCAGAAATTTCCATGGCTTGACAACTTTCGAACCCAAAGTAAAATACACCGCATGAAAAAGCTCTTTATCCTTATCGTTCTGTTTTCCACTTTCTTTATATTCGCGACCCCCGTTCTTGCCGAAAACCCGCCGGAAGGCATGGTGAAAATCCCCACCGGGTGTTTCATGATGGGAACCAATAACGTGTATGAGTACGAAGTGGGACGCAAAAACGGTCGCGAGCGGCCTGTTCACCAGGTTTGCATTGATTCATTTTACCTCGACAGGCATGAGGCCGCGCAGAAGGAATATGTCGAAGTCATGGGTAAAAATCCATCTTATTTCCCCGGCGACAACCTGCCTGTCGAGCACGTCAAATTCAAAGAAGCGCAGGAATACTGTTCCCTGAGGGGGAAACGCCTGCCCACTGAGGCGGAATGGGAGTATGCCGCCCGAGCCGGTGGTGTGGACGATTACCCCTGGGGCCCGGAGATAGACGGCGATTATGTCTGGTACGACCTCAATTCGGTGCGCAAACCGCATCCCGTCGGCACCCGGAAGGCGAATGCCTTTGGTGTTCACGACATGCTGGGAAGTGTGTGGGAATGGGTGAGTGACTGGTATTCCGACCATTATTACGAGGTCAGCCCGCGGGACAATCCACAGGGTCCTCAGGAACGCCAGAGCTGGCACGTGATTCGTGGGGGCTCCTGGGTGGACGATCCTGAAAATATCCGTGTTACGGTCCGTTACCGGGGGGATTCGGACGGCACCTATCATTTTCTTGTGGGTGTTCGCTGTGCCCGGGACCTCACACCCTCGCCCTGACCTTCCGTAAAGCTGGGAGATTTTTTGGGGGGAAGGGACCCTAAACCTTTCTTATTTCTTTTGGACCTTGGACCGCAAAACCGCAGATACCTTGTTCCTCAAGTTGAGCCGTCGGTTTCCCAAAGCCAAGTCGGAACTGGAATATGAAACGCGCTTCCAATTGCTGGTGGCGGTTATCCTGAGCGCCCAGGCAACGGACGTCTCCGTCAACGCCGCAACCGCCACCCTGTTCCCTCAATATCCCACTCCCTCCGCCATGCTTAAAGCCGGTGAGAAGGGTCTGCTCAAACACATCCGCCGTATCGGCCTGGCTCCGACCAAGGCGAAAAATATCCTTAAGACCTGTAAGATTCTTCTGGAAAAATTCGACGGTGAAGTACCCGAAAACCGGGAAGCCCTGGAAAGCCTGCCAGGTGTGGGCCGCAAAACGGCAAACGTGGTGTTGAACGAAGGTTTCGGTCATCCCACCATTGCCGTCGACACGCATGTGTTCCGCCTTTCCAACCGGACCGGCCTTGCTCCCAGCAAAAATACGGTGGAAGCGGAAACCAGGCTTTTGGAAATTGTTCCAAAAAAGTGGAAACCGAATGCCCATCGTTACCTCATCATGCAGGGACGATACGTGTGCAAGGCAAAAAACTACAACTGTTCCCATTGCGTCATTGTCCAGGAATGCGAGTTTTCAGATAAACGTTTTTTGGCTGAAGAAACTGTTAAATTAAATAAATGAATTTCAATACGTCAAACTCTTATCAACAAGTGGTGGACCGGGTGCGGGCAGCAGCGCCCGCCCATTCGATCATCGACACACTTGGCAACCTGGAGGTCGGAAACGCCTCCTATCCCCTATTGAAAATCACTTTTGGTACCCGAGGCGGTAAAACGGTTTTAATCTCAGCCGGAATTCATGGGGACGAGCCCGCAGGCGTGGAAGCAGTCTGCACATTTCTTGAAAGCAGACTTTACGAACCCTATCTGGGCGAGTGGGAATTTCACGTCATACCGTGTATCAATCCAACCGGCTTTGAAGCAGGTACCCGGGAAAATCATGCGGGAGAAGACCTGAACCGGGCCTTTCAATGGGAGCATCCCCCCTTGGAGGTGGCGTGTGTGAAGTCCGTATTCGCCAACGGGCCGTTTGACCTTGATCTCGAGCTTCATGAAGACGTCGATAGCGTCGGATACTACCTGTACCAGAAAGATCAGGATAATTTTGTGTCCGACCTGGGACGGAAGATTCTGGACGCCGTGGAACTCGTGATGCCTCTGGACGAGAACGAGGAAATTGAGGAGTCGCCCGCTGACCGGGGTCTGCTTGCGCGGCTAAAGGGACCGGAGGAAATGGATTTTTGGCCTATGGCCATTTACGCTTACGTCCAGGGATGCCGCCATATGTTCACCATGGAGACATCGGGGCGGTTTCCCTTGAAACAGCGAATAGAAGCGCACCTCACGGGCATAGAGGTGGCTTTAAGGGAGTTTTCCCGCGTTTCCCGGTAAAAACGGTCACGAATCACGCCTTGATTTCGGCGATGAGAGGAATTTTGATGTTCTCGCCAATGTGGAGGGAATTGAGGTCTTTCCCCGGGTTGTAATAACCCAGAAGCCAAAGCGGAATCACATATTCATTGTTGCAAAGTTCCCACAAGGTGTCGCCCTTTTTCAATTTTCGCACCAAAACCTTTTCGACCTTGTAAGTGGTATAGAAATCTTCCTGGATTGCCTTGTGGTACTCCTGACGCTTGGTTTCAAATTCTTCCGGTGTCACCCGGCGGAAAGGAACCTTGATGGTCTGATTGATATGAATCCGACTTCTCCATCGAAGGTTGTTGAGCCGTCGAAGCTCTCGAATCGAGATGCGGGCCCAGTCTGCAAAATGGCTTAAAGTTTCATCGAAGTCCACCTTGGCGATACCAATGGGGTATTCCCCTTCCATCCGGGGGATGAAACGCATCGGGCGAAATGCCGGCCGGTCCGTATTGAATTCCTGAACCCCCGTGCTGGCCAGAACCGTATCGCCCTCTTCCTTTTGATTTTTCGTGGAAACCTCCGGCTTCACTGCGACCTGCTTAACCGTCACCTCCAGTTTTTCTTTCTTGGCCGCTTCCGTCTTTTTCGCCACCAGCTTGGCCTCGATCATGTTCGGATCTTTGGGCACTTTCACCCTCTGGCCCACGCGCAGGGCATGTGGGTTGGTGAGGTTGTTGATCTTGGCCAAAACGCCTACATGAACGCCGTGTTTTTTCGCAATACGAGTCAGAGTGTCGCGCCGTTTAACCCGGTACAGAAACGTATCGCCTACCTGAAAGTCATATTGGTTCCAGTCGGTTTTGATTTCGGTGACTTTTACCTTTTCATCGCTCCAGCCCGGAATTTCCAGAACCTGTCCCCGATAAATCCGGTTGCGGTGACCAATGACGTTCAGTTCCTTAAGTTTGGAAACCGTTGTGCCCAGACGGTTGGCAATACTGATGAGAGTGTCCCCCCATTGGACTTTATACCAGCGGGACCGCATCTGTTTATTGTGTTTCAACGCTTCCGGGATGTCTTCATACAGTCCGGCAAGGTTTGGGTACCGGTCTGCAGGAGCCTTCAATACATAATGCTTGGGGACATGCTTTTTACCCGTGATCACCGGACGGCGCAGGGCCGGGTTGTAAAACGCGATCTCCTCGCGGTCCATACCCAGGTATTTTTCCAGGGTGGAAATATTCACGTAGTCCCGGAGTTGGACCGTACTGTAGCGAATTGGTTTTTCTCTGACATGGTTGGGAAAATACAGGTTGGGATTGCTGCTCACTTCCAGGGCTGCCAGGAATTCAGCGAAGAAATTACGGGAAGCAAATCCAAAGGTACGGCTTTTGTAGCTCCGCACAATTTTTACAATGTCGTCGCCGTGTCTAGCCTTGGCACGGGTCATTCCGCGCAATCCGTGGTTGTAGGCGGTGATGGCTAAAGGCCAGCTTCCGATCGATTCGTAATTGTATTTGAGCAGTTTCGCTGCGGCATAAGCGGCAAGGATGGGATCTTTACGCTCGTCAACCTCGTAATTGATGCTCATGAACCGGCGCCCCGTACTTCGCGTGAACTGCCACACACCCGCAGCGCCGGCACTGGAGTATGCGTGAACCTGGAAAGAAGATTCCACATGCGGCAAAGCCGACAACTGAACCGGGACCCCCACTTCCTTGAAGATTCTTTTGATCTCCGGCATGTAACGTCCAGCCCGGCGGATGCCGTCTTCAAAACGGTCGGCCTGTCCCAGCTGGTCGCGAATGCGACGCGCAGCCTGGTAGAAGTCCTTTTTCACCAGGCGTGCCACACGATCTTCTTCGTAACTCAGGTTGTTGAAATTATTAAGCCGGGCCAGTTTGTGAAGGATGGTTTTGTACTTGTTGATGGCCTTTCGGACTTCCCTCCGGCGATAGCGGTTGGATTTATTGTCTCCCAATTCAACCACATGGTAGATGATGCTCAGGTCTTCATCGTCGTGAATGACAACTTGGCGGGTGGTGTACTTGCTGTAAATGGCCTTCCAGAAACTGACCTGTGTTTCCAACCCCACCGGAACAGTGAAGTTGAATTCCTTCTGCTCGTGGAACTCACCTGGAAATGTCGCCCAAACAGGTGAGGCAGCCAGACTGAACAGACACAGCACGCACGCAATCAGGAGTTGTTTCAATCGCACGGAACCGAACCTTTCCCCTCAAAAAAAGTCCGAAGAATCGAGTATGGAGTCGTTGCCGGAAAGAAAGTGAATCGCCCCTCCCGGATTTTTCACGAACGCGTAGGCCAGATCAGCCTAAATGATTGTTTTTTAAAGATAACAAAAAGGTGACGGGGGGTCAAGCGCGTTTACAAGGAAATACAAGGGTTTCTGGGTCCAGTTCCTTTCACCGAATCGATGAAATCAGGCGATGGCACGAATCATTTGGAGGGAGGCTGGTACTCCTGGTTCATTTTGTAAATAAATGCCAGCAACTCCGCAACGACCTGATAAATGGCCGGTGGGATTTCCTGGTTCAGGTTAACCTGGGAAAGGACCTGCACGAGGTCGGGGTCTTCTTTTATGGGGATGTTGTGTTCCCGAGCAAGGTCTATAATTCGTTCTGCTATAAGGCCTTGCCCTTTTGCGGTGACCACCGGGGCCGTGTTCCGGGCACCATCGTAGCGAAGCGAAACAGCGCTTTTGGGCTTTTTGGGGGATTCGTCGTTCATGTCTCAATATCCACCAGCCGGGTGGGTTCCTGAATCACCCACTGGGTCAAATGATCTGGCAGGTCCCGATCCACCTGTTCCTTCAAAATCGTGGAAACGCGGATAGCAAATCCCAGTTCCTGCATGCGGGTTTTCAGGTCCAGGAGATGGTTTTCCAGGAAGGTCTTCACAACCGGGTTTTCCGTTTCGATGGAAACCGACAGTCCTTCGGGCCGCATACTGGTATCCACCCTCAAAGGGCCAAGCGCGGTCATGTCTAAAAAGAACACCATGTTGAATGATTTGTTTTCCGGATCGGAGCTTTGCGAATCCCCTTCCCAGTCTCGCCGTACATAGATTTTTAGTTGTGACCCACCTTCAAACAACGATTGCGGCAACGGCAACAACTGGGGAATCTGCTCCTGCTTTGCAAACTGGTTCGACAGCTGGTGAAACTCAATGTTCTGCACAGAACGGTGAACCGCCTGGAGAACATCCTGCAACTGCCGCAAGGGAGTACCGGTTTTTTGCGTGGCCTCCTCCAGCCGGGTCGCCAGTTCCATCAATTGACCTTTCAAGTCCAACTGGAGGCGTTGAAAGCGGTCGTTTCCTCCTTCCTGCAAAAGCAGGTTCCGCACTTTGGTTTCATAATGGATCCCTGACCGATCCACCATCTCCTGCATGCGCGGGGCCTCCAGTTTATTTTCAGACGAGGGTGAAAGCAGGCGCAGGGTATCCCGTAGTTTGCCCAGAAGTTCCGGGTCGATTTTCGATTCCCTCAACAGGACTGGGTGATCGACAGCCTGCTTGAGAGTCGAGACCATCTCGTCGATCGGTTGCTGTGTCGTCATGAGAGGCTTTAACAGAGACGGGGTAACTGGGCGGATCACCTGGTCGGCGGGGCGGGCCTCCAGCACATATCCGCTTTGAACCTTCCGGGGCGCTACCACCACTGGGTCACCGGGCCGGAATAAATAAGGACTCGGAAGTTTGATTGCCATCTCCTCCCTACCCTGGGTTTGGACAACCAAGGTCCCCGCATCCTGAGGACGGACCGTGTGCAATACCGTCCGGCCCCGGGGATCTATTTGCAACCGGTTGAGGTCTTGCCGGGAAAAAACAGGTTCCACAGACGCCCTTTTTTCTCCGTGCGGTGACAAACGTGTAACTGAAGCTGAGGCGTTGCCCTGCTGCCCGGATCGATTTGCTTTGGCAGTTGACGTGGTTTCCACTTTAACGGGTTGGATAGAATCGGGATGAGGGCTGTTTGTCCCGGGAGTCCGGGAAATGGAAGCGCCGGAACCGGACTTACCTGATGTCCCCGCACCTTCCAGCCCGGTTCGGTTGAAAACACCGGTTTTGGTTTCTTTTGATTCAAGGGCAGTGGGACTCGAAGATCCCGACTGCCCCTCGCGCATTGCCCGTTTGGATAAAGTTGTTGTCACATCCGAAGTGGCCCCGGCCTTTTGGGTTGAGGGAGTCCTCGACCTTGAGGTGGTGGGTCCGAAATCGATTAATTTCAAAACCGGCTCAGGGCTGATTTGTTCCACCTTCGCAGTGAGCAACTGGCCCGGCTTCAGGTTTTGGGCCGATCCCAATAAAACCGGCTTTCCCTGAAACTGGACAATGGCGCGTCCACCCTGCAGAACCTGCATCACCTTTCCCTGAAGGGTGTCGCCGGGACTGAACATGCTTGCGAAGGCTTCCAGCTTGATTGTATTGAATTTTAATGAAACATTTTTAGGGGAAAGAATACGGACCAGATTGGGCTGGGAATTGCTGGAAACCATTTCAGGGAAGTATCCCTTTTTCAGGCCACCACGTCGAGATGGACTCCTTGCGTTTTTTCTGCCATACCTGCAGACGGGGCGGCGGTGGATGATGAGGCCGGCTCTTTCGTATCGGCGGGTTCCTTCCTTTTCTTGATACGCACGCGGCGGCGGCGATTCCCCCTCTCATCGGGGTTGGCCGGATCGGTGGGGTTGGAGTTTTCAGGGTCCTGCACTTCCAACCGCTTGGCTTCGTTCTGACGTGCCTGCTCTTCTTCCGCCAGTTGGTCCAGTGCCAGATGAAGGGCTTGTTGAACCTGAACCTTCTCCACCACGGAACTCATTTGCAGAACATGCTGGGTGTTTGCTGGAAACGTGATAGGCATATCCTAAACCTTTTAAACAAAGCCTTTTACTTATTCAATATACCCCGTGAGGGGAAATTGTCAAGTGGGGGCCCTTCAGGAAGCAGTGACAACAAACTCAGTGAAGAGCACGTCTGTGATCACCCCTGACCCACGAACCAGAAACGAGTTGGACATGGCCAGAATTTCCTGCTTTAACCGGGTTTTAATCGGCTTTTTGGGATTCTGGAAGTCTTTCAAGGTTTTGCGGGACAATTGCCGGTAAATTCCGGAGCGCAGGTTGGGAAGCGCCTTTTCGAGTTCCTGGTCGAGTTTGTTATTGCTGAGCAGAAGGCTGACCTGGACCTTTAGAAACTGACCGGTTTCTGTCCCATTCTTGGCCGTGATGGGAAGGAAAAATGGTTTTAATGCATACACATTTGGCTTTTCAAATGGCAGGGTCTCCTCTTCCCGAGCCTGCTGGGTGAAATCGGTTTCCACCACCGGGGTGGTGAACATCAAAAACAGGTAATAGGCGATGCCGGACACCAGCACTGCGCCCAGGGAAACGGCCGTATATTTAAGAGCCTGTTCACGGTAAATCTGCAGCCAAAGGATCGCCTTTCGGAAGGGAGTCGCCTTTCTTAACTCATCCTCCTGCCTTTTCTCTTCCTCCGCTAACAGGCGTTCGATATCATCGGTATCTTCCAACCCGATACTTGGATCCCGATCCTTTTGATCTTTGCCTTCTTGGGCCATGTCTTATTTGTTGAGAGCCTTCAAGTCCTCGAATACTCTGCGAACATTCTGTTTAAGGAGCTGAAGGTCTCCATCGTTCCGAATGATAAAATCCGCATACGCCAGTTTGTCTTCCACCTTCATCTGGTTTTCAATGCGGCGTTCGATTTCCTCCCGCCTCAAAAATCCTTTTTTAAGAGAATTCTCCAGTTGGGTTTGGCGGTCACCCGCGACCACAATAACCTTATCTACTTTACGGTAATTTCCAGATTCAATTAAGAGTGCGGCATCAATAAAAACCAGGGCCTCAGGATCGTTCCGGACGATTCCGGCAAACCGCCGTTCCTCCTCCTCGAACACCCGGGGGTGCAGAATGGATTCCAAAACCTGCTTTTCTGCGGGGTCGCGAAACACCACATCCCCCAATCTGGCGCGGTTCAGCGTGCGGTCGGAATTGAGGATGGAATCCCCAAAATGTCCTACAATCTCGCGCCACGCGGGCTCATCCGGACGTACCAGCTCACGGCACAACAGGTCGGCATCGATTACGTATCCGCCAAGTTCCTGCAACATCCCGGCGACGGTGGTTTTGCCGGAGCCGATCCCGCCTGTCAATCCGATTAGAAGTGCCACTCCACCCCCTTGATTTTCACACCCATCATTCCAGAACCCGCTTGAGAAAATCCTCGTACAAACGCATCAATTTTTTGGTTGTGGGCCCGGGTTTGCCATTACCGACAGGTCGGCTGTTAAGGAGGGTTACCGGCATGATTTTTTTCACCGTGCCCGTGATGAAAGCCTCTTCCGCCTGTTCCAGGGCCTCTGGAGGCCATTCGCCTTCTTCTACAAGGAACCCATTTTCACGAGCCAGCCTCAGGATTTTTTCACGGGTGATGCCTTCAAGTATGCCGCAATCCAGGGACGGAGTGAAAATACGACCATCTTTAACGAAAAAAATGTTACTGGTGGTGCATTCCGTCAAGTAACCGGAGGAGTTGAGCATCAACGCATCGGCCGCTCCGGTTCTGTTTGCTTCCATTTTGGCCAGCACGTTGTTCAGGTAGTTGCCGGTTTTCAATTCAGGGTTCAAAGATTCTTTCAGGTTGCGCTTCACGCTCACCAACGCGAGGTGAATTCCTTTGTCGTAATTTTCCTGAGGATAAATCACCGCCTCCTTGGCAAGGATGATTACGTTCGGCGACGTGCAGGAGGTAGGGTCGAGGTCAAGTTCTCCCACCCCACGAGTAACAATAATGCGAACATAGGACTCGGTATTTCCCGCCGATTTCAAGGTGCGGTGGATTTCCTCGCCAAACTTTGTGTCACTGTAAGGTATAACCAGATTCAGTGCCGCGGCCGACTGCCGGAGACGGCGTAAATGTTCAGCCAGAAAAACGACCTGTCCATCGATTGTAGAAACCACTTCGTAGACACTATCGCCAAACAAAAAACCATGGTCGAGTACTGAAATAAAAGCATCGTTGTCAATGGTTCCATTCAGATTAATTTTGATGGTCATGGGCAGGTCCGTAGGGAATTTGCAAATTACTTTTCGTCATCACTCATTTTATCAAGAATTTCATTTAACTTTTCCTTGTCTTCCTTCGTGAAGACTTCCTGAATCTTATCCTTCATCTCAGCGGCCTCATTGAATTTTTCCTTGCCATTCTCGAGAGTTTCCTCAATTCCGTCTTTCAGTTCCCGGACTTCGCCCACAGTCTCGCGCATGGTGCTTTTAAGATCCGTCTCGTTTAACTTTTCAATATACTCTTTGGGGACATCCACGTTTTCCTCGAACACCTCCACAAGCTCTTCCAGCTTGGGATGTAAAGAGGAATCGTCTGTAATGCTCCGGTAGGTATCAGGGAGGTATTGCAAGGGGAACAAGACCACAACGATGATAAAAACTCCCTTCACGGCACCTATAACGCCACCCCATACGCGGTCCATGCGCGAGATGGATTCTGATTTCTCAATGTACTTTTTAAGCAGTTTTCCCAAAAAATAAACTGCGAAATACACTCCCGTGAATAACAGGAAGAACGCAAGAACGTGCGCAAGAGTGGGACTGTCGAGAGTATTCAGTAAAGTTTCCGCCATCTCACCCTGAAAATTCAACGCCACTACATAGCCTAAAAACAGGCCGGCAAAAGTAAACAGCTCCCGCACCATTCCACGATAGGCGGAATAAGCTGCACTGATTAAAACAATTGTGAGAACGACGATATCAAAAAATGTCATTGTTCAATTATCCGATGTTGCCGGACTCATCCGGATGGCCAGAATCTGTTCCCAACTGGTGAAGTTTTTCTTTTCATACAGGTTTTTGTAAATCACAAAATTCCTGAGAACTTTTTTCACATAATTACGGGTTTCATTGAAGGGAATACTTTCGATGAATTCGATATCACCAAGGGATGAACGGATTTCCCTCCATTTCTTCACCCTGTTCGGACCGGCATTGTATGCTGCCAGCGCATAGACAGGGTTGTCACCAAACATTTCCAGAAGGTGGTTCAAGTATTTCACCCCGAGTTTGATATTCAAGGAAGGGTTTTTCAAATCTTCCGATTCCGGTGTAGGCTCACCCAATGAATGGGCCACCCGCTTGGCCGTTTGCGGAATCAACTGCATCAAACCCATGGCGTTGGCGGACGAGTGGGCGTTTGGATTGAAAGCGCTTTCCTGACGCATCAAAGCCAGTACCAGATAAGGGTCCAGACGGTAAGGCTCTGCTTCCAGCCTGGCCTTCTCCATGAACGCTTCAGGGAAAAGGGTTTCAATCAACCTTGAGGGAAGAGAATCGTGGTTGTTGCGTAGAGACAGGGCCCAGGATAATGCAATGGTTTTCTCGTACCCACCTGCCTTTAGAAACAATTCTATTAAATGGTGAAGAAACGCATTGGACTCGCTTCCATGCGTCACCTGCGCCAACTCATTCAGGCCTTTCTCCAGAAAACCAATGGAGATCAGCTTTTCAGCGCGTTTGAGCCGTTTACGCCCCATTTCGCCCAAGCCTGGCTGCCGCGCCTGGCTTTCCGGCGACGGGAGTTCCTCTTTAACAAAACTCAAGGCATCCATATTCAATTCCACCCTCGCCAGCATGGCGTAAAAATTCAGGGGGTGCAGTTCCACCAGTTTTCGTAAAGTGATTTTACTTTTATCTGTCTTATTGAGGGCTGACTGTGTTTGCGCGAGCCAGTAATAAGAGGCGGCCACAAAATTATATGCACTCAAGAGGTTCGATTCGTATTCGGGTGCTCGCGGATTGAACCTGTCAAGAAATGCCTGGAATTCCTGCTCCGCCTGCTCCAGCTTTCCCTGAAGACGATGAACCCATGGAATTTTGAATTCCGCGGATTGCACGTAATCGCCGTAATCGTATTTTTGCAGCAATTGCTGGTAAAATTTGAGCGCCTGATCGTTGTTGCCAAGGTCCTCATGAATACGACCCAGAAAGTATAAAGCCATATGACTGGACTCCACTTCCGTCGGGTGCTCTTCAAGAATAACCGAATACACGCGGGCGGCCTGGGTAGAATACTGATTTTTCCAGAGAAGGAACGCCAGCCGGCGCAACTCCATCGGTGGATAGAGGTGAAGAATCCGATCGATGGTTTCCTCCCATTCGTTTCCTTTCTGGATGAAGTCGAACACCATCTGATTGGTTTTTGATATCACCCCACGCGCTTCAAAAAGGCCTGGATACTCCGACAAGATGCGGAAAGCAGTATCGAATATGGCGGGAAAATCATTTTGCTTCACAGCCGCGTAAAAATCCTGGACGTGAGGGTGCTGGTAACCATTGTTTGGAGATTTGCGAGCAGTCTGTTTGGACTCCGAACCAGACCGGCTCTCCGTCCTGTTCAACCGGAGGTCCAATGCCTGGACAGGAAGTTTGCGGTTGATCATGTCTTGACGGCGGGTATCTAAAAACGCGCGAGCCGAGCTTTCCACTTGTGGGTCGTCGTATGAATCCAGTAGAAACGTATAGATATCCAAAGCCTCTTCAAGGTTGTGTTCCGAATCGTAAGTTTTCGCCAGTGCCAGATGCACCACCATCTGATGTGCTTCATTGCCAACAAACTCCCTCATGAGCGCTTTCCGGTAAAACTGCCATGCCATGTGGAATTGTTTCGTTTCAAAATAAAGATCACCCAGTTGTTTTTCAATTTCCGCCATCAGGCGTGGCAGGTCGACTTGATATGGGCTTGAGGGATAAGCTCTGTGGAGATCCAGGTAAATCCTCAGAGATTCTTCCAGGTTCTGGATCGCCGCTGGATAGTCTCCGGCTGTGCTTGCTTTTTTGGCCAGTTCGATTCGTGCCTGCGATTCAAACACCATTCTTAAATCCTGCAAAATGAAGTTGCCGCGAATTTTGTTTTCCAAATAATTCAGGGCTTCTTCCTCATCTCTTTTGATTAAATGCAAATAACCAAGAGCCAGGAAAAGCAGGTTTTTTTCCTCCAGAGTTTTGAGTCGTCCCTCTTCTTCTTTAAACTGTTTAATCAGTGGCTCGATTTCCTTGCTTTCCAGGCTCTCAATATTGGGAATGCGTCCTGAAAATAAGAAATGGATGGAGAACGGTTTTGCGCTTTTGAAAATATCCAACTGGCGAGCGGACGCAATCTCGGGCTCTTGCCATAAACCCAAAAGGAAGCAAATCAAAATGAGGAAAACTGAGGATTTCATAGGGTGTGGTTCATGAGATGCGCATTCATTTCATGGAGCCGGAAAGGCATTTTGGAAGGCCACCATGGGCCGACTGACTGAAGAAACTCAAAATGCTTCGAAGGACCATCCAACGAACCCAATTGGGTCCCGCAGTTTCCCATTATCCGCAGAATTCCATTTGAACTCAAGTAAATTCAATAGCTTAGGAAAACTAACGGATTCCCGTTTCCAGGTATTTGCGAAAAAGAAGCTTGAAACTGGAGGTGAAGGCAGGACGCCCCGTTTGAAGGGCTTGCTGGATTTCCCGGATGGACCAGTAACGCCCCTCCTCGATCTCATGTGGATTGATGCGGATGCGCTGGCGGGTGATGCAGGTGTAACATTCGACATGCTCCCAAAAGGTTTCGGCGCAGGCTTGAATGCGTAAAAACGGTTTGAGGTTTTCGCGGATTCCCAACTCTTCGTCCAATTCCCGGTGTGCGGTTACCCGGTAATCATCGCCGGCACTCACGTGTCCGGCGGCTGAGGTATCCCAGTACCCCGGATTTTCGTCCTTACTCATGGCGCGCTTTTGAAGAAAGAGTTCGCCTTTTTCATTGAAGACCAATATATGGACCGAGCGGTGCAACAGTCCCCTGGCATGCACTTCCCGCCGAGTGGCCTTTCCGATCACCCTGTCTTCGGAATCCACCACATCGAATATTTCAGAACCATCATCCATAACAAAATTCATTTCGCAGGAGTGAAGTTGAGAACGGAAAGTCCATCAGTGCATGGATTTTTGCAAATCCCGAAGGTAGCTCAAAGAATCGGGAATGCTTTCTTCTTCGCAATAATTGTGTTCGGAGAGAATTCGGATGTCGTCCAACGCACGCTGGTCGCCTTCAAATACCACAGAGCGATACCTCTTATCGGCGATGGCACCGCCCGCCTGCAACAGGCTCATCACGGATTTGGCGTTGAATTTTTGCCCGTCGACGATCAAAAACACATCGGAGTCGTGCTTTCGAACAATAAGGGAGATATAGGTGGATGGCCGGGCGTGGAAACCGAGGGGTTCCGGAATCGACAACTCATAACGTACCGTTTTCACAAAGCTCTTGAGAATTTCCCGGCTCAATTTATGGCCTTCATGAATGTAATACAGGCACCGTTCAAATACAAAGTTAACGATGTGTCCCAGGAGTTCCGTTTTGTCCACCAGACTGGAAATGGTCCGCTTGCACTCACTGTGACGGATTTCGTCTTCGTGACGCTCAAAAAAATGACACAGCCAAACGGTGACTTCCAGAAGGTGCAGGGGCATGGAAATGTAGCCACGGAAATCTTTCAAATTTTTATGCCGTTGTTCCATGGAGGTATTTTTGATGTACGTATCGAATTCCGATTGAATGCTGTGCACCAGATTCATCAGGTAGCGGGCTTTTTTTTCATCCAGAACGTCCGGGACGATCATCCGCAGTTTTTGAGGGTCGTGTGTCGGTTGAAAACCCATATCCGCAATGAGCTGATTCACGTTTCCCACTTTTTCGAACAGATCAATCACACGCTCCTCGTCCTCTTTCACCAGATCGTCCACGACATTCTTGGGCAACTGCTTGGTGACTTCAATTTCCTGAAATTCGTCGGGATCGATGGCCTGGTCCGCTATTTTGAGGCCGTTGGCGGTCGCGGCTCGAATGGCTTCTTCGTACAGGTTGAGAATGGAACGGTTGAGGAAATTCAGGAAGTTCCGCCCTCTGGAAAAAAGCAGTTCCTGTTCCTCATCGCAGTCGCGAAGCCGGTAATAAGGATACCGGTCAAGCAGGTGCTTGGTGTAAAACCCGGAGATGACAAGGTTCCGTATGCTCGCAATGTATTCGGTGAAGGCGGACCAGGTTCGGTTTTCCCGCGCACCGTATTCATCCAGAAAGCTTTCGAGAAAATCGGACTGCTGGATGAGGTTGGAATAACATTTGCGCGTGGGTTCCCGTTTCATTCACCAGCACGCGGTATGCATTGAAGTTACGGAAAAACGACGCACTGGCATCCTGTACCAGAGGCAGAAACTCTTCTTCAGTGATGATTTGGTTGAGGGATTTCGGTTCCAAATTTCAGGTCATCCAGAGCCGCACGGCATAATTAACATGAGCGCGCTCAATTGTAGGCGGGGCCCCGTGCCACATTCTTGGGAAGATATTTCTTCCAGCTTTCGATGTGAGAGGGGGGCCCTTCCGGAATGATAAAGGAATGGAAACTGAACTCGGGGCGTATGGGTTTCTTGATCAGTTTCATGTTGGCTTCGGAGGCCGTACGGTTGCCTTTCTTTAAATTACAGGGCTTGCATGCCACCACCACATTCGTCCATGAGGTTTTGCCCCCACGGGATTTGGGCAGAATGTGATCTACCGTCAGCAGATGCTCCCGTTCACCGCAATATTGACAGGTATAGTTGTCGCGGCGGAGGATGTTTTTCTTACTGAATGCGACCTGTTTGCGCCGGTTGCGTTTGACAACCTTCAGCACCCGAATCACCGTGGGTAGGGGCAACGAAAGCGATGGCGAGCGAATGACGTACCCATCGCTTTCAATTTCCTCGGCGCGACCGCTCAACACCATCAGGAGTCCCCGCTTCGCACAGCAGAACTGCAGAGGCTCATAAGTGTAGTTGAGCACAAGGATTTTCAGAGAGTCGAGCATAGCAAACCTTTACCAGTTAAAAGGATACAGGTCTCCACTCAAGCAAACATTTGAAAAATTGTACTCTTATAGCTCGTTCCCCGTCAACCCGATTCAGGGAAACCTGGTAGCTCCCGGCAGTTTCGCCTTTATAAAAGGTTACCCCGACCGAGAAGGTTCCTGATGTCGAGCCGATTCTTGAGGGTGCGCAACTGATCCAGGGTTTCTTTGCCAACCATTTGATGGTAGTAGGCTTTTTTCAACTTGCCCACACCGTGCTCGGCGGAAACGGTACCTCCCCATTCCAGGATTTGGTCCACAATTCTTCCATACAACGCCCTGGCCTGGTCGATTTGATATTTATCAGGAAGCAGGTTGATATGCAGATGGTTGTCGCCGATGTGTCCAAACATGGCGTAATCGATTTCACTTTCTTCCAACTCAACCCGGTAAAAACGCATCATTTCAAGAAAGTGGTCGTCGTCCACAGCCATGTCCGTCCCCATTTTCACCCGGCCCATCCGGCTGTTTTCTTCGTTCAGGATAAGCGGGACCTGATGGCGGAAATCATGAAACCGGGCAATGTCCTTGGGCCCCTGAGCAAACCATGAATCTTCCAAAAGGACGTCTTGCGATTCCAGGAATTCGTACCAGGCCTCCAGCGAACTTTCAAATTCTTCCTCGTTCGTCACATCCTGTTCAAAAAAAAGGGCGGCTTCGGCCTTGTCCGGAACATTTTGAAATTTTTTCTTGAGCCGGATCAGCGAGGGGCGGTCGAAGTATTCCAGCGAACAGGGATCGATGACCTCGGAAGATTCTTTCCGGATAGCCTCGACCAGGTTCCAGCACTTTTCTTCGCTGTCCATGAAAAGGATTCCGCTCAAAAATTCGAAGGGTGCTTTTCGGAGCTTCAACCGAACGCCTGTTATCAGGCAAAGGGTGCCATCCGAACCGACAAACAAATCGATCCAGTCCATGCCGGGCCTATAGAAATATCCGGCGGCGTTTTTGATTTGCGGGCTTCGGTATTCCACCGCGGGAAGTTCAAGCTGTGTGCCGTCATCCAGTTCCAGTGGCCGGTCGATGGTTTGCCCGCGTCTCAGGTGGGCGGAACGTCCGTCTGCAAGGAGGATATCCAGTTCCTGGACGTAATCGCGCGTAACGCCGAATTTGTAACTGCGGGATCCGGATGCATTGGTGGCGAGGGTCCCGCCAATGGAAGCGAGGGTTTCTGTCGGGTTTGGAGGGTAAAACCAGCCGGAACCTTTCAAATGCACGTTCAGATCTTCCAGCGTCACAGCCGGTTCAACAAAAATAGTTCCCTCATCCACGTCTCCGATTTTTTTAAACCGTTCCATGGAAACAATAATTCCCTCAACCGGTACCCGGGAAGCAGTGAGGCCCGTTCCCGCACCGGAAACGGTTACAGGCTGGGTGTTTTCCTTGAGAAAAGCCTTCAATTCCTCAACCGTTTCGGGGATCACCACTTCAGAGGCAGCCCCCGGAGGACAGTTGGAGGCGTCTTTCAAATAAGGCGCAATGGCCTCGGGGTTCGTTTTTCGTCGCATGATTTCAAAAAGGTATTTGTAGAAACCGTGAAGATGTGGTCAGCGGCGGGTGGATTCCATCAGGCTGTCAGCCTGTGGCGGTAAAAACCCTGCGTAACCGTTATGCCGTTCAATCAGTTCGAGCACGGAGTAAACTTTGCCATTGCGGGTTTCCGGTTCCGTAAACACCTGGCGCAGATCCGATGAGGGGCCACCCACGATGTCCCCCGCCATTCGAAATCCGTCGCGCTCCAGAGAGGAAATGGCCGACTCGATGTTCTCCACAAGAACTGCGATGTGATGAAAGCATTCATCCCCGTGGTCGTTGACCCAATGAGGAATCAGGCTCTCCTTTCCACGGTCATCATCATAGGCCTGATCTATGAAAAAGGCCGGATAACCGGGTTTCCGGTATACCTTGGCCCACCAGCTGTCAAATTCCAGGAGCCCGATTCCCTTGTCTTCCCGGTAACCGAGTTCCAGGAACTGGCGGGAACGCCTCTCAACATTGTGGGTGCGTATGGTCACATGATCCAGAACCGGCATCAGGCCAATACCACAGTCATTGAGTTTTCCAGCGAGATACCTTCCCGCACGATTGCCTTCTAAAAACCGCTTGAGGTAATCATCTAGAATTTGATCCAAAACAGACATAGAAATTCTTATTTTGTGTCTTCAGGCGTTTCCGGCGGTTTGGTTTTTACCTGTGGTTGATCCACCGATTCGTCTTCCGTCTGAGAAGGGTAATTATGAATGAACCGGGCGTAGCGAACCATCAGGACCAGCATGGCCAGCACGATACCGACCACAATGACTAGAAATACTGAATTGCTCAAAATGAATCTCCCTGACAAGCTGAATATTCTCTTTACATTTTACCAAAAGAAAGGCGGCCCCCTCACCTTCAATCCTGCTTCCGCTTTATTTTCTCCAGCCTCTGTCGGGCAAAATATTCAGCCTCATCCAGACTTCCCCGTTCCAGAAAGCTCTGAATTTCCGGATCGACTATGAGGCTTTGTAGGAATTCCTTTCGTTGCCCGGGGTCGGACAATACCTCCATTGCTAATTTTCGCATCCGCTCCTGCAATTTCACCTGCAACAGGTCCACCCGGGTGATGGTTTGCCTCAGAATCGGTTCCAGCCGGGCTCGGAAGGTTCCCGACATCAGCGGACTTTTCCCGCTGGTCGAAATCGCGACCTTTACATTGTCGTCAAGGGAGATCACTGCCGGGTGGTTGAAATCGCTCACTTCCGGATCGTCCACCGCGTAAACATAAGACCCCGCCTCCAAACCGGATTTCACCAGGTTCCGGTTCAATTCCCGCGAGTCGGTGGCAGCCATGACCAGTATCAAATGGTCGTAATTTTTAAGAAACTCCCCGTTTTCAACAATCATGACGGTGCACTGCACATAGCCTTCTGCCTCCCATTTACGAATGGGCTCGGAGATGCGGTCGGCAACGACGATGATTTCACAATCCTGTCCCAGCAAAGCTTCCACTTTTCGCGTGGCTTCCCGCCCCGCGCCGATCACCACCACCTGCTTGCCCTTCAAATTGAGATCAATCAACATGGTTCGAATTTTCCTTTCGGGAAATCTGGAAACAGTTGTCGATACTGGAACGCTCCGCCTTCGCTTTGCCAATTTCCTCCAAAACAGCCACCCCTTTTTCACACTTATAGAAAGGAAACTCCAGGTACAACCTTCCTATGGTGTACTGTGCATTCAGATATTGGGATTGATCGAATCCCGCCTGCAACACATATTCCCGGGCTGGACGCAACCGATCCCATTTCCACTGGTCTCCGGACGCAATCAGGTTCTGTTTTGCTAGAAAACGCGCAATGCTGTCGGCGATCACCATGTGGCCATTGATATTGGGATGCACATGTTCTAGAAACAGGCCTTCACCCGGCAGGCCTTTTGCCGAAACCCTTTCGAATCTGGGTGCCAGGTCCAGAACCATCCCCCCCTCCTCGGCCCCGACATCTTTTACAATTTGATGGAAACGCAGACAGGCCCGCAGATGAAGCCGGTCGTGCTCGCGGGCCTGCAAATAATGGAACCGGGCCTTGTCCATTTGGTTCAATTGGTCGTAGGCCCGTGCAATCCCATAATGCGCCTCCGCGTATTGCTCATCCTGCTGGTGGGCGGCTTGAAAATGTTTCAACGCCTTTTCATATTGTTCCTCTTTCAATGCATCACGACCTCGCTTTGCGGATTCCAGGATAAGCGTACGCGAACCGGCGGAAATGGTTTCGGAAAATCCGGACCGAATGGGAGAAAAGTCGCGCAGGTTGGAAACCAGGGTGAGGAGCAGGACCTGGATTCCGCGTTTGTTTGCTTTCTGCACCAGGTCCTTCAGGTTGGCTTTGTAATTGCGTTCTGCCTCGGCGTGAAGGGGTTCGTCCCAAACCATGTTTTCCCGGGACAGCATGGCGCGAAACAGGTTTACTTGGCTTTCACGGGTTGCCTTCTCCCTGTCACGGGATTTCAGCCACAAGCTGGCACGTTCCAGCGCCAGATACACACGCGAGTGAAACAAAAAGGTGGCGAGGCGGATCACTTCCCGGTTCTGACCATAATTGACCGCGGAGTTGACGCCGAAGTGTCCGATGAATTCGTTGTGCCCGCTATACACAATGAGGAGATCCGGTTCGTAATCCATCAACTGGGATGTCAGGTCCAGCACACCAAAACTGCTGAGCGCATCGTAACCGGCATTGATCACCTCAACCCGCCTGCCGGGAAGCACATCATTGAGGATGCCCTGCAACAATCCGGAATAACTGATGCGTCGGTCCGTGTAAGGAAATCCGCGCGTGGTGGATGCCCCGACCATGAAGATGCGGTACACCCCGGGTTGCTTTTTGCGCGAAAACTCCGTGTCCTCGTACCACGGTTGATCGGTGAACAGATCGCGAATATTGACAGGCAGGTGTTGGAAATAATGCAGGGCCACGTACTGGGTGTTGAGGGAGACCTTGCCTTCATCCTGCGGACGGGTGCCCGTAATGACAAATTCGAATTGATCACCGAATCCGCCCAGCCGCAACCCCCCTTCAAGCAGAAGCAAACACCCCACCCCCACCCCGAACGAGACAAGGGCTTTAAATAATATGGAGTTACGGAATCGAGTCCACATATGGATCAGCGATGATTTGTCTTGGGAAACGGAGCTTTAATATGAACATTGGGTTTTGAATAATTAAAGGATTGTAGTGCACCGTATTGACAAATTCACCCAATAAGAATTAGATTTGAGAAGAAAGGATTTTCATTTATGGTCCTCAAATTCAAACATCTCGGCTCGGTTATGGTTCTGGTCGCAGTTCTGTTTCTGTGGTGCCAGTCGGCTCAGGCCATGATGATGCCGGAAGAAGCCAGCATGATGAATTGCAGTCAAACCATGATGTGTGGCGTGTGTGCAGTGGCTCTCCACTCTGTATCTCCCGTATTGAATTCGCCGCCGCCGGAAATCCGCATGTATGTTGAAGTCGTTCCCAAAGCACCGGCCCCCCATCCGGTGCCGCTGTACCATCCCCCTCGATAACGCACATACTTTCTCCCTACACAAACGCAACAATTATCGCCCATTTGGGCTAATTATTCCCGTGATGACCTGTGCCCGGGAAGGAGGAATTCATGTGCCGCTATTGGTTTTTTGTGGCCGCACTGTGCCTGGTCCCTTCATTGGGGCTGGCAAAGGATGGCCAACACCGTATTTTTAAAACCACATTAAACAGTTTCATTCAGGAAGCATTGCAAAACAACCCTGAATTGGCGGAAGTACGCCAGAAAATCAAGGTTCTGAAAGAAATCCCGCCGCAACGCAAATCCTTGGAAGACCCGATGATGATGGTCGGATTGATGAACCTTCCCGTTGATACGTTTTCTTTCCGCCAGGAGGCGATGACGCAGAAGCAGATCGAAGTGACGCAGGCGCTCCCCTACCCAGGCAAATTGAATCTTCGCTCCAAAGAAGCTCTTCAGGATGTCCGCATTGCGGAACAGACCCTGCACGACCTGGAACTCGAAATCATCAGGCAGGTAAAAACATCCTTCTATGAAATCTGCTTCTTCCGTGCGGCCCTCGACACCACCCGGCAGAACAAAATTTTGCTTGAACAGTTCGTCACCATTGCCGAGTCCAAATACGCAGTGGGAAAAGGAATCCAGCAGGATGTCCTTCAGGCACAGGTGGAGTTGTCAAAAATACTGGACCGGCTGATTGAACTCGAACAGCTGAAAGATCAGGAAACCGCCCGCCTGAACACTTTGATGGACCGGCTCCCGCAGGCGCCGTTGCACATCCCGCATGGAATCACACAAACACCATTTCATTATACGGTAGAGAACCTGCAAGCGCTGGCCGAGAAAAACCGGCCGGCGCTGAAAGAAATCCAGGAAGCCATCGAAAAAATGAAGGTTCGGAAACAGTTGGCGGAGAAAGAATATTACCCGGATTTCCAGGTGGGTTTCCGCTACGGCCAGCGGCAGGATTCTCCTTTCACGGATCACCCGGATTTTGTTTCAGGGTTTGTCGGAGTCAACATCCCCATCTGGCAAAAAACGAAACAGGACCGCAAAGTGGCGGAGGAGAATTACCGGATTTCCGTTCTTCGGGAATCGTTCCGGAAAGTCCGCAATAAAATTTTCATGGAAATCAAAATGTTGATGGACAAGGAAAAGAAAAACCGGGAACTCATCCAACTGGTGAAAACGGGCATCATCCCGCAGGCCAAACAATCGCTGGAATCGGCACTGGCGGCCTACAGCGTGGACAAAGTTGACTTCCTCACGTTGATCGACAACCAGGTGACCCTTCTCAACTGGGAAATCAAGTACCACCGGGAATTGACTCACTACGAGCAAAACCTGGCGGCCCTGGAAAGCCTGGTGGGTAAAAGCCTCGTTGAGCCGAACAAAACGGAACGGTGAAACCATGACCGATGAAGAAGAATATAACAAACCGCCTAAAGACAATAACAAAGAGGCCGACGGTTCAACTGATGGTAAGGGTACGGATTCCACATCGAAGCAGGATGAGGAAGAAGTTCTGTTTCCTCTAGTGAAACGCATCGAAGGGAAAACCAAACCAGCCCCCGATCGAAAGAGTTTTCGCTGGTTGAATCTGGTTCTGCTGTTCGTGCTGGTGACGGGTTTCTATTTCATCGGTTTTTTGACCGGCCCGGCGCAATGGGAGAACACGAAACGTGCTTTTTCTGAATTCATTTCATTCTCAAAGGAACGCATCGTCCCAGTAAAAGAAAACGTCAAGGAATACATCGAGGCAAAAATGCAACGGCAGGAGACGCCTCAAGGCACCATGCGGGAAGGGTCCGGGTCCGAAAATCAAAAAATGCCCATGCCTGAGATGAAACATAAAAAGGAAAGGCGGAAAGTCAAATACTGGCAGGCGCCGATGGACCCCAGTTACAAACGGGACACTCCCGGAAAAAGTCCGATGGGTATGAACCTCATTCCTGTTTATGAGGATGAGAAGGAAGATTCGGCAATAAAGATCAACCCCACGGTCGTGCAAAACATCGGCGTCAAAACGGAGAAAGTGAAAGTGAGGAAACTGATCCATAACATTCGCACGACCGGCACTCTGACTTATGACGAGAGGAAGGTGCATCACATCCATACCAAATTTGGCGGCTGGATTGAGAAGCTGTATGTGGATTTTACCGGGCAGGAAGTGGACCATGATGACATGCTGATGGAGATTTACAGCCCGGAACTGGTTTCCACTCAGGAGGAATTCCTTTTAGCGCTCCAGTATAAAGAATCCCTGGAAGACAGCCCCTTTAAGGAAATCCGCCGTGGTGCGGAAACACTTCTCTCCTCCACCCGCAGGCGGTTAGAGTTGTTTGATGTGGCACAACACCAGATCCAAGAGTTGATCAAAACCCGAAAAGTGAAAAAGACCATGCACATCCATTCTCCGACCCGGGGATTTGTGGTCCATAAAAAAGCCGAACACGGCCAGTATGTCGAACCCGGAACCCCGCTTTACACCATTGCGGACCTGTCCCGCATCTGGGTGCTGGCCGACATCTATGAGTACGAAATGCCCTGGATTGAGATCGGTCAGGAAGCTACGATGAATCTCCCCTATTTCCCGGGAAATCAGTTTAAAGGCAGGGTTACATACATCGATCCTTTCCTCGATCCCAAAACCCGAACGATCAAGGTCCGCATGGAATTTGAAAATCCTGAATGGGCCTTGAAGCCGGCCATGTATGCCAACGTTACCTTAAAATCTCCTCTTGCCAAAAAGGGAGTGGCGGTACCGGAACAGGCGGTGATCCGGTCCGGCGACATGGACATGGTGGTGGTCCAGAATGAAAAAGGGAAATTTGAAACCAGACAAGTGGCACTGGGAGTTGAGGCCGAAGGGTATTACCAGGTGCTCAGGGGATTGAAGTCGGGTGAAACGGTCGTCACATCCTCCAGTTTTCTGATCGACTCAGAAAGCCGGTTGAAGGAGGCGATGGACAAGCTGGACAGTTCTTCCGGGAATCCCGAACCGAAAGAAACTCAAAAGCCGGGAAAGCTGGAACTGAAACTGGATAACAAGAGAACCGCCCATAACCATTGATGTCATGAAACCGTTTATCACCGAAGGGATGGTCCGGGAAAAATCATGCTGAAACGAATCATAGGGGCTTCGCTCAAAAACCGGTTTCTGGTTTTGCTGGGCGCGCTTGGGGTTTTCATCTGGGGCGTGCATTCCATGAAGACCATCAACCTGGATGCCATCCCGGATTTGAGCGACGTGCAGGTCATCGTTTTCACCGAGTATCCGGGCCAAGCCCCGCAGATTGTTGAGGACCAGATCACCTACCCTCTCACGACCACCATGCTGTCCGTTCCCTTTGCAAAAGTGGTTCGCGGTTATTCTTATTTCGGCCTGTCGTTCGTGTACATCATTTTCGAAGATGGAACCGATCTGTACTGGGCGCGGAGCCGGGTTCTGGAGCAGTTGAACTTCGTCTCTAAAAGACTGCCGCAGGGCGTCACCCCGTCTCTCGGCCCCGATGCCACCGGAGTGGGCTGGGTTTATCAGTATGCTTTGGTGGACCGCACGGGCCAGCACGATCTTTCGGAATTGCGGTCCATCCAGGACTGGTATTTGCGCTACGAACTGCAAACGGTGACCGGCGTGTCCGAGGTGGCGAGCATCGGCGGCTATGTGAAGCAGTATCAGGTGGAGGTCGATCCCAATAAGCTGAAGGCCTACGATATACCGCTCACAAAGGTGAAACATGCGATCCAGCGGAGCAACAACGATGTCGGCGGGCGATTGCTTGAAATGTCCGAAACTGAATACATGGTTCGGGGACTGGGCTACATTGAAAAACTGGAGGACATCGAAAACATCCCGTTGGGTGTCGATCCGCAGGGGACGCCGATTCTCGTCAGAGATGTCGGCCGCGTGAACCTGGGGCCGGACCTGCGCCGGGGCCTGGCAGAATTGAACGGCGAGGGAGAAACGGTTGGTGGCATCATCGTCCAGCGTTTCGGCGAAAACGCCATGGATGTCATCCACAAGGTCAAACACAAACTCGACCAACTGAAAAAAGGACTGCCGGACGGAGTGGAAATCATCGAGGTGTACGACCGCTCCAAACTCATTCAACGCGCCATCGACAATCTGAAAGAAAAACTGATCGAAGAAAGCATCGCCGTCGCCCTGATCAGTGTCTTTTTCCTTCTGCATCTTCGGTCCTCACTGGTGGCCATCATCACCATTCCCATGGGCATCCTCATGGCGTTCATCGTCATGAAATACCAGGGACTGAATGCGAACATCATGTCTCTTGGAGGCATCGCCATCGCCATCGGTGCCATGATCGACGGCGCCATTGTGATGATCGAAAACGCGCACAAACACTTGGAGCGCGACCGCGGCAAAAAGGATCACTGGCAGATCATTTACGAAGCGGCGTCGGAAGTCGGACCGGCGTTGTTTTACAGCCTGCTCATCATCACGGTTTCCTTCTTGCCCGTGTTCACGCTGGAAGCGCAGGAAGGCCGCCTGTTCTCTCCGCTCGCGTTCACCAAAACGTATTCCATGGCGGCCTCGGCCATCCTGGCCATCACGCTGGTCCCCGTCATCATGGGGTTTTTCATACGGGGCCGCATTTTGCCGGAGAAGAAAAACCCCATCACCTGGTTGCTGGAGAACCTGTTCCGCCCCCTCCTCTGGCTCGCCCTGCGGATGAAGACGCTGATCATTCTGGCGGCAGTATTGATCGTGCTCGCGACTTTGGTCCCCCTGGAAAAGCTTGGATCGGAGTTCATGCCGCCTCTGGATGAAGGCGATCTGCTGTACATGCCCACCACCCTGCCGGGTATTTCCATCACCAAAGCCCGCCAGCTTTTACAGCAGACGGACAAGATCATCCGCCAGTTTCCGGAAGTCAAAAACGTGTTCGGCAAGATAGGCCGCGCGGAAACCGCCACCGATCCGGCTCCTCTGAGCATGATCGAAACCACCATCACGCTAAAACCGAAATCCGCCTGGCGGCCGGGGGTGACGATGGATACGTTGATCGAAGAAATGGATCAGGCGTTGCAGTTTCCCGGATTGACCAACACCTGGACCATGCCCATCAAAACCCGCATCGACATGCTTTCTACCGGGATCAAGACGCCCGTGGGCATCAAAATCTCTGGAGACAATCTAAAACAGCTTCAGCAACTGGGGCAACGCATTGAGGCCATCGTCCGCAATGTTCCCGGCACCGCGAGCGTCTATTCCGAGCGCGTGGTCGGAGGCAATTACTTCGATTTTGTCATCGACCGCAAACAGGCCGCGCGTTATGGATTGACCGTGGGCGACGTTCAGGATGTCATCCAGACCGCAATCGGCGGCATGAACATCACCACCACGATCGAAGGACTGGAACGCTACCCCGTCAACCTGCGCTACAGCCGGGGACTGCGCGACAGCATCAACAGTCTGGAGCGGGTGCTGATCCCCACGCCTCGCGGCGAGCACATTCCCATGGCGCAGGTGGCGAAAATCGAAATCAAAAAAGGCCCTCCGGTCATCAAAACCGAAAACGCCCGGCTGAACGCATGGATTTACATCGACATCAAAAACATCGACGTCGGCACCTATGTGCAAAGAGCGCAGGGCATATTGAATCAGCAGATTTCCCTGCCCGCCGGTTACAACCTGATCTGGAGCGGCCAATACGAATACATGCAACGCGCCAAAAAACGGTTGCAACTCATCGTCCCGGTCACTCTGTTCGTCATATTCATACTGCTCTATCTCAACTTCCGGAATATAACCGAAAGCATCATCGTCATGCTGTCCCTGCCCTTCGCGCTGGTGGGCGGCATCTGGTATCTGTATTTTCTCAATTACGAACTCAGCGTGGCTGTGGCGGTGGGGTTCATCGCGCTGGCGGGGGTGGCGGCGGAGATCGGCGTCCTCGTTCTGGTGTATATCGACCAGGCCTACAAGCAGAAACGGCAGGCGGGGGACATCCGTTCGAAAACGGATATCCGCGTTGCGGTTCTGCAAGGCACGTCGGAACGCGTGCGGCCCATTCTGATGACCGTCGTGTCCACAGTCGGCGGCCTTCTGCCTATCATGCTGGGGGCCGGAACGGGTTCGGACGTGATGAAGCGCATCGCCGCACCGATGGTCGGCGGCATGATCTCCGCCACGATCCTGACCCTCATCGTTTTGCCGACTCTGTATAACCTGATTCTCGAAATTCGTTTCAACCGGGATTCCAACTTGGATGAAAAGGAGGAGGAGTTAAATGAAACAAAAATGCTTCCTGATGGTTCTCATCGCAGGGATACTGCCGCTCATCCCACTCATTGAGACAGGTCACACTCATGTCATTCCGGAGGATGAACTCCGCAACAAGATTTATCTCAGTAAACGCGATGCCTTGAAAGCGGTGTTCAAAGGCATGAACAAGATCAAACACAGAAAAGACCATCTGACCGAACCCAAGGTGGAAAAAATCAAGGCGCTGACGGGGCAACCTCCCGGCGGCACGCGCCTGGATTATTATTATGGCATCCGCGACGACGGTAAAAAGCTGTACGCGTTCATCTCCACCGCCGATTCCAATTCCCATCCTCCATCCAAAGCGGTGTTCATCACGCTGGTAGATGGCCGGGGCTCGGTTCAGGATGTCAAGATCATGGAGTACAAAGGCCCCCAGCGCGCCGAAATCATTTCTCCTTCATTTTTGAATCAGTTTGTCGGGAAAACGGCGGAATCGGATTTTACTTCCATCTCCTCCAACCAGGGAAGATCCCTCCCCGTACGCTCGCTGGCCAAGGCAGTCCATCGCATTGCCGCCAAAGTGCTGGTCCTGACAGGGAAGTAGTGCACGCCTTCCACCTCCTTGACACCCACCGGTTCCAACCGTATTCTTGAGTCGGAATACAACTCGATCGAGGCTTATGAAGGACGACGTCAAAAGCACCAATACCAAACATGAGACCGCCACCATCGGCGGCATCAACCTGACCCTCAGCCCCGCCGACGACAGCGAGGTGACGTGGATCGGGCAGGAAGAGATCCTGCGCCAGATTCTCGCCTGCTGGATGGTGGTGGCGGAAAAGGACCTGCCGCTGTCGCCGCGCATCATTGGCATGCCTGGCATCGGCAAAACCACACTGTGCATGGTGGCCGCGCACAAGCGCAACCAGCCGCTTTATATCTTTCAATGCACCAGCGACACGCGTCCCGAAGACCTGCTGGTCACCCCCGTGCTGGCGGAGAACGGCAGGATCTCCTACCACGCCTCACCGCTGGTCACGGCCATGATCCAGGGCGGCATCTGCATCCTCGACGAAGGCAACCGCATGAACGAGAAAAGCTGGGCGTCGCTCGCCCCGCTTCTCGACCACAGGCGCTACGTCGAGTCCATCATCGCCGGAATTCAGATCAAGGCGCACGCGGAGTTCCGCGCCTGCGTCACCATGAACAACGATGAATCCACGTTCGAGATTCCCGACTACATCCTGTCGCGCCTGCAACCGACTCTTCAATTGCAGATGCCATCGCAGGAAGACGAGATGGCGATTCTGCAATACCACCTGCCCTTCGCCGAACAGGACCTGTTGGACATGACCGTGCAGTTCCTGCAAAAGTCGCATCAACTGGACCTTGACTTCTCGCCGCGCGATGGCATCCACATCCTTCAGTACGCAATCAAACGGTTGAAGCAGGACGCGGATCATCCCATTTCCAAAGACGCCATCTGGAGCGAAGCGGTTGAGAAGGTTTTGAGCGAGGAAGCGCTCAATCTCGACCGGCTGGCGGAACGCAAAAGCCGCGCACTGGGCTCCGACCGCCTGCCGATGGGGTTGGGCGATTTCTTCTTCGGCGACGACAATCCCCTGCATCCCGACATGGACCGCTGAGGAAATAAAAAATGACCGCCCCGGCTCCCGCCACCGAAAACGTGTTTGCCCTGGGTGAACATATCCAGGTGCTTCCTGTCGTACACGGAAGCGGTCACTTCACCCGCGAAGTGCGGCAACGTCTGCTGGCGTCCGGGTGCGACTGCCTCGCCGTGTGCCTGCCGCCGGAGTATGAGGCCACGGTGCTTCGCGGACTCGATCTGCTTCCCGCCATAACCATCAGTTGCGTGGAGGAGGAAGACGGCACGGTCACCTACGTTCCCGTCGATCCCTCGCAACCCGTCATCATGGCGCTCCGCATCGCACGGCAGGAAAACATTCCCTGCGAGTTCATCGACCTGAGCGTGCAAAACTACCAGCCGCGCAAAATGGATTTCCCAGACACCGCCGCACTGCAACAGATGTCGATGGAAAAATTAGCCGTCAGCATGCTTCCCTTTCTGCCGAAACCGGAAAAAAACAGCCAGGCGGACCTGCGTTGTCGCTGGATGGCCCATCAACTCCACCGGCTGGAGATCGAACACAAAAAAGTTCTCTTCATTTGTTCCATTCTCGACTGGCCGTGGATCAAACAGGCCTACGACGAACGCGCCCCGTACCCCAACCCCGAAAGGCCGCCGCAGTTGCCGACACTCTACAGCGTGCACCCGGACACCTTGTTTTTTGCGCTCAGTGAATTTCCGTACATCACGTATCTATACGAACACCGGCGGCAGACCATGCGTTCCGACAAAAACGTCGCCATCGACGGGGTGAAGGAAATCCTCATCCGGGCGCGCGAGCGCTATCTGCAGAAACACAGGGTGCGCTATCACAACCTGACACAACAAAGTTTCCAGATTTTTCTGCAGTACGTGCGCAATCTGACATTGATGGAACACCGCCTGACACCGGACCTCTACACGCTGGCGGTGGCGGCGAAGCAGATCGGTGGCGATCCCTTCGCCATCGCGCTGGTCGAGGCGGCGCGGGAGTATCCATACCAGGAAGGCGCGGACGAACTCGACACGGTAGCGCTGGGTATCGATCAGGCCACGTTCGGGGACGAGGGTCCGGTGAACATGAAGAACCGCCTGTCGGAGACAGCACAAGTCTGGCGCACGCTGAACCTGAAACCGGAGCCGGACAAGCTGAAGAAACAGGACTACCGCTATCGCTGGAATCCTTACGGCCAATGCTCATGGCCGCCGGAAGACGAGAAAATCGAAAACCTCAACTCCCACATCCGAGAACAGACGCGCCATCTTTTGGCACACGATCTGGCCCGCTCGGAAAAGTTCACCACCTCGGTGAAGGACGGCATCGATCTGCGCGACACGCTCCGTAACTGGCACACGGGCGACATCTATGTGAAAGAAATTCCGCCTTCGCGTGGCAACGTAGAGGTGGTGGTGATGTTATTCGAGATGGAGCCGCAACCGGACCGCTACGGCTGGCGGCAGACCTGGTACGCCGAGCACGAGAACGAATCGACGTTATGCTTCTTTGCCACCAACTACATGGACAACCTGATCGGGCCGGGCATCGGCGAGGCGACTTACGGCGGATGCATGTTGATTTATCCGCCGCGCCCCATCCCCAACGTATGGGAAGATCCGCGCTTTTCAATGGGAGAGACGCTGGAGGAAAGGCTGCTCGAGGCGGGGTTGTTTCATTCGCAGGAACGGCACGTGGCGGTGGTCTCGCCGGGCGCGCCACCCGCATCGTGGCGGCGCATGGCGCGTCACTATAAAAAACGCCTCATCCACCTGCCGCTCAAACGCCTGTCTGTGCAGACCGTTGAACGCGTCCGCCGTTTCCACGTGTTGAACGGCAAGCACATCCGCTCCTACGCCACCCGCTTTATTCAGGAGTTGTGAAGCGATGCGGAGGCCCATGTCCGCATGTGATATGCGCAATCCCAGAACATCCATTCCAACTGCGTCGATTTGATGAACGCTTCCATCATGGCTTCGCGCGTGGCGGCGCTCACTCCTTCGGCAACGCGGTCGGTGAGGTCGATGGCCTGATCCACCACAGCGCCGAACTCCGGGCTCGAATACATGTCGATCCAGTTCTGGTAAGTGTTGTCCGGCTTCGCGTTTTTATGGATGTGCAGTCCCACCTCGCGGTAAATCCAGAAACAAGGGAGCAAGGCGGCAATGCCCACTTGATAACTGTCGTGCGTTGCCGTGGACAACAGAAACTTTGTGTAAGTGAAGCACCCCGGTTCCCGTTCGGCGTCGAGCTTGATTTTAAAGAAGTCGAAGTAGAACTGGTGCAACGACCGCTCAGCGACAATGGCGCCTTTCGAAAAGTCAAGAAGGAGCACGATATCGTCCGGGGTCGGCGCTTTCGACGCGGCGATGGCCAGAGCGCGGGCGAAGTCTTCCAGATAAAGCGAGTCCTGCTTTATGTAAAACTGGAAGCGTTCTTCCTTCAGCGTGCCCTCCCCCAGCTCCCGGTTGAACGGGTGATCGAGGATGTCCTGATAGGTACTGGTGATGGAAGCCCAGGCGTCTTTCGTGAATGACATGGAGTCTCCTTCAGATTAAATTTGCGTATTCCACAGTTTGAAGAAATGTGCGACCGGACCTTTGCCGTGACCCAGCCGGTACGGCGCGCCGTTTTCCAACGCAGCGGAGATGTATTCTTTCGCCTGACGCACCGCGTCGTTCAACGCTTCCCCCCGCGCCAGGTACGCCGCAATCGCCGATGAAAACGTGCACCCGGTTCCGTGCACGTTGTGCGTGTCCACGTGCACGTGTTTCAGCCAATGTTTTTTTGCGTCCCCATTTGCCTGGGAACAAAAACAGTCGTCGTTCCCCGCCGTCACCGGAGGGCCGCCCTTCACCACCACCGCTTGCGGACCCATCTCAGCCAGTTTGCGCGCGGCTTGTTCCATATCGTCATCGGTGTCGATGCCGACCCCCAGCAACGCTTCGGCTTCCTTGAGGTTTGGCGTCAAGACCGTCGCCAGCGGGAGCAGTTCCGATTTCAACGCCGCAACGGCCTCATCGCGGATCAGGCGGTCGCCGCTTTTGGCGAACATGACGGGATCGAGCACCACGCGCTGAACGTCGAACCGCTTGAGTCCTTTGGCAACTTCATGAATGGTGTCCGGGTTGTGGAGCATGCCGACCTTCACCGCATCCGCGCCAATGTCGCCCAGCACCGCATCCAACTGCTGGCGCACGAATTCGGCCGGCACATCATGGATACCGGTGACGCCCTGCGTGTTCTGCGCAGTGAGCGCGGTGAGAACGGACATTCCGTAACAGCCGAGCGCCGAAAACGTTTTGAGGTCGGCCTGAATGCCCGCACCGCCGCCGCTGTCTGACCCGGCAATGGTGAGGGTACGAATGTATTGGGAAGAGTCCGGTTTCATGTTGTTAATAGAATATTCATTTGGAAAACGGGAGTGATGCACTCGATAAACTCCAACACGCCCGACCATGGGGTCCCTATTGTGCTCGAAAACGCCTGCCCGCGCAATCCATTTATGGCTTGAGTTTGCCCCATAAATAATTGATAATAAAAACCTTAACGGGTCATTGGGAGGCATGAGCGCTGTTTGCTTCAGGCTTCCCGGGCCCTCCCTCGTGACTTCAAACCTTCCTGTGCATGGATAAAAACGAAAAAGTCAGCCGGGCGGCGGGCACGGTGGGCGGCATGACCCTGGCTTCCCGGCTGTTCGGGTTTCTGCGCGACGTGGTCATCGGCTGGAGTTTCGGTGCGTCGGCGGCGGCGGATGCGTTTTTCGTCGCGTTTCGCATTCCCAACATCCAGCGCCGCATCCTGGGCGAAGGCGCGGTGAGCGCCGCCATGATCCCCGTTTACGGCGAGTACGTCAACACGCGGAGCAAAGAAGACACCCGGCGCTTCGCTTCCAACCTGTTCAACATCCAGACTGTGGTGCTGGTGCTGGTCACCCTCGGCATCATCGGCCTCGCGCCGTTCGTCATCACCGTCTTCGCGCCGGGTTTTCTCGATGAGCCCGGCAAGTTCGAGCTCACTGTATCGCTGACGCGCTGGATGGGACCGTTTCTGATTTTCATCGGACTGAGCGCGTTCTGCATGGGCCTGCTCAACACGCACGGCAACTTCGCCCTGCCCGCCGCCGCGCCGGTGATCCTCAACATCGGCATGATCGTGGGCGCGCTGTTCATTTCGCCTTACATGGAACAACCAATCATGGGCCTCGCACTGGGCGTGCTGTTAGGTGCGTTTCTGCAATTGATGGTGCAGTTGCCGCGCACCTTTCAGAGCGGACTGAAACTGTCGTGGGTGCTCGATTGGAAAGATCCCGGCATCATTAAAGTGGCCAAACTGCTCGGACCCGCCATCGTCGCCTTCGGTGTCTATGAAGTGAGTCTTTTGATCGAAACCCTGCTGGCGTCGCTGTTACCGGGCGGTTCGATCTCCTTCCTCTATTACGCCAACCGGCTGGTGCAGTTGCCGCTCGGCGTGTTCGGTGTAGCTTTGGGAATCGCCATCCTGCCAACACTCACCGAGCAGGCGTCGAAGCAGGAGTTCACCGAGCTTCGCGGCACGCTGAATTTCGGTATCCGCTGGATCCTGTTCATCACCATCCCTGCGACGGTGGGACTGGCGGTACTCAGTTTTCCCATCATCCAGACCCTGTGGGAGCGCGGCGAGTTCATCCGCGCCACCACCGAGGGCACGCAGTACGCGCTGATCTTCTACGCCGTCGGCCTGTGCGCCTTCTGCGGCATGAAGATCCTGGTCTCCGCCTTCTATTCGTTGCAGGATACGAAAACTCCGATGCGCATCGGCATCTACACCATGATTTTAAACGTGGGGCTGGCGGTGGCCTTGATGGGTCCGTTGAAACACGGCGGGTTGGCCTTGGCGACGTCGCTGTCTTCCATCGCCAACGCGGCGGTGCTGGTGTATCTGCTCAAAAAACGCTTGGGACGGCTGGGAGGACGCAAGATCGTCGCCTCCATCCTGCGTTTCTCGTTCGCTTCCGCACTGATGGGTGTGGCCGTGCATTACTTGAACGCATGGCTGTTCGTGCCCACCGACAGCCTGATCGTACGGCTGACCGTGCTGGTGGGAGAAGTGTTCTTCGGCGCGGCACTCTATGCCGGCATTTCTGCGGTGATGAAGGTCGAGGAATGGCACTTCCTCGTGAAGCTTGTCAAAAACCGCAATGCGGCGAAAGCCCGGCCGGACACCCTGCCGGAAGACCTGCCCTGACAGCTTGCCCTTGTATTGCCCGATTCTTTCCCTATAATGTGGCCTCCACGAAACCTAGAAAGGAGTTTGCAATGCTGGCCTGCCTGGACCTGGAAGGGGTGCTGATCCCGGAAATCTGGATCGCGTTTGCCGAGAAAACCGGTATCGAGAAACTGCGCCTCACCACCCGCGACATTCCCGACTACGACGAGCTGATGCAGGGTCGCCTGAAAATCCTCGACGAAAACAACCTGAAGCTGGACGATATCCAGAGCGTGATCGGCACGCTGACCCCCCTGGACGGAGCGAAAGAATTTCTGGACTGGCTGAAGTCCGAGTTCCAGGTGATCATCCTGTCCGACACGTTTTACCAGTTCGCCGGGCCGCTGATGGCTCAACTGGATTACCCCACCCTGTTCTGCCACGAGCTGGTGGTGGAGGGCGACGGACGCATCGCCGACTACCGCCTGCGCCAGCCAGATGGCAAGACCAAGGCGGTGGCCGCGCTGAAAAACCTGAACTTCAAGGTCATCGCTTCCGGCGACTCGTACAACGACACGGGGATGTTGAAAGAAGCGCACGCCGGGATTTTCTTCAAACCGCCGGAGAGCATCACCCACGAGTTCCCGCAGTTTCCGGTAACGCATACCTTTGAGGAATTGAAGAACGCCTTCATCGAGACGCGGGCGCGTCTCACCAATGGATGCTGATAGACATCATTCGACGCGGGCGGACAGCAGGTTGGTGGAAACCCATCCTTCTTTTCCGTTCAAATCCACCTTGCTCCAGTCATCGTTCTTTTCGGTGACGACGATCTTCTCACCTTTCGTCACCACGGTGATGACCCCACTGTCGGTATTGGGTTGCTCGCGCACGTTGGCGCGGTCCACACGGACATAGTGGATGATCTTGAGGTCTTCGTCCTGCGGCCGGTCTTCCGGTGCAACTACCTCTTCCCCGCCTTCGGGAATATCGTTGTTCCACGACACCCCGGCCTTTAAAGCGACGATGCCACCGAACACCAGCAGGATGAGAACAATCGCCACCACCGCTTTGGACAGGGGCAGGCCTCCTTCCGGGATGGCAGGCGGCGGCGCGGGCGGCTCGCAGTTTTGGCAGAAGACCGCATTCGGCGGCAGGGGTTTCTGGCAGACCACGCAATATTCAGTGATGTTCGCCTGGTTTTCTTCCATTGCTTTCAGCTGCGTGCCTGGTTGCCTTCCAGTCGGTAAATCGCCGTGTACTTCTCCTGAAGGTAGGTGATGAACGGTTCCGGATTAAAGGGTTCTCCCGTCACCTGTGTGAGCAGAGTGTCGGTATCGTGGAGTTTGCCTTTCGAGTGAACGTTGCGGTTCAGCCAGTCCTTGATGACTTGGAAATTGCCGTTCCGCACATGGTCGCGAATGTCCGGCACTTCGCGTTCCAGCGCCCTGTAGAACTGGCAGGCCATCATCGCTCCCAGCGTGTATGATGGAAAATAACCGAACGCGCCGCCGCTCCAGTGCACATCCTGAAGCACGCCTTCACGGTCATTGGCTGGACGGACCCCAAGATAGGCCTCCATCTTGTCGTTCCAGATCTCAGGCAGATCCTTCACCGACATTGAACCGTCAAAAAGCCCTCTTTCAATTTCATACCTCAAAATCACATGCATGGGATACGTCACCTCGTCGGCTTCGACGCGGATGAACGACGGCTGGCTCACGTTGATGGCTTCGTATGCCGTGTGTGGATCGATGCCGCGGAACGATTCCGGAAAGGTTTCCGCCAGCAGGCCGCAGTACCGCTCGATGAACGCTTCCTGCTGGGCGATCATGCGTTCCCAGAAAAGGGACTGCGACTCGTGCACACCGGTGGTGAGTGCTTCCGACACCGGCAGGGCTTTTTGATCTTTCATCCGGCCCTGCTCGTAAAGCGCGTGGCCGGTTTCGTGAACCGCGGCGTAGAGCGATTCGATGAAATTATCCTCACGGTAGCGGGTGGTGATGCGCACGTCCGTGCAATCGCCGCCGCCGCAAAACGGATGCACCGAGACATCCACCCGGCCGTTGTCGAAATTGAACCCCATGTCGCGGATCACCCGTTGCCCCAGTTCCTTTTGTTTTGCAATGGGAAACGTGCCCTGCAGGAATGAGGTGTCCGGCTTGTAGTCGCTGTCCTGAATGGCGGCGATGAGCGGCACCAGTTCCGCCTTCAGACGCTCGAAAACAGGGTCGATGCGCTGCATGGTGAAGCCCCGCTCGAAAACGTCGATATTCACGTCATAAGCGGGGCGGGCGGGGTCGATGCACTTTGCCCACTCTTTTTTAAGCTCAACCATTTTCTCAAGAAGTGGCGCGAAGTCATTGAATTTATTTTCTCGCGAGCTTGCACCCAGACATGATGACCGCGCGACCCCAGCT
>NZ_HG422173.1:2340814-2366400 GCF_000341545.2 Nitrospina gracilis 3/211
GGTTTCGCGGATGTTGCAAAGTTCGATTGGGTTGAATTCCGATTCCGGCGTGGCTTCCAGTTGACCCAGCCATTCTCCGATTTCAGGCGAAGTGAACTTGTCGTGCGAGAGACCGGCGAGGGTCGCCAGTTGCTGGGCACGGGAATCCCCCCCGCCCGGAGGCATAATGACCTCCTGGTCCCAGTGCAGAATGCCCATGACACTGTGGATGTCATGAATTTCTTTCAAACGCGCCACCAACTCCGCGTAAACTTCCTGTACAGTCGTTGTCGTATTTTCCGCCATGGTTCGAGTACCCTATCACATTCAAAATATTTAATTAAAATTCTGATTTTAAAATTATACAGGCCCCACCACCCAAGACGGACTTATGAATTTCTGAAAAAAAACCAAGCTGTTCACCCACGTCTGGCAAAATGCTTTGAAGCCATGATGGGTAAGCCCTGGGTAACTCTGTTCCATGCTAGCAGGCCTCCCCGACAAAGTCTGGACCGAACAGCAAGAATGGCTGGGAAAAACCATAAGCGGATGGACCTGAAACACGAAGATACCAAAAGGTTCACATTAGTCCCGTTCCCCAACGTCCATTCACCCAAGAAGGAGATAATCCGGTTGTCCCAAGGGGCGGTCAAACCTCATTCAAAGTCAATTTGGAGGCCCCGCACAACCCCACTATACATTTAATTTCATGGAGATTTTTCGATTCCAGAGGCATTTTGCATTTCCGGTTAATTCGTTGACAATTCAATAAGTTAATCATAATATTGATAATAATTCTCATTTTAATATATTTGGATATACGGACACTCCAGAATTGTGCCGGAACCCTTCTTCTTTTCTGATTTGATGAAAAAACAAACTTCGGGTCACAAAAATTTTTCCATCTTCATCCATTGCATCCCTGCCGTCTTGATTCTTTTCGCACTGATTATGCCTGGTTTCGCATTCGCGCAGGCAGATACCGCCGCGGTGCAGTCCAAAATCAAAAAAGTCATCATGATGATGAACATCGTAGACAAGGAGTACACGGAAGGCATTGCCAACGGACAGGTGATCAATGCCGCAGAATATGAAGAAAGCAAGGTGTTTCTGGACCAGGCGTTCGAGCGGTTTCAGTCCGTATCCGACAAAGCCGCATCGGCACAGGGTGCAAAGGAAATTGCGGACAAATACAAAATCCTGAAACAGGAAATCCAGGACAGGAAGGACCCGGCTCAGATCCGATCCCAGGTACAGACCATCAACTCAGGCCTGGTGCGCGAATTCGCAATCCAGATCAGCCAGACACCCTCCGATCCGGTCGACCTGGCCCGCGGCCAGGAAATCTACATGAGCAACTGCAGGGTTTGTCACGGAGTGGCGGGGAAAGGTGACGGGCCGGTGGCGCATCAACTGGAACCGAGGCCGGCCGTGCTTGCAGATCCGGCCATCACCGGCGACAAGGAAACCGTAGCGTACGACAATTTTCAAATCATCAACGTCGGCATCGCCAACACCGCCATGGTGGGCTGGGCGGATCAACTTTCCGAACAGGACATCTGGAACGTCACATACTTCATTCGCACCTTTTCCAACGACAACGTCAACCTGCCGTTGGTGACTGCGGGCTCCGGAACCGCTACCGGTGGTGGATCGGACCAGTACCTTAAGACGTTTGAGTCGGTGGAAAAGATGGTCGATTCCAGCTGGAATACGTTCAAGGAAGGCGATGCCAAATTTGCCTCCGAACAGGCTTTCGATGCGTACATGACCTACGAAAAAATAGAAGGGGCGCTGGTTACCAAGGACAAGGAGCTGGGCCTGCGTCTGGAATCGTCGTTTGGACGCCTGCAGGCCGAAATGAAACGCAATGCTCCGCGCGACCTGGTTGAAAACCTAGTGAAGGATATCAAGTCCGGCCTCGCAGAAGGCAAAGCGGAGATGACGCAGGACATCGGCTTCACCGGCCTGTTCATCCAGTCCTTTTCCATCATCGTGCGGGAAGGTTTTGAGGCAATCCTCATCATTGCAGCGCTCATCACCTTCCTCGTGCGCTCGCGCAACCAGGACAAGTTGAAAACCATTTACGTTGGGGTCGGGATCGGCATCGTCGGCAGTTTCGTCACTTACTACATATTGCAGGAAATCCTGAAAATCAGTATGGCCAGTCAGGAGCTGCTGGAAGGTTGGATCATGCTCATTGCCGTGGTGGTCCTGTTTTATGTCAGCTACTGGCTTATCTCCAAAATCGAAACCGCCAAATGGCAGAAGTACATCACGCATAAAATGCAGGACGCGGTGAGCACAGGCAGCGCCTGGACACTGGGCGTGGTTGCATTTCTTTCTGTCTACCGGGAAGGCTTTGAGACGGTCCTGTTTTACAAGGCCCTGTACATGTACGCCGGAGAAACCACGGGTGGCATCGTTCCTGGATTTCTTGCCGGATGTGCGGTTCTGGCCGTGGTCTTCTTCATGATCAACAAACTGGGCGTGCGCGTGCCCATCAAGTGGTTCTTCGGCGTGACCAGCGTGTTCCTGTATTTCATGGCCTTTGTATTCATGGGCAAGGGACTGCACGAGTTGCAGATGGGCGGCCAGCTCTCGGCCACTCCGGCGGAATTCGCACCGGAAATTTCCATGCTCGGCATGTATCCCACCTGGGAGACATTCATTGGGCAGATGATCCTTCTGCTCGCATTCGCCGGCGCCATCGTGTACACCTTCATCATCAAACAGGAGAAGGCCGCCCGGGAGCTGAAAACCAGCACCAATCAACTGCAGAAAAACATCACCAGTGTGCATGATCTGGTCGAGCATATCTCCCACCATGCCAAGCGGTGTGAAATTTTCCTGAAAGACACGCGCGACCAGGATTTGAAGGAACTGTCCCAGCACCTGAAAGAAATCGACGAAAAGGTGCACGAACTGTTCGATCAGGTAAAATACTTCGAGCACCAGTTGCAGGACGAATACGACCGTATCTCCCAACCCATCGGCGCCAAGGAGAAAGGACTGCATTGAGATTTCAGTCTTTCAAAACTTCGCGCAATTTCCACAAGTGGACGGGATTCGTCTGCGCCATTTTCTTTCTGATGCTGGCTGTGAGTGGCATCCTGCTCATGCATCGCGACAGCCTGGAACTTGATAAAATCGAAATCCAGGCCAAGTACCTCCCTGACAAGTATTTCAAAATGATCGGCGAGGGGTTTGCCCTGCAGGCGCTGACCCTGAACCCGAAAAACCCTTCCATTATGTTTGTCGGCTCGCAGAACGGTCTGTTTCGGTCCAAGGACCGTGGAAGCACGTGGACGCAACTGCATGAAGGCTTGCGCAATCAAAATGTCCGGGCTATCGCCGTCCATCCCATCATGCCGCAACTTGTTTTTGCCGCGACGGAGCGGGGTATTTATATTTCCGAAACCGGCGGCGATTTCTGGGGCGGATGGATTGAAGAGTCGTCCGGACTGCGCAACATCGACATACGTGACCTGAAGTTCGACCCCAACGATCCCGAGGTGCTCTACGCCGCCACCGCAGACGGCGTTTACAAATCCGATGACGAGGGTGACATGTGGCAGGCGTCCTTCAAGCCTGAGAAGAAAGACGGCAGAGAAAGCGTGCGGTTCATTCATTTCTCATCCAAGGGGAAGACCATATACATCGGGACCGATTCCGGCATCTTCAGAAGTCAGGACGAAGGGGAAACCTGGACCCGTCAATGGGAAACCGCCCTGCCCTCTCGTTTGAAAACGCTGGTCTCGCTGGACACCGAACCTGAATTCCTTTACGCCGGGTTTGAAACCGGGCTGTACAAATCCTTCAACCACGGGATTCACTGGATTCATGATAAGAACCTGAATACCGCCTTCGTCCATGGCCTGTTTGTGGACCCCCGGCAGACCACAGATTTGTATGCGGCCACGCGGGAAAGCCTGTACCACTCCGCCGATGGTGGCGACCACTGGCAGGTTCGGTCGATTGACGGTGACGATGAAATCGGCCTTGACTTCATCAGCATCCAGTTTCCATCGGATATGAAAGCGCCGATGATGCTGGCCGCGAGTCGGACCCAGGTGCTGTTGTCGCTGGATGGAGGCAAACACTGGAAGAGCACCGGACTTGCGGAAATGCTGAGTGAAAAAACGGGAACACACCTCACCATGGACCTGGTGAAACTGCTCACCGAAATTCACACCGGGCGTTTTTTCGGCGATCTTGTTTTTGTACTGGTGGATGTATCCACGGTGGGATTGATCCTTCTCATTTTCTCAGGTATTTCCCTTTCCCTTTACCGGCGCAAGGTATCCCAGTCGAAAAAACTGAAGGAACGGCTGAAGGAAGAAGCGCAGGAGGTGCCGGTGGACGCCATCCTCGAAATCCAGGAAACGGCGGACGACCTGTCGCAGGAAAGTCACCAGATCCACGACATGATCGAGCATATCAACTCACACCTTGCCAAGTGCCGGACCATCTACATGACGCGGGAAAAAAGGAAATCGAGAAGATCGGTCAGCACATCGTCGCCATCGACAAAAAGATGCACCACCTGATGGAGCGTATCGAGGAAATTGACAAGCTGTCCCAGAACTGATCTGGGCTGCGAAACCGGGCGGCTTCAGTGGATGAAGTTCTTGTCGCGGTTGGGGTCGCTCAGGTAACTCAGGTCGCGATGCAGGTCCATTTTCTTGAATTCGTCCCAGTTGTCGCGGAACAGGTTGAACCCGACGAAATCCAGCGCCTGCATGAGTTCGAGGTCATGGATTTTCTGTTCACCCGCTTCGGCCTGCGCCTCCCGGATCACCTCTTCCAAGCCTTCGCAGATTTTCGCAAACAACTCTTCGTCTTCCCAGTTCGAAGCATGTTTTAAAAAATCAAAGCTCATGGGTGTCCTCCAAAAACGGGTAATATCAGTTGCCTGAGTCAATTTTATTCAAAAAACCTGTCACTTCAAACAAAATTTCTTTTAAATCCTTTTCTATCGAAGCGTGGTCTCCCTTGGCCATCCTTTTCGCCGAAAATACAGACGCCCCCACCGCCACGGCGGACGCGCCTTTTTCGAAAAATTCACAGACATTTGAGGCGCGGACCCCACCTACGGCCATCAGGCGGATGCCGTCGAACGGGCCCTTGACTTCGCGAAAATACCCCGGGCCCAGAACGGAAGAAGGAAACACCTTGACCATGAAGGCGCCGGATTCCCACGCAGATTGAATTTCCGTTGGGGTGAAGGCGCCGGGAAAATGCGGGATTTCCTGTTCCCGGCAATAGCGGGCCACATCGGCAGAAGCGGTTGGGCTGACCAGAAACCGCGCCCCGGCAGAGAGAGCGGTCTCGGCTTCGGGTTGAGTGAGCACCGTGCCCGCCCCCAGGCACAAACGATCCGAAAATTCCTGGTCGGCCAGCTTGAGAAGCGATACCGCTCCCGGGGTGTTCAGGGTGATTTCAATGAACTCGACCCCGGAGCGCACCACCGCTTCCAGCACCCCGGGAAGCTGGTTATCCGCAACTCCCCGAATGATTCCCAACACCGGTTTGCGGGCAAACCGGTCCGGATCGAACACCGTGCCGGACATGCTTCACACGTTGGATTCGTTGATGAGCTTTTCGTAAAACTCGAGGAAATCATCCCGCTTGTCTGAATTCAACAGCGCCATGGCAAAGCGCGGATGGACGTCCAGCACACCTGTGATCATGTACGGGATGTAGTATCCCCATTCGATCTGCTGGCTGATTTTGATGAAATCGGAACCGATGACTTCGAGAATGGGTCGAAGGTCGAATTTCGGGTTTTTAAGGAACCCCAGCAGCAATTCCAGAGGACAGTTGCCGGCGGCCCGGCCAATACCGTAAATCGTACCGTCAAGGTAATTGACGTTATTGATGATGGCCTCAATGGTGTTGGCGAACGCCAGTTGCTGGTTGTTGTGGGCGTGGATACCGATTTCCTTGCTCGGACACAGACTTTTATATTTCTTCGCAAGGTAGGCAATCTGCTCGGAATACAGTGCACCGAAACTGTCCACCAGATAAATCACGCGGGTGTTACACTCTTTTTCCAACTGTTCCAGGGCCTCGTCCAGTTCACGCTCGCGGGCGTGGGAGACGGCCATGATGTTGATTGTCGTCTCGTATCCCTTGCCTTCCAGATGGTTGACCAGATCGATGGCTTTGTCGATGTCTTTGACGTAGCTCGCCACCCGCATCATATCGAGGTAGCTTTCCCCCTTGGGAACGATGGATTCGGGGTCGACACGACCGATATCCACCATGGCGGAAAGTTTGGCTTTCTTTTCAATGCCATCAACAACGGCCTCCAGGTCCTTTTCAGTGCAGAATTTCATGGGACCGTATTCGTTGCGATTGAACTGGTTTTCATCGGCTTTGTAACCCAGTTCGATATAATCCACCCCTGCTTCGTTGGCCGCCTGGTACACTTTGCGAACCAGTTCGTTACTGAACTGATGATTGTTCATCAATCCGCCATCACGAATGGTGCAATCGAGAACTTTAATTTCAGGACGATACATGCCAGACTCACTCCGGTAACAAAATCGGACCAGTGGGTCCAATGAATTGATGGTTGGTTTAAAACTAATTGAATTTGCAGATTATATTTTTCTACCCCGGTCCAGTCAATCAGATTATCCAAAAAGTTGGGGAGAACCCGGTATTTTTGATTTTTCTTGAACAAGTGGTCTAAATACCTGTTTAATAGGGGGCCTCAGGCCAAACAACGGCCCGGCAAGGATAACTTCTTAAAAATCAGGGGGATAATATGAATTACTGGCTGGTCAAGCAGGAGCCTTCCGCTTACAGCTGGGAGCAGTTAGTCAAAGATGGCGGGACCTTCTGGGACGGAGTCCGCAATTACCAGGCCCGGAACAATTTGCAGGCCATGAAAAAGGGGGACCTGGTCCTTTTCTACCACAGTGTTGTGGGGAAGGAAATCAAGGGTATTGCCAAAGTAACAAAAGAGGCCTACCCGGACCCCACTTCGGACGATTCCAACTGGGTTGTGGTGGATCTCAAGCCGGCCAAAGCATTCAACAAATCCGTCACACTGGAGGAAATCAAAGCCAATTCAAAATTAAAGGACATCGCACTCATCAAACAATCCCGACTCTCGGTAATGCCTCTCAAAGAGGTGGAATTCAAAACCCTTCTTAAAATGGGAGACACCCCTTATTCCGGCAGGTGATACACCCTCTACTCCCCACAGTAAAAAAGGGCGTTGACTTGCGGGATGTGCTGGGATTTAATTACTTACATTTTGGAGCTTTGTCCACCGCAGTCCGGGCAAGATGAAGGCGTGTCTGCCATCAAACCGGGGTCTCAAAACATGCTCCATACCTTTTTAAAATCCGCCACCCTCGCGGTTTGCCTGACATTGCTCCTTCCGGCTGAGGGCAGCTCTGTGGAGGACAAGGTTGCCGCCTGTCTCTCACACGTCACGCCCCTTCAGAAAAAAAGGAGTTTGTCATCGACCTCGGGGGAATGTGGTCTCTGTTCGAGCGGTCTCCCGATTTGAGAATGGAATCCAGCCAGGCGGTGCAGTTGGAATCCAAGATCAACGAACTGATCTTTATCAGCAATTACCTCTGCCAGACACTGGACGGGGTACCGCCCAACGACCTGGCTAAATACGTCACCAACAACATCGAGGAAAAAGGCAAGAAAAAATTCCGGAAAGAGCTTCGGGTCCTCGGTATCAGCCACGAAGAAATTGATGAATGGTTTGCGTTTGCGGATTTTTCCTTAAAACATCTGAGCCGAAAACTCATTTTGAAATCCGTAAAGGCATCCATCCGCCGTGCTGGGGATTACCTGCTTCGATACAAGGAGCTCGCCATCCAAATCGATCAGGCCCCGCGTAAAGATCAATTACAACAGGCCGTCAAGTTGAAGAATGAGATCGACAAACTGGAAATCGACGACACCAACCTCTCCCTCGGGTTGTGGGAAATCCACCAGGTGCCGCGATGGGATTTCGACGGCAGTGTCGGCGGTTCCTGATTCTCGCATACACAAATCAAATCCGAATCAATCGAAACCAAAGGAGAGCCATGGGAAACTATCTCGTAATAGGTGGAACCGGTGTCATGGGACAGGCCGCTATCGAAGCAGTGCGGGAAACACAGGGCAAGGAAGCCCGCATCATAGCAAACTGGTTTGGAAAGGAAGACACCGGAATTCAGATCGAAGGTGCCGATGAAACGGTGTTTGGGGATATCACGGATTCCCAGTGCCGCCAAAAACTGAAGGAACTGGGAGAGGGAAAGTTCGAATACCTTTTTTATGCAACTGCATTGGGAGCCGTTGGTTTCGCCATCCGTGAAACCACACCGGAACAGATTAAGGCGTCCAACCGCGTTTCTTTCGATCCCATGGTGGCTCTCGAGCAGGAAATGGACATCGGCACAGTGGTGAGCTACTCCACTTTTTACACCACCCGGCACCAGCTCGGGAGTTACGGGGCCATGGGATATTCCAAGGAAGCACTGGAGAAATGGACATTCGAGCCGGGCAAATCCAAACGCGCCTGCATCCGGGCCGGACTGTTCGAATCATCCTCCTCCCGTGGCATCAAATTGCTGTTGCGTAAAACCGCAAAGGACCTGAGCAGTCTGAAAGACCCCCTGATCCGTGGATACTTCGAAGGGGTGAGCACCAAGGATGGCGTGGATAATTACCTGAATGGAATCATGCAGGAAGAAAGGGAACTGTTCGGCGACAGCCCCACCCGGCCGGAGAACCTGAAGCAGGCCCATCTGGAATTGTTCAAGGCTTCCCCACCGGTGTTCGTGAATGTGTGCGGAGCCAAAATATGGCTCACCCATGAACCTCTGCTGCTGCAGAAACACATGTAAAAAGAAAAACCCGCGCCTTGGCGCGGGCCTTTCCTATCATATCCAATTTGGATCGGACCAAGGAGGCGGGCCCTCAAATAGGCCAGAAAGAAATACCTCCCCTATTTTTTTTTCGGAACATACCACCCGGTGCGCATGTAGGAGTCGTTCATCTTGACATGCTCGTCAAGATTTTCCACCTCCTTGGACCGGGTTTCGGGCTCGTGTTCCTTATCGAATTTTTTGAGAACGCTTTCTTTGGTTTTTTCAGACAAAAGCGTCGCCCGTTTGGTCCGAACCCGTCCGGATTTTCGTTTGCGGATTTCTTTAAGCCTTTTTGCCTCGTCAGACGACATTCCGCCTATAACCATTTATCTTCAAAGCCTCTATAGGATTTAAGAGTGTGTTAGACTAAAGCCTTATGCACACTATTTTACCAGAAACCCATGCCTGTCGATAACTTAAAAGAAATCCTGCAAAATCCGGAAACACCGCCCGAACACCTGCTCGAAGCGGTCAATCAGATTGACCATTTCGAGATTGCGCGACTGTTGCACCAATTGACGGATGAAGAAAAAGTCAAAATTTTTCAACTACTTGGCGATGACATCAAAAAGCAGGAGGTGCTTTACGAAACAGATACGGAAAGCCGCAGTATCTTAATTGATGAATTGGGCCACGAAAACATGGCGCAGTTCCTGGAGGCCATGCCGAAAGACGAGGCAGTCGATATTCTCCAGGAGGCGGGACCCGAGATCCAGGAAAAAATCCTGGAGCAAATGGTACCCGACGAAGCCCAGACTCTCAAAAATCTGCTCAGCTATAAAGAAGAAACCGCCGGTGGCCTGATGAGCCCCAATTTCAACCAGGTCCTTCCCCACGAACTTGCGGGCGACATTCTGATGAATTTCCTGCGTCACAACAAACAGGAGTACGGCACTAACTTTTACGTAGTGAATGATTCCCGCGAATTGATGGGGACGTTCACCTTGCGGGACCTGCTGAACGCGCCTCCCAAAGCCATGGCCACCGACATTGTCTGGGAACATACGCCTCACGTGAACCTCGATGACTCCTGCGAAATGGTCGCCAACGAGATGGACCATGAGCACATCAGCACCATCCCCGTAGTGGATGAACAAAACGTCCTGCACGGTATCATTAGTTTTGACGACGTATTGCGCGGCCTTAAGAATATGGCAAGCGAAGACATCTACACCATGGTCGGCGCTTCAGCCAAAGTCGATGCCTTTGCGCAGACCACCCGATCCAAACTTGCGGCAAGGGCACCCTGGCTGCTGACCACTTTTGTCGGCGGTATGGTGAGCGCCTACATCCTGAAAGTATTCGAGTTCACGCTGAACGAATTTTCAATGGTCCTGTTTTTATTCCGTTTGTGCTGGGGCTGGCGGGGAATGTGGGGCTGCAGGGGGCAACAGTGATCGTCCGGGGACTGGCTACGGGTGATATCCAGGACGACAACCTGAAAAGCGTCATTCGCAGTGAAGTGAAAGTCGGAATGTGCCACGGGCTGATCTTCGGAATGGTATGTGGCCTGATCATATTGACCATTGCCAAAACCTTGCTTGACTCCAATCCCATGCTCGGGCTTTCCGTGGGTCTGGGAATCGTGTTGGCGGTTTCCATGGCCGCCTTCATTGGATCGTTGACGCCATGGGTTTTTAAAAAGCTGGATATCGACCCCGCCATCAGCACCGGACCGGTAGTGACCACAATCAACGACATCGCCGGGCTGTTCATCTACCTCATGACCACTTCCCTCGTTTTTTCTCTGATCTAAACCGGTTGGGCTTATTTCATTCGCCCTCTTCTTCCTCGATTTCAATGATTGGAGTGTCTACTTCCACGTATTCCCCTTCACCCACATAAATTTCTTTAATGGTTCCGGTATATTCAGATATCAGGGTAAAATAACCCTCGGCGACGATTTCCGCTACAGGCATTCCCTTCTTGATGGTATCGCCAATATCCACCAGGAATTCATCAACTTTACCTGAAGTCATCGTTGGGTACATAGCGGCCATGGTGATGTAAGCCATTTCGGTCCTCCTGTTGTATCATGCACGCATCGATTTATTAATGGGAGCGATACAAGTATAATGAATACAGATTTAAACCAAGCAAACGGGATATGGATAAAATCAAACTGAAAGTGGGAGACCATCTGTACGAACCGCTGTCGCGCAATAACGGTGAAGTCCGAGAGATTATAAGCCATCCGGACGGCAAGCTGGTACGCGTCCGTTGGCGGGTCGACGACTTCCCTCCCCACGACACCGAGCACTTTCACAAGAAACTGCTTAAAAGCATCCGCAACGGGGAAATCCAATACCGGTCTGTGGAAAATCCCTGACCTGCCGAATCTACGGTGACCTCCTACTGGCGGTAAACCGTGTGCGAGGGGCGGCCTGCCAAAATATTTTCCTTCCCCCAGTTCACCACCCCGGCAAACTTGTCACTGTTCAGAAATGCATTGTAGGCCTCTTCAGAATTCCAGTCGGAGACGATCAGGTACTGTTGGGGATCGTTTACATCCTTATATAAAGCCGTCTTGGTGTGTCCATCCATTTCAGCCATTACCTTTAGGACGTTATTGAATGCATTTTCAAAAGTTTCTTCCTTGCCGTTGATCACTTTGTAATTCATGCCAACCGTTACCATATCATCCCCCAAAAGTTTAAAGATCGGTAAAAACCAAATTCAATTGCAAAAATTCATGAGGCCCGCAAAATTCTGAACATCCGGGCCTCCTCCTTAAGGTACACATCCCTGAACGGAGGGATTTTTCATCCCCCGTTTTCTTTGAATTCAGGGTTCAGGTGTTCGAGTGCACTTCGTGCAGCCGCCTGCTCTGCTTCTTTTTTACTTCGTCCGGCACCCCGTCCCTGTTCCTCACCATTGGTCCGCACAACAACCTCGAATTGCTTTTCGTGGTCCGGTCCGGTTTCTTTCACCACTTTATAAAACGGAATGCAGTTGAGGGTATTCTGTGAGAAATGCTGGAGTTCGCTTTTGAAGTCGCGGAAACGGCTTGTTTTGGCATATTGGGCGATTTCTTTTTTTAACCTGGGAAGGAATACGTCATAAGCAGTTTCCAGGTTACTGTCGAAATAGACGGCGCCCGCCACGGCCTCAAACGCGTTTGCCAGAATAGAATTCTTGTCCCGCCCCCCGGTGAGGTCTTCTCCCCGGCCGAGAAGCAGATAATCACCCAGACAGATATCGCGCGCCAGACCTGCAAGGCAGGCTTCGTTGACCACCGCGGCACGTATCTTGGAAAGCAGCCCTTCTGAAAAATCCTGGAAAGTTTTCACCATGTAATGGCTGACCACGACATCCAGAACGGAGTCCCCCATGAATTCAAACCGTTCGTTGTTCTTAATCGCTTCGGATTTTTCGTTGACGTAGGATTTGTGGGTGAGGGCTTTGTTTAAGAGCAGGATATCCTTAAAAGTGTACCCCAGGTTTATCTGGAGTTGTGCCAGCTCATCGATGCGTTCCTTCGACAGCATGAGGCCTACCGTGTTTCATCAGTCCGTCGGTTGTTTGAAAATCACCACACCGTTGGTTCCGCCGAAGCCGAAGGAGTTTGAAAGTGCCGCCCGGACTTTGGTTTCCCGAGCGGTGTTGGGAACATAATCGAGATCGCAATCCGGATCCGGCGTTGTGTAATTGATAGTGGGTGGAATGACACCATGGTGCATGGCCAGTACGCTGTAAATCGCTTCCACCCCGCCCGCAGCTCCCAGCAGATGGCCGGTCATGGATTTTGTGGAACTGACCTGCAATTTATACGCGTGGTCCTTGAATACCGATTTGATCGCGGTCGTTTCAGTGAAATCCGCTCCCGTGGAGGTACCGTGAGCATTGATGTAATCCACCTCTTCCGGATTCATCTTTGCATCCTCCAATGCCAACTCCATGCATTTGGCGGCGCCTTCTCCATCTTTTGAAGGCGCGGTCATATGATACGCATCGCTGTTGAGGGCGTATCCAGCAACTTCGGCATAAATGCGGGCACCGCGTTTCTTTGCGGATTCCATTTCTTCAAGAATCAACACACCACATCCTTCACCCATGACAAACCCGTTTCGGTCTTTATCGAACGGACGGCTCGCTCCTTTGGGGTCGTCATTTCGTGTTGACAGCGCCTTGGCCGCAGCGAATCCGCCGATGGCGAGGGGCGTGATGACCGATTCCGAACCGCCGGCTATCATGGCATCCGCCACTCCATCACGAATCATCTTGAACGCATCGCCAATGGCATGCGTCCCGCTGGCGCAGGCCGTCACCACACAGGTATTGGGTCCCTTTGTACCAAAGATGATGGAAATCTGACCCGATGCCATATTGGGAATGAGCATCGGAATAAAGAACGGCGTGATTTTTCGAACTCCCTTGTTCTGATAGACCTCGTGGTATTTTTCAATGGCAGGAAGACCGCCCAGACCGACACCGATCAACGTGCCGACACGGTCCGCGTTGGCCTCGGTGATTTCGAGGCCGGAGTCTTTCAGCGCAAAACGGCAGCAGGCGACCGCATAATGGATAAACGTATCCATCTTTTTGATCTCTTTGGGTTCGATGTAATCCGCAGGATCGAACCCCTCCACCTCTCCGGCAATGCGCACCGGGAAATCCTGGGCGTTGAACCGGGTGATGTAGTCAATGCCGGATTTTCCCCGGCAGACCGCATCCCAGTTGGCATCAACGCCAATCCCCAACGGAGACAGCATTCCAAGGCCTGTAACAACAACACGACGGGTCATATCAAAAAGAGTTAGTTGGTGTGGTTGTTGATATAATCGATGGCGTTTTGTACCGTGGCGATTTTCTCGGCTTCCTCATCCGGGATTTCAATGTCGAACGCTTCCTCGAACGCCATGACCAGTTCCACCGTATCCAGTGAGTCCGCACCGAGGTCATCGATAAATGATGCGGAGCCATTCACCTGATTTTCATCCACATTCAGCTGTTCTACGATAATTTCCTTTACCTTTTGTTCTACTGACATATTTTGAGACTCCTCAAAGATGTTACATTAACATCCCACCATTAACATTGATGACCTGACCGGTGATATAACGAGCCCGATCGGATACAAGGAACGCAACACTGTCCGCAATATCCTGCGGCTGGCCGAGACGCGCCATGGGGATCTGCCCGATCAACTGCTCGCGCACATCATCCTTCAACTGGCGTGTCATATCGGTATCGATGAAACCCGGCGCAATGGCGTTGACGCGGATACCCCGGCTCGCCACTTCGCGGGCAGTGGTTTTGGTCAATCCAATCAGGCCGGCTTTGGATGCAGAATAGTTAGCCTGTCCCAGATTACCCATCACCCCGACGATGGACGCGACATTGACAATCGCCCCGTCCTTTTGTTTGATCATTTGTTTGACCGCCTGCTGAGTGCAGAGGAAAGAGCCCTTGAGGTTGATGGAAAGAACCAGATCCCAGTCCTCCTCTTTCATGCGCATCAACAACCCATCACGGGTGATCCCGGCGTTGTTGACCAAAATATCCAACAGTTTAAATTCTTTGGAGATAGAGTCAAAAACTTTTTGAACCTCTTCTGCGGAAGCCACATTGAGCCCTGCGGCGGAAGCCGATCCACCGTTTTTACAGATGGCTTCGGCTGCTTGCTCGGCGCCGTCCTTGTTGACATCCGCCAGCACCACATGGGCCCCCATTTTGGCAAGCATCTCGCCGACCACCTGGCCGATTCCGCGCGCGCCGCCGGTTATCAGCGCTACCTTGTCTTTGAGTTCCATATCCATTCCGTTTGAAAGTTATTTCAATTCGGCCACGGTTTTGGCCAGCGACTCCTCATCACCAACCTGGTAACAGCGGATGTCCTTGCTGAACCGTTTCATGAGACCGGAAAGGACCTTGCCCGATCCCAGTTCCACCACCGCTTCCACTCCCTGATCGATCACGCACTGCATGGTCTCGGTCCAGCGGACGGGGGAACAGACCTGCTTAAACAGAAGTTCCCGGGCCTTGTCGCCCGAATTATTTGGAGCCGCTTCCACGTTGGTTATCACAGGAATGCTTGCATCCTTAAATTCAACTTTTTCCATCTCCGCTTTCAAGCGCATTGCCGCGGGTTCCATCAACTTGCAGTGAAAGGGGGCGCTGACGGGCAGGGCCACGACTTTTTTCGCACCCTGTTCGCGCGCCTTCTCCGAGACGGCCTCCACCGGTTCCTTATGACCGGCAATGACGATTTGCTCCGGACTGTTGAGGTTTGCAGGTTGAACGATAGCATCCTCTGAGGACGCAGAAAGGCAGAGTTGCTGGACCTGTTCGGCGGACAACCCGATAATCGCCGCCATGGCGCCGACCCCCACAGGAACCGCTTCCTGCATGAAGCGCCCACGTTGGCGGACGAGATGCACGGCATCTCCAAAACGGAGGGTGCCGGCACACACCAAGGCAGAAAATTCACCCAGGCTGTGGCCAGCCGCCAGCACGGAATTAATACCATGATCGCGGAGCCGTTTCAAGGCAATTATACTGTGGATCAAAAGCGCAGGCTGTGTATTTTCAGTGAGTTTCAGTTTTTCTTCGGGACCCTGAAAACATACCTCGCTGATGGAATCACCCAGGATTTCATCGGCTTCCTCAAACATGCGGCGGCATTCGGGATCGGAGTCGTAAAAATTTTTCCCCATGCCAACAAACTGGGAACCCTGCCCCGGAAACAAGAACGCGGTCTTTACCATTTGATCACCACCGATCCCCACGTCAACCCGGCCCCCAGAACCGTGAGCAGAGTGACACTGCCCGCAGGTGTGAATCCGGCTTCCCGCGCCTCATGCAGGGCGATGGGAATGGAAGCGGAGCCCGTGTTGCCGTATTTGTGAATGTTTACGAAGACTTTTTCCAAAGGCGCTTCAAGCTTGTCCGCCACAGCTTCTATGATCCGCTGGTTGGCCTGGTGTGGAACGACTAGAGCAACGTCTTCGTTGGACAGGCCGTTATGCGCAAGGGCCTCCCGCGAAACTTCACTCATTCGCCTGACCGCAACCTTGAAAGTAGACTGGCCGGACATTTTCAGGCAATAAAGCTTGTCGTCGATACCCTGATAGGTAAACGAGGTTTTACCAATGCCACCAGGAACGATCAACAAGTCCGACTGCGTGCCGTCGGAATAAATATGAGAGGACAGGATACCGCAGGGTTCCGGCTTTTCAGTTCGGCGGAGAATGGCGGCTCCTGCGCCGTCACCGAACAACACGCAGGTGGTTCGGTCGGTCCAGTCCATGACCCGCGAATTGACTTCTGTTCCAATGACGAGGATATTTTCATAGCGGCCGCTTTTGATGTACTGCTCCGCAATGGAAAGCCCGAAAACAAAACCGGAGCAGACTGCGGCAATATCGTAGGCTGCGGCTTTTTTCGCGCCGAGTTCTTTCTGCACGAAGCAGGCAGTGGCGGGGTAAATGACATCCGGCGTCGAGGTGCAGACGATGATCATGTCGAGTTCGCCCGCCTCCATTCCGGCGTTCTTCAGTGCCATCATTGAGGCAGCGATACCCATGGTCGAGGCGGATTCGTCCTTCCTGGCGATCCGCCTCTCCACGATGCCGGTGCGGGTTCGAATCCATTCGTCTGATGTATCTAAATTCTTTTCGAGATCAAAGTTGGTGACGACATTGTCCGGAACGTACATTCCCGTCCCGACTAACTCTGCATTGAAGGGTGATCGTGCTTTCATAGATAGGAGAAAAAGGTTGGGTGCAGCGGTTACGGCTTGTCCGGCTCTTCCGTAGGGGTTTCATCCGTGGTTTCAGGTTCAAGCTCTTCCTCGGACTCTTCCAACACGGCTTTGGGTGACGTGGGTGTCTTGTTGGGAACGCCCCCGTTTTCATCGTGTCCCGCCACAATTTCCTTGATGTGCTGCCAGAATGAACCTTTGCTGTCCAGATTGTATTCGATGTCTTCGCGGATATGTTGGTTGACTTTCTTTTCTACGAATTCGTGAGCGCGGAGGATCGCATTTTTTACCGCCTTGGCATTGGAACTGCCGTGGGCGATGATGACCACGCCATTGACCCCGAGCAGGGGAGCTCCGCCCGCTTCCGAGTAGTCCACCGATTTTTTGAATTCGCGCAAACGGCCTTTCAGCATCAGGTAGCCCATCTTGGGCACGATGCCGCTGGTGAATAGGGTTTTCAGGTTGGTTCCAATCATCTCCGCCAGGCTTTCACTGATCTTGAGCGCCACGTTTCCGGTGAAGCCGTCGCAGACGATGACATCGGCATTTCCACGATATACTTCCTTTGCCTCGACGTTGCCGATGAAACGGATGTGGGATTTCGAAAGCCATCGAAAAGCTTCCTTGGTCACTTCGTTGCCCTTGCCGTCTTCCTCGCCGATACTGAGCAGTCCCACCCCGGGCTCATCCAGGCCCAGAATGTACTTGGCGTAAACATGGCCCATAATGCCAAACTGGAAAAGCTGGTTGGATTTGCAATCCACGTTCGCCCCGGCGTCGAGGAGAATTGCCGATCCCTGCAGTGTGGGCAGTTGGATGGCAATGGCCGGACGGTCCACCCCCTTGAGCGGACGCAGGATGATGGTGGAATACGCGAGGACCGCTCCGGTGTTGCCGGCACTGATGAAGGCTTCGCCCTCTCCTTCCTTGACCAGGTCCAAACCGATTTTCATGGAGGACTTTTTTTTCGTCCGCAAGGCCTTGCTGGGGCTGTCGTGCATTTCCACCACTTCGTCGGCGTGGTGCACTTCGATGGGCAGGTTTTTAGCGTCCTCGTATTTGTCCAGTTCTTCCTGAATTGCGTCAGACAGGCCAACGAGGATGACGGGAAACCCGAATTCGCGGGTGGCCAGAACGGCTCCCTCTACCACCGCTTGCGGGGCAAAATCCCCTCCCATGGCATCTACGACGATTTTCATCTCAGGTCTGCACTCCTCCGGTCCTTCAAACGGCCCTCAACGTTATGACTAGACTGTTTGGGGCAGGAAGGGAACGCTCTTCAGGCATTCCTCGAACTTGGTATGGAACGGTATCCGGTGAAGCCTTGCATACTGGAAAGCAAACGCTTTCCCGCACGCAATTAAAGGGCTTCGACTTCGATCACTTCTTTATCTTTGTAGTAACCGCAGTGAGGACACACGTGGTGGGGACGCTTGAACTCGTGACATTGCGGGCATTCTCCGAACCCTGTAACCGTCAGGGAATCGTGCGACCGGCGCATGCCTTTGCGGGATTTGGATGTTCGTTTCTTGGGTACGGGCATGATGGCTCCTGATTATTTCAACTTTTCTTTTAATTGTTTCAATACGGCCAGACGGGGGTCAATGTCTTCATCCCCTTCGCACCGGCAGGATTCCCGGTTCAGGGACGCACCGCATTTCGGGCAGATCCCCCTGCAATCGTCCCGGCACAATTGGACCATGGGAAGACTCAACATAATCTGATCGTAAACCGGTTGAGTCAAGTCAATTTTCTGATCCGTATAATATTCGAGTTCGATATCCGAATCGACCAGTTCCTGCTCCACTTCCAGACTGTCCGGATCCGGCGCCGGAATGAACGTGGCACGGATCGGGGTTTCGACGTCGAACCGAAATGATTCCAGACAACGCGAGCAGGTCATGGCCATGACCGTTCTTACCTGACCTGCCAGATAAACGTCGCGGTTGGAACGGATCAGGTTGCCGGTCACCTGCACCGCTTCCTTAAATGCACCCGTTTCCGGGTCTACGGTGAATTGATCCGCTGATTCCGTCAGGCTCAAATCCAGAGGCTCGTCCTCCGGAATGTCATCAATATCAATGATCAGACTCATGACTGTCCCGTAATGTGCGGTCTGATTGGGTATGGAACCTGAATGGGCGGGCAGGTAAATGTTTCAAAATCTTAGCTTTAAAGGGGTAGTCCGTCAAGCAAAATTTCCGCTCCGCGAACTCAGGCCCGTGGATGGTGCCGGTCCAGTATTTCCCGCATCCTCTCCTGAAGAATATGGGTATAAATTTGCGTGGTCGCAATATCCGAATGACCCAGCATTTGTTGAACCGAGCGCAAATCGGCTCCCCGCTCCAAAAGATGCGTGGCGAATGCATGACGCAGGGTATGTGGAGAAACCGACACGTTCACTCCAGCCTGCCTGGCGTACTGCTTGATCAGTTTCCAGAACCCCTGGCGCGTCATCCCGGCACCCAGCCGGGTCAAAAATAAAAAATTCGAACTTTTATTTTTCAAGTATTTAGGACGAACTTCCTGAATATATAAATTAACCAACCGGCGCGCCGCTTCGCCCATCGGGATCACCCTTTCCTTATCACCCTTTCCGAACGACCGAAGGTAGCCCACTTCCAGGTGCAGGTTTGTGGTTTGGAGCGTCACCAGTTCCGAGACGCGAAGACCCGTCGCGTACAACAACTCCAGCATGGCTCGATCGCGGATGCCCCGCGGCGTCGCAGGGTCGGGGGCTTCCAGCAGAGCCTCAACATCCGCCAAGGACAGAATCCCCGGCAGTTTGCGCCACAGGCGGGGGGACTCCAGAATATCCACCGGGTTGGTTGCCACCAGGTTCTCCCTCACGAGAAATCGGTAAAACGCCTTGATGGAAGACAGGGCCCGGGCAATGGACCGGCTGGCCAGCCCACTGTTTTGAAGCGTTAAAAAGTATTCTCGAACCTGCGAAGAGGTGATACAATGTAGAGTCACGCCGGAGAAGGCGTCCAGAAACGAAGCAATGTCCCGCCGGTAGGCCGCCACCGTATGCGGCGAATGCCGCTTCTCGACAGTCAGGTACTCGACAAACTGTTTCAGGCTGGAATCCATGGAGCAAAAGGCCAGATTGTTTTAAATCAATAAGTTACGCTATAATATCATATAATTGAACAATAATCGAAACCTTCCAGGGTTCCCCCTGCCCTCCCGGGTTCGATACAAACCGCAATCACCTACTTTTACCGCTGACAGCGAACGGAGCTCATGAAAACGGATCATATTAGAAATATCGGCATCATTGCACACGTTGACCACGGCAAGACCACCCTCATCGACCGCCTGCTGGAGCATAGCGGCATGTTCCGCGAAGGCACGGAGCACAGCTCCTGCGTCATGGACAGCAATGACCTCGAGCGCGAACGCGGCATCACCATTTTCTCGAAGAACGCGTCCATCCTTTACAAGGGACATAAGCTCAACATCGTGGACACGCCCGGCCACGCCGATTTCGGCGGCGAGGTGGAGCGTATCCTGAAAATGGTCAACGGTGTGCTTCTGCTTGTGGACGCTGCGGAAGGGCCCATGCCGCAGACGCGGTTCGTGTTGAAAAAATCGCTGGAACTGGGACTCAAGCCCATTGTCGTCATCAACAAAATCGACCGTCCCGGAGCCAACCCGGACCGCGCGGTGGACCAGGTGTTTGACCTTTTCGTCAACCTGAACGCCACCGACGACCAGTTGGACTTCCCCATCGTTTACACCTCCGCCAAGCTGGGGTTTGCCAAACGCACTCTTGATTCCGAACCGGGGGACATGACGCCGGTGCTCGACCTCATCGTCGAGAAAGTGCCGCCGCACAACGGCGATGCCGAAGCCCCGTTCCAGATGCAGGTGACGTCGATTGATTACAACGACTACGTGGGTCGTATTGCCATCGGCAAGATCGAACGCGGTCGCTTCCGTGCCGATGTGCCCTGCACCCTCATCCGGCGAAACGGTTCAAAAGAAACGTTCAAGATGATGAAAACATACACCTACGACGGACTCACCCGCACCGAGGTGCAGTCGGCGGAAGCGGGCGACATCATCGGTATCGCGGGCATGAAGGACGTCGACATCGGCGAGACCATCGCCGACAGCAAACACCCGGAACCGTTGCCGCTCATCCGCATCGACGAGCCGACCATGTCGATTTATTTTTCGGTCAACGATTCTCCGTTCTCCGGCAAGGACGGACAATTCCTCACCTCCGGTCATTTGCGCGAGCGGCTGATGAAGGAAGTCAAATCGAACGTCGCGTTGAAAGTCGAGGAGTCCGGCGCGGGCGACAAATTCAAGGTCTCCGGTCGCGGCGAGTTGCACCTCGGCATCCTCATTGAAACCATGCGCCGCGAAGGATACGAATTCAGCATTTCGCGCCCGCAGGTCCTGTTGAAGGAAATCGACGGCAAGACGCACGAGCCGATGGAATTTGTCGTCATCGACGTCGAAGAAACTTATTCCGGCAAAGTGATGGAAGCCCTCGGTACCCGAAAGGGCTCACTCAAGAACATGATTCACATGGACGACGGCCACGTGCGCCTCGAGTACCACGTGCCCACGCGGTTCCTGTTCGGGTTCCAGTCCGATTTCCTGACCATGACCAAGGGAACCGGTACGCTGCAACATACGTTCGAAACTTTCGTGCCATTCATGGGCGGTTCTGCCAAACGGTTGCGCGGCGCCCTGATCGCGCTGGAAAACGGGCAGACCACGGGTTACTCCATCTTCAACCTGCAGGACCGGGGCCAGTTGTTCGTCGGTCCCGGCCAACCGGTTTACACCGGCATGATCATCGGCGAAAACGCGAAGGACAACGACCTTGTGGTCAACATCTGCAAGGAAAAAAAGCTGACCAACATGCGCGCGTCCGGGTCCGACGACACCGTCATCCTGACTCCGCCCCGCATCATGAGCCTCGAACAGGTGCTCGGCTTTCTGAACGAGGACGAGCTGGCTGAGATCACGCCCAAGAGCATCCGTCTGCGCAAGAAGTACCTAGACGAAAACGAGCGCAAACGTCAGGCCAAAACACAGAAGGTGGCCTGACAACCGCACGCCTCCTTCCCCACAAACCATTCACTAAAGCATCGTTGAGGAAACCCGGTAAATGGGATACAATCACGCCTGTTTCCGGCGATGGTTGTACTTCGTCGGTTCCCTGCGGTCCCAAAAAATAACGAGTCTTATATATGGATAGAACCACGCTGGTGCAGTTCATCCGGCGCCAGGAGAAAATGACTCCCGGCGCCACGGGCGAGTTCACCAACCTCATGAACGAAGTGCTGGTGGGCGCCAAGATCGTGTCCCTTCAGGTCAACAACGCGGGTTTGGGCGAGGATATTCTGGGCATGTCCGGCCGCGTCAACGTGCAGGGGGAGGAGGTCCAGAAACTCGACGACTACGCCAACGACATTTTCATCAAGCTGGTGGGGGAATCCGGCAACATCTGCGCCATCACCTCCGAGGAAAACGAAAAGCCTGTCATCATCCCACCGGACCGTGCAGGCAAGTACATCTTCATGGTCGATCCGCTGGACGGATCGTCAAATATCGACGTCAATGTCAACATCGGCTCCATTTTCTCCGTGTACCGCAAGCAAAGCCCGGGACCGGACGTCACCGACGACGATCTCCTTCAACCGGGTCACCAGCAGGTGGCGGCGGGATACATCATATACGGACCCAGCACACTGTTCGTATACACTTCCGGCAACGGAGTGCACACCTTCACCCTGGACCCCGCACTGGGAGAATTTTTTCTCTCCACGCAGGACATGAAAATTCCCCGGCAGGGATCGACCTACAGTGTAAACGAAGGCAACTCGCAGGTCTGGCAGGAGCCGCAGAAAAAACTCGTCGAGTATCTTAAGGAAAACGACAAAGAAACGAAGCGGCCCTACAAGCTCCGCTACATCGGGTCGCTGGTGGCGGACTTCCACCGCACCCTGCTGAAGGGCGGCATCTTCATGTATCCCGGAGACAAGAAAAGTCCGGAAGGGAAACTGCGTTATGCCTTCGAAGCCGCACCGATGGCGATGATCGTGGAGAATGCGGGCGGCAAGGCCTCCAACGGAAAAGAACGCATTCTGGATATCAAGCCCACAGACATTCACCAGCGCGTTCCCCTGTATATCGGCAGCCCGGAGGACATGGACCGCGCGCATGCATTGCTTGCGTGACGGTGCCTGCCTCCTCCCGCAACCAAAACCTGATCAGCCCAACCGTTAAATGAAAATTCAAAGCATACGCGGCGTCAAAGACATTCTTCCCGGTGAGATCGAAAAGTGGCACAAGGTGGAAGCGGCCGCCCGGCGGGTGCTTGCACCTTACGGGTTTCAGGAGATCCGCCTGCCCATTTTCGAAAGCACAAGCCTGTTCAAACGCAGTATCGGCGAGACCACCGACATCGTCGAAAAAGAGATGTACACCTTCACCGATCGCGGCGGTGATGAAATCACCCTTCGCCCGGAGGGCACGGCCTCGGTCGTACGTTCGTACATCCAGCATAAAATGCACGGCCAGGCCCAGTTGGTGAAGCTGTATTACATGGGCCCCATGTTCCGTTACGAACGGCCGCAGGCGGGACGCTTCCGCCAGTTTTACCAGATCGGTGCGGAAGCGCTGGGCTCGGCGAGCCCGCTGGTCGACGCCGAAGTCATGACCATGCTCATCGCCCTGTTTCGCGACCTGGGTCTGAACGGTGTCGAGTTGCAGATCAACTCGCTGGGCTGTCCGGAATGCCGTCCGCCTTACCGCGAGTTACTCAAAGACGCCATCCGAAAGCACCTCGACGAATTGTGCAGTAACTGCACCTCGCGATACGAGCGCAATCCCCTGCGCGTCCTTGACTGCAAGGTGGAACGGGACCGGGAGATCGCCCTCACCCTTCCGCGCATATCGGATCACTTGTGCGAAGGGTGTCGTGAGAACTTTGCCGCCGTGCAGGAGGCGCTCACCAGCATGGACACCCCGTTCACGTTGAACACCCAGCTGGTCCGGGGACTTGATTACTACACCCGCACGACGTTCGAGGTGGTGGGTACGGAAGGACTCGGCTCACAGAACGCCATCTGCGGCGGCGGCCGCTACGACACTTTGGTGGAGGAGTTCGACGGGCCGCCCACCCCCTGTTTCGGTTTCGCCGTCGGTGTGGAGCGGCTCATCGCAACCCTGCCAGAATCCACTTGGCAGGACATCGCGAAGAAACCCGATCTGTTTGCCGTATTGATGGGCGAAAAGGCGAAGCGGCGCGGGCAGGCACTAATCCAGACACTGCGCGCCGCCGGTTGGTACGTTGAGTTGGACTACGAAGGCGGGAGCATGAAGAGTCAGATGCGAAAAGCCAACCGCCAGGAATGCCGCTTTGTCCTCATCATCGGCGACAATGAAATCGAAAGCGGAACGTATTTTTTAAAGAATATGACGGATGGTCAACAGGTCTCGATTGACTCCGATCAATGCATCGAAATGATAGAAACCCATTTGAAAACCCCTTGAATCCGAAATCGTTTCAACACCCCGTTATGCCGCGGTTGACTCCATGCACCCATAGTGCTAGATTTTCGTTCGGGAGGCTGATTTATGAGTAACAAAGAACAGGAAGTACTCGAAAAGTACATTTCCCAGCACAATCTGAAAATCACCAAACAGCGCCGGGCTGTGCTGGAAGCGTTTCTGAATTGTGAAGATCACGTCAGCGCCGAGGAGCTATACAAGATCGTTTCCGCCAAGGAACCGAAGATCGGCCTCGCCACCGTGTACCGTACACTTTCCCTGCTGACCGAAAGCGGCCTGGCGGCCGAGCTGGATTTCGGCGACGGACAGAAGCGGTACGAAATGAATTACGCCCACGAACACCACGATCACATGATCTGCACGGAATGCGGCAAGATCATTGAGTTCCACAACGAAGTCATCGAAAAACTACAGGAAGAAGTCGCCCAAAAAAACGGCTTCAAAATGACCTCCCACAAACTGGATCTGTTCGGAATCTGCAAGGAATGCCAGCAGTGACGCGGGCTGTGGCTCAGGGCTGAGCCGTAGCTTCCGGCGGGTTCGGAGAGAGTCCCCCCTCCCCTTCAGTGGTTACTTTGCGTACCGGTTGCGACTTGAGCCACGTATCGGCCGAGACAACGCAACGGAACCCAATGAAATTGAATTTCTCATTCACCAATCCGCCGTAGGTGGAGATTTTTGAGTACACACGATTCTTGGGATTCAACCAGGTGCGGTTGGTCAGGCGCAGAGCCCCGGCGGAGGAAACAATGGAACCCCCTCGGATCACCTTGTATTCGCCGGTATTGGGCCCGGTAGGATCCTTCAATTTCTCTGACGGGTACACATTCTGCCACCAGTCCTCTGTCCATTCCCAGACGTTGCCCATCATGTCGTAAAGACCGAAAGCGTTCGGTTTTTTCTGTCCGACCGGGTGGGTGGTCCCTTCCGCATTATCCATGAACCACGCGTATTCGCCATCCATCACGTTGCCCCAGTAATAACGGGTTTCCGCTCCCGCACGGGCGGCGTACTCCCATTCGGCTTCCGTGGGCAGGCGGCAGGCGCCGTTGCTCTTTTTGAGGAATTTCTGAATGTCGTAGTAATTGACCTGTTCCACCGGGTGTGTGGGTCCGATGAACTTGGACGGGTTGAAGCCCATCACCCGCTCCCAGCGCTCCTGTGTCACCTCATACTGGTCCATAAAAAAGTCCTCGAGGCATACTTCGCGCTCGAATTTTTCATCCACCTGGGCGTTGTTGTTCCCCATGATAAAACAACCGCCCTTAATGAAGACCATGCCTTCCGGAGCCATTGCGGCGATTTTTTTATCCTCTTCCGTCAGCACCACCGGTTCCACCCGTTTCGGTGGCTGGGCGGCAACAGGGCCAGGGCCTGCCTCCTGCTCGATTTCGGCAATGGAGGGGGCCTGGTTTTGCTCGTTTGGGGTTTCGCCTTGAGAGCAGGACACTAGAATCAGGCAAAGGACAAATGCC
>NZ_HG422173.1:2366500-2406674 GCF_000341545.2 Nitrospina gracilis 3/211
TCTGTGATGGCATCATTGTATCAAAAACCCTTTACCCGTGCGGCGGGAATCGCCCTGATTTGCGGACTCGTGGGACTGGGCGGATGTTCCTCCATGCCCTACGATGTCTCGGTTCCCGTACTGGAGATGCCCAAGCTTCCCATTCGGCTTTTTCCGGAACGCCCCGATCCCAAGGCGCCCAAAATCCTTCCGGATCACGAACGCTACCTGGAGTTCGCCATCGGCCAGTATCACGCCAACCAGTTCGCTGTGGCGGAATTTTATCTGAAACGCAGCCTCATCCTGGAACACGACAATCCACGCGCCATGCGGCTCCTGCCCTGGGCTTATATGTTCCAGAAGAAATACCGCAAGGCCCTGTACGCCTTCGAGAAAGTGCACACCCGGTTCCCCGATGACGCCCGTCCCGTGACCGGCCTCGGCTGGTGCTATTTCGCCATGCAGGACTACCACCACGCTCTCGAAAAATTTGAACAGGCCCTGATACTGGACAAACACTCCCTTCAGGCGAAAAAAGGAATCGGGTTTGCCTACTGGATGCTCGACCATCCGGATTCGGCTGAACCCTGGCTTCGGCAGGTGTATACCTGGCACCAGTGGGAACGGTTGAAGTCCGACTGGCAGGCGTGGAATCCCAGGCCGCCGGAACGGCTGGTTGAGGTAGTGCCCTCAGACTGGCAGAAGGCGTCACTGTTCACTCCGGAGGTCGAAGCACCGCGTTACCCCTCCATCCTTTACACGCACACGGAATCATTGACTCACCCCGCCGTGGACAACGCTTGGCGACTGTACAGCAAGGAGTTTTATAAGGACGCCCTGAACGCCTTTTCCACACTGCCGCCGGAGGTCGCTGATCAGTTTGATGCGCAAAACGGGCTGGCGTGGAGCTTGTTGAAAACGGGAAACCTGGTGGAAGCCGAAGCCGTTTTCCGGAAACTGCGCCAGACCCATCCCGGTTTTCCCGGCGTGGTCAATGGCATCGGCGCGGTGAAAGCGGCGTACCAGGAAAAATCCCGTTTCGCGCGCCATTATCTGGAGATCGGCAAATACCAGATCGCCGAACAACACATCGCCGAATTGAATACCGCCTACCCCGAATGGTCCCTGCCTCACAGCCTGAAAGGATGGGTGCAGTTGAAACGCGGTAACGAAACAAAGGCATTGCAAATGTTCCAAACCGCCATTTCACATAATCCCGATGACGAAGTGGCTCTCGATGGAATGCGCCAATTTGAAACGCTGGAACTGGCAAAGGTGTTCCAGGGCGACGAGGCGCTGGCGGTGGGGGATTACAAACGTGCTTCTTATCTTTATTACGAATACATCCGCAAAAACGACGGGCCGCTCACCCCCATGCTGGCACGGGCCTACAGCGGCATGGGTTTCAGTCAGTACCACAAGGGGCGCTACGAACTGGCCTTGTACAACTTCCGCAAACTGGGCGGGGTGGACGCACTGGAGTTTGAACGGCAAAAGGGACTTGGGCTCACTTTTTACGCACGGGGCGAGTACGACAAGGCGGTGGATCACCTCATCGTCGCCGATGCCCTGAAGCCGGACCAACCGGATTTGATCCACAAGCTGGATTGGGCGGTCCTGCGCAGTTGGGATGCGGAGACAGCGCGCGATTACCTGCTGGCCAAGGCACAGGAAAAGCCAAGGAGGCCGACCCCGTACGTCGGTTTGGGCTGGGTGTATTACAAAACGGGCCGCCCGAACTTGGGTGTGGAGTATTTCCTGAAATCCATCGAACTCGACCCGGATATCATCCAGACGGTGGAATTCCGCGACATGCTGGAGTCGGAGCGCTTCGGCTGGCAGGTTTACAACCGGTTGGGTTGGGAGTATTACCACCAGGATGAAGCGGACAAAGCGCTCCAGTTGTTCGCACTGGCTTTGGAACGTCGTCCGCGTTCCTCGGAAGCCATGAAAGGCCTGGGTTATGTTTATCTCAAGCTGAAGCAGTATGAACGGGCCGGGGCCATGCTGGCCCGTTCCATCAAACGCAACCCGAACACCCATCCAGTGCGGGTGACGGTGGAAGGTTCCGAGCCGGGAACGAAGGTGGATCTCTGGACAAGCACACGCACACAATTGGCGCGGGCACTTTATCACCAGGGCCGTTTAGAAGACGCGCTCAAATGGTTCCTGGCAGAATACGAGCGCCATCCCAACTGGGCGGAGGTGCACGACGGCCTGGGTTGGACCTATCTGAAAATGGACCGGCTTTCCGAGTCCCGGCAGGCATTTTTAAAGTCGCTTCGCCTGCAACCGATCAATCCCCATTCCCACAAGGGCCTGAAGCAGGTGAAACTCCATATGGCCCAAGGCAGATTATGACCCAGCGGCATCCGCAAGGTGGTCAAATTCCGCTCCCCGCCTGTGGAAAACTTTCCGAAAAAGAGCTCTAAATACAAGGAATTCAAAAATTTCAATTGACAGCGCGGGCACCCTGGTTTATCGTATTAGACATTCCAAGATAAGCGCTCAATACATTTGGGGAGGGAGGGGAAGCCTTTCTCTTTTCGCCGTTTGCGAAGAATCATGGAGTTGGGTCTCTCAACTCCATGATCCCACTTCTGGTCCTGCCAATCCTGCGTTTTTCAATCTCTTCTAAAGTTTCAGCGACAGCCGATCAGATTTTCTTGTAGCTCGCCTTGAGTTGGTCGACCACAGACGGGTCGGCCAGAGTCGACGTATCTCCCAGTTGGTCCCCCTCGTTGGCCGCAATTTTACGCAGAATGCGCCGCATGATCTTGCCTGACCGCGTTTTCGGCAGGCCCGGCGCCCAGTGGATGATGTCCGGTGCCGCGATGGGGCCGATTTCCTTGCGCACGAAATCGATCAGCACCTTCTTCAGGTCGTCTTTGTATTCCACCCCGTCCATCAGTGTGACGTAAGCGTAGATGCCTTGCCCCTTGATGTCGTGAGGAAACCCGACCACCGCCGCCTCGGCCACCTTGTCGTGCAGAACGAGGGCCGACTCCACCTCCGCGGTGCCGATGCGGTGACCGGAGACGTTGATGACGTCGTCCACGCGGCCCGTCACCCAGTAATAACCGTCCTTGTCACGGCGGCACCCGTCGCCGGTGAAATAATAGCCGGGGTACATCTGAAAGTAGTTTTCCTCGAACCGCGAGTGATCGCCGAACACCGTGCGCATCTGCCCCGGCCACGGTTGAGCGAGCGCCAGCACTCCGCTGACGTCGTTGCCTTCCACCACCTTGCCCGTCTCTGCCTCGATCACCACCGGCACCACGCCGAAAAACGGGAGGGTGGCCGACCCCGGCTTGCAGGGGGTGGCTCCAGGAAGCGGGGAAATGAGGATGCCGCCGGTCTCCGTCTGCCACCAGGTGTCCACCACGGGGCAGCGTCCGCGTCCGATATTTTTATGATACCAGCGCCACGCTTCCGGGTTGATGGGTTCGCCCACCGATCCCAGCACCTTGAGTGTGGACAGATCGTACTTCGCCGGGATGTCCTCACCGTGCGAGATGAGGGCACGGATGGCCGTCGGTGCGGTGTAGAACTGCGTCACTTTGTGCTTGTCGATGACAGCCCAGAAGCGTCCGGCGTCCGGATACGTCGGAATGCCTTCAAACATGATGGTCGTCGCGCCGTTGGCCAGGGGTCCGTAGATGATGTACGAATGGCCTGTCACCCAGCCGATGTCGGCGGTGCACCACCAGATGTCGCCGTCGTGATAATCGAAGATGTACTTGTGCGTGAGTGCGTTGAACAGCATGTAGCCGCCGACGTTGTGTTGCGCGCCTTTCGGTTTGCCGGTAGAACCCGAGGTGTAGAGGATGAAAAGCGGGTCCTCGGCGTCCATCTGTTCCGGTTCGCACTCCGGTGATGCGTCCTTCATCTCGTCGTGCCACCAAAAATCGCGGCCGTCTTTCATGGCCGTTTCCAGCTTACTTCCGACCCGTTCAACGACGATGCACTGCTTGATGTCGGTGCCCTGTTTCGACGCCATCTCCATCGCTTGGTCGGCATTCTCTTTCAGGGGAACCGGCTTTTTGCCACGAAATGCGCCATCGGTGGTAACCAGCAACGAACAGCCGGAATCGACGATGCGGTCGGCAAGCGACGTCGGCGAGAAGCCACCGAACACGATGGAGTGAATAGCCCCGATTCGGGCACAGGCCAGCATGGCGATGGCCAGTTCGGGAATCATGGGCATGTATATAGAGATTCGGTCGCCCTTTTTCGCCCCGTGTTTCTTGAGTACGTTGGCGAACCGGCACACTTCGGCGTGAAGTTCCCGGTAGGTCAATCTGGAATCTTCATCCGGCTCGTTGCCTTCCCAGATGATCGCCGTCTGGTCACCGCGTGTCTCCAGGTGACGGTCGATGCAGTTGACGGTGATGTTGGTCTTCGCCCCTTTGAACCACTCGATGAAAATTTTTCCCTTTTTGATGTTGTAATTGTAGTCCCAGACCTTGTCCCATTTCTTGTACCAGAAAAATTCCTCCGCCTGTTCGGCCCAGAATCCTTCGGGATCGTTGATGGACCGATCGTACATTTCCCTATATTGTTCCATGCTCTGGACCCAGGCCTTTTTGGACAGGCTTTCCGGGGGGGTGTACCATCCTTCACCACTCATCGCATGACTCCTCTCATATGTTCACTCGCCGGGAGGGGACGCAACCCGCACCGCCCGGGCCGCTTCCGAAAGGGTCCACAATCCATCCGGATTGTCCATCGTGCCCTCGCGGATATTGAAAACCCAGGTGCGCAGACGCCCGTCTACCAGCTTGATCATCATTGAAAACCCGCAACCGGGCTCGAACCGGTCGCTGATATGCACCGTCTTGCCGAATTTGTCGGTGAGCGAATAAGCCTTGTCGTAGATGCTTTTCGCCTCGTCCTGCGTGGGCAGTCGCCAGTCGTCATACCCGGCGAATTTCTGTTCACGAAGCTCGCGGACATAGTCGGCGCTTTCCTGGTAATTCACCCATTTCTTGAGGTCGATCATGGTGTCGGTTTTCTTCCACATCAACCCGGTTTTCCGGTCCGTCACCGTGCCGTCCCCATTGTCCACAAAGCGTTCTTCGTCAGCCATCGGCAATCATGTTTCCGTTAAAAACTTGGTTCCATTGGTGTCCGTATTCGGACGCGGAAGTGTATCATTATTAAAATGTCTTTTCAAAATAGCTTCCCTGCAAACAAGGATTTGGAATAGAATCGGGGCAGACGCCACCGGACGGAAATTATAACAGGAAAGCTGGAAGGTTATGGAAGAGCTCCCACCCCTCAATGTATTGTTGACGCATCTCGAATGGAACCTGAAACGGATGGCCGAGATGGAATCACAGGCACGCACGGAATATTTCCGCAACGCCGCCCTGCAACGTTACGGCTTCACCTTCGACAGCGCGGTGCGGTGCATTCGGGCACGGGCGCGGGAGAACCACGAATCCTGCGAAAGTCCGGAGGAATGCCTCCGCCTTGCCAATGAGCGCGGGTGGCTGCCGCAGGATGCGGACTGGAGTGAACTGCTCGAATCCTACCGCAAAATGAAGCCGGATGCGCTGGCCCAGCACGGCGACGTCATTTTCGACAAACTCAAGGAATACCACACCGTTTTTGCCACCCTCTACACCCGGCTGGCACAACAGGGCTGAGCTTCAAAACTGATCGCGCAACGCCTCGAAGGCGCGGCGGCGGTGCGAGATGGTGTTTTTTTCGCCGACGCTCATTTCTCCAAACGTGCGGTCGTGTCCGTCCGGAATGAAGATCACATCCCAGCCGAAGCCGTTTTCTCCACGCAGGCTTTGGGCGATGATGCCCGTCACCTCCCCTTTACCGATCACAATCTCGCGGCCGTCGTGCACTGCCACCATGCACACCGCACGTGCCCGCCGGTCGGGAAACGGTTCCAGCATCTTCAGCATGCCCTCGCACCCGACGCTCACTTCGAACCATTTGACCAGGGCGCCGGGCAGGCCGTTCCAGGCTTCGAACACGAGCCCGGAGTCTTCTACCAGTACAGGGGACTTGAGGGTTTCCCAGGCCTCCGTCGCCTTGTGCTCGACCAGTTCCGCCACGTCCGTCGTCTGGATCTCATGCAGGTGGGCGAGATCCCGCCGTTCCATCTCGATTCCCAGGATATCCTGCGCCTCGCGGAACTTGTTGGGATTGCCCGTAACAAACTTCAATTGCTTCCAAAGCGGGTGATGTTTCATAATAATCGAACCAAACCGGGTACCGTGCCTCTGGTATCCTTGTTCCAACCTTAACGCTGTGTTATAAGTTTTCCCTTTCATTCACACGGAAAGCCGCCATTATAAATGAAATCATTCCATCCCATCAGAATCCTCTGCCTGATTCTGGCGCTGGTCGTCGCACCGGGCTGCGTCAAGGTATTTGAAAATGACCACGACGTACAGGCGCAAAAAGCCCTGAAAGACCTCATGGCCATTCAGGACCAGTTCTACCAGAAGAATCAGCGATATGCCAAGAACCTCGTGGAAATCGAGGATTACAAGCTGGAGTATCACAGTGGCATCGTGTACCTCGAAATCGAGTCGGCGGGCAAGGACAAGTACCGTGCCATTGCTCTGCCTGCGGAATCCACCACGGCACGCGTTTTCGCCTACGATACGGAACAGGGCGGCTTCTATGAGATGGGAGAGGAAGAAGTGGCCAGCTACGTGCTGGGCGCGTTGAATTTCATTCGCGGTGAACAGCGGAAAAAGCGGGTGATCGACATCGTCTCCGGTCTGCTGATGGTGATCCTGATTGCGATGGGTTTCAAACTGCACGCATTATATAAGGGACCGAAGTCTGCTTGGGCGATGGCTCCGTATTTCCTTACCATTCCACCGCTGATCATGTCGGTAGCGGCGCTGAACCACATGAACCGCGACATCTTGATGACGCCGTTTCTTCAGACGTTGATTTTCGGTTCGATCGGTTTGTCGGGACTGGCGGTGGTGATGGGAATGATGAGTTTCACCAAACTGCCCCCGGGGGACAACCGCCCTGCCCTGATTGGGGTGGTGATGTGCACCCTGATGATCGCGGTGTTCAACATTGCCATTCTTGCGAACACTTACGCCAAATACGCCGAACCCCCCGGACGGGGCGACACCTACTTCATCCCGGCACCACCTCGACCACGATGATGTGATTGCAATGGGAAGGGACTCCTGAGTCGGGCTGGGCTTTCAGAGAGAACGTCTGCCCGGTCACGGTGTTTTTAGGGAGGGCATAGCGGATGGGCCCTTCATGCGTGTCCAGCACCATCACCTGGCCCATCGAAAGGTCTTTTTGCGTGACCCGGACCTGATAATAAAAATCCTCGCTTTGCTGGGCTCGCGGCGGGTTCACCTGGATTCTCAGAACGAGATCGCCACGTTTTCGGTTCAACAACCCGCGTTCCCCTTTTTCCGGAATGCGCATGACGATGTCATTCGTCGTTCCTGCGGGAATGCGTATGTTGAAAGTTCCACCCGGAGTGCGTACCCGAACTGTCCCGCCGTTCAGACCGGTGTGCGATTCGATGTTGACGGTCTTTTCCAGGTCGAGGCAAAGCACGCGGCGCTCCAGGCTCTGCATGTTGCGGTAGGTACCGTTCCACCAGCGGCCTACCCGCCGGGAAAATGGCAAACCCGTTTCCCCGGCTTGGGCATCTTCCTTCGGCACCACTTCCGGTTCCGGAGGCGTGGCGTGGACGTAACCCTTGCCGTTTGCCGGTATGGAATCCTCGTCTTTTACGTATTGCTGGGAATTCGAACGACGGTTCCGCTCCCTGCCATTTCCATTTTTTGTTTGCGGTTCGTATTCGGGTTTGGGACTTGCGGGGTCTTCAGCGGAAATGTTCGGCATCCATTTCAAACGCATTGCGGGGTTGGTCCGGTAGTACCTCTCCAAAACACCAAAGGCGATTGAAATTTTTTTGAAACGGTCTTCACTGTCCGTATCGTTGGGATTTTTGTCAGGATGGTACTGCTTGGCAAGCTGGTAATAAGCCTTTTTTATTTCAGGCCAGGAAACGCCTTCCGCCACATTGAGCGTTTGGAAACATTCCGGCAGGTCCACATAGCGCGTCGCATTCATGACAACGAACCGCTCCTCCTCTAATGTGTCACAGCTCAGCCCGGGAACTGTGCAGGCTACTCACAGTTTTTCCACAAGCTGGTCTTTCAGAACCGATCAGAATAGATCAACAAAAACAAAGCGCCCCTCATTTTTGGCCTTTGCTCTTGTAACTTGTTTGGAGTAGCCTGATAATACCTTTTTTTATAAAACTGCAAACGGTAAATTTATGGATAATTTGATCGGTTGTCCTGAGCAAAAACTGAACGAAATCATGGTCGGGTGGGGTGAAAAACCGTACCGCTCGCACCAGGTTTTCAACTGGGTTTACCATTATGGAATCCGGCAGTTTGGGGATATGACCAATCTTTCCAAAGCATTAAGGAAAAAACTGGAAGAACGGTTTTATATTCGCCTGCCCCGGATTGTAATGAGCACGCCATCGAGGGACGGATCGATCAAATACCTGTTCGGTCTGGAGGATGGCCAGGAGGTGGAGGCCATCTGGATGCCGGAGACGGACCGCAAGACGCTCTGCATCTCGACGCAAGTTGGGTGCCGCCTCGCCTGCTCCTTCTGTCTGACGGCGAGCATGGGGCTGAAGCGTCACCTGACGTCGGCGGAGATCATCGGCCAGTACCTGGCGGTGAACGCCGACCACACGGAAGAAAACCGGGTCTCCAACATCGTGTTCATGGGTATGGGCGAGCCGCTGGACAATTACGACGCCGTATGCGACGCCCTCAGGCTGATGGTTTCGCCGGAGGCGCTCCGTATCTCCACACGCAAGATCACTCTTTCCACTTCCGGCCTTGTGGACCGCATCGAACGGTTCAAAAGCGAAAACCTGCATGTCAATCTGGCCATTTCGCTCAATGCAACCGACAATCCGACACGGGACCAGATCATGCCGATCAACCGGAAATACCCGATCGAAGTGCTCCTTGATTGCCTTCGCACCTATCCCTTGAAACCCTCCCGCCGATTGACCTTTGAGTATGTCATGCTGAAAGGCATCAACGACACCGATGAAGACGCGCGGAGGCTGGCCAAACTGTTGCGCAATATTCCCTCAAAAATCAACCTGATCCCATTCAACGCGTTCGACAGCGCAGATTACCAGCCCCCGGCTCCACAGAGGGTGCAGGCCTTCCAGGACTATCTCATCGGCAAGCATTACTCCGTGTTCGTGCGGAAAAACCGGGGAACGGACATCCTCGGCGCCTGCGGTCAACTGGCCCTCCAGAACAGCTGATCCGGGATCGCTTTTTCACCCCAACTGCTGGAAAAACCGTGGGAAAGGCTTGTTCTCGAAGTAGTTTGGGCGCCCCTCAGACGTCACTATAATTTCCTTGACTTTAAAATACCCCTATGATAATTCTCTACGTCTCTTAAGGACGTATTTTAAAGGGTTTACCCTTACCTCGGAGCCACAAGGAACAATTTCAAAGCATTTCTCACGATTCTTTAAGGCTTCATGCCTTAAAACCAAACTTCAGGATTCCGGAATGGATAACACTCCAAACGCAGGGAACAGGTTTTTGTCTTTAAAGCAGTTTGTCCTCTTTTTTCTGATATTTGGGTTTGGTTTTCTGAACCCGGGTCTGGGTTCGGACATGTTCCCCCAACTCCGGAATGCCCTGAGTCCCGTCGCCGCTTTCGCCCAGGAAGAGGAAGCGGTCATGGACGAAGAGATGGCCGAAGAGGGCGGCGAGGTGGAATTTGCCGATGAGGGTGGTGAATTTGCAGAGGAGGGCGGCGATGAATTTGCCGACGAGGGCGGTGAGTTCGCAGATGAATTCGCCGGTCCTGAGAGCTTTCTGGAAGAACAGTTTGAAGACGAGTTCGGCGAGGAAGGTGGTGAAGGCGAAGGGGGAGAAGAGGCTGCAGAAGAGGAGGATCTCTCTTACCTGACAGACATCGGTCCCGCCAAGGAAATCCAGAATACGGAGTACACCTTTCCCGGTATCGGCAACCGCAAGGCCACCTGGTTTGCCGCCCAGCTCCACATCCTGTTTGCATCGTTCATTCTGGGTTGCCCCATGTTTGTCGTCATCATGGAAGTCATGGGCTCGCGCCGCACCCAGGGCGTCCGCAAAGCAATCATCCTGTCCAACGTATTCCTTGGCGTCCTGATCGGGGTCACCTTCGGTATCATCGGTGAGATCATCGTCGGCATCCACCACGGTGTTCTGTACGGCTTGTGGGCCTGTTCCTTCGGGGCATTGGTGGTCAGCTTTCTTAATTACTTCCATCGTCTTTTGAACACCAAGGTCTCCTGCCTTGTGGGTGGTGTCGTGGGCGGTGTGATTGCCTTCATGCTGGTACCGGGGGCCCACGTGGCCCTCGACAATGCCATTCTGGCGTTCCTCAACGGCGTGGTCGGCGGCATGCTTTCCAATTACATCATGTTTGCCGAGGCGGATTTCAAGTTCGAACGCCTGGCGCACGAGATCACCAAGGTCATCGGTTTCTGTTACAGCTTCACCGCACTGAGCGGAGGGCTGTTCCTGTTTGTGATGATGGTGGCATACAAGGACTTCATCAGCTACCTCGTCAACGCCTATCCGGTCCTGTTCATGATCGGCTACCCCACCCTGTTCATCCTGGAAACCATTGTCATGTACATCTATGTGTACTCATGGGATCCGTTGAACAAGGCGAACAAAAAAGGCCGCCACATCGTTACGGGTATCATTCTGAACGTTCTGGGCCTCTCCCTTTTGTGTGCCCTCGACGGCCCGGCCACCCTGATGCAGACGCCGCCGAAACCGTACGACGCCCTGTTCACCACAATGACGGAATGGGATCGCATTGCGACCGCCACATGGATGCCGCTCAACTATCACCGCCTGGTGGGCAACGGCACATTCGGCGGGTTCATGGTGGGTATCATCGCCGCGTACATGTACCTTTGGTCCCGTGACCCGAAAGAGAAGGAATATTACGACTGGGTCGGTTACATGGGCAACGCCATCGGCGTGATGATCATGATCCCGCTTCCCGCGATGGGTTACATCTTCGTACGCGAGATCTATCAGTACGACGCCACCATCGGCATGTACATCATGTCCGACCGCGAGTCCATGTTCATGCTGGTGCAGGGGTTGCTCATAGGCACCATGTTCAGTGCCAGCAACGTGTATATGTGGGTGAGTATGAAGCGTATTGACAACGCGCACCGGTTCTTTCCCGCAATGAAGCTGGGATTTGTGCTGATTGTCATTGCGGCCGCCATCTGGTTCACTCCCAGACGGTTTTTCGCCACCATGCTGCCTGAACCGGGCATGAATCCGGACATGGTTTTGCCGGACGAACTGGCCTTCCTGGCGCTCATGGTGTCGAAAAATACCGCAGCCTTTGCATTGGTAACGGTGACCCTGATCAACTATATTTTCTACACAATCGCCACGCGCACCGGGAAAATCCATTGGGGCAAGATCAATCCGATGGGACCCTACATCCTCATCTTCATGGGTTTCACCGACATCTGGCTGATGAGCTGGATGGGGGTCATCCGTGAGTTGTCGCGCATGAACTGGCACATCTACAAGGTTTTCAAAGACGTCACTCCGGAGAAGTTCGCTCCGACTCTGGCGGAATCCGGGGTATTCGTGACGGGAATCGTCTGGACCTTCTTTATCATCATGACGGCCATCATCTGGTTGGGTCTCAAATACCCGAAATCGAAAAAAGCCAAGGCCGAACAGACGGAAGGCGCACTGCCCTCTCCTTCTGTTGCCGAATGACCGAAAACCAAACTGAAAGCTGACTCAAGCCTATGAACAAGCTGATTAAGTTTCTGACACCACCAATCGCGGCCGCCATTTTTGGTTATGGCGTAGGCCTGTTCTATGACCTGAAACCACTCCTGTTGTCGGGATCGCTGGCATTCGTCACCCTGCTCTACTGCATTTTGTTGTCCAGGGCACCCGGCAAACCGCAGGAAAAAGGGATCATCAAAAACGTGCTGATGAAACTGCCTGTGGTTATCGTCCTTTCAATCATCGTCTGGTTTGTTGCAGGGCATTTTGGTTTCCCTGTCTGGTGGCAGATTGAGTTTGTGGCATTCACGTTTGTGGGTCTCGTTTTCTTCGTGGTGCTGGACCTGAGGACCATGGCACCTGAAAAAACCGCAACGCGAACCAGTGTCCGCCTTCTCGGAACCTACGGACTGGCCTCGGTGCTGTTCATCACCATCACCGCCCAATTGCCGCAATTCGATCCGCAGGTGGAACTGGACAAACTGAACAAACCCCCGGTCAAATTGAGCGGCCTGGCGGGTCCGGAAGTCATTGCCGCCGGACGGCGCGTGTTTGAGGACAACAAATGCTTCAACTGCCACAAGGTGTTCTGGGAAGGCAACTCCGATCGCGGTCCCAACCTGGGTACCAAGCAGATCGGGTTGTTTAACGAAGATTACCTGAAAGAACAGATCGTGGATCCCCGGAAAATCCAATCGCCCGGATTCGATGACCCCAAATCCTATAAAGCCATGCCTACATATTATGGCGAGGATTTGAGTGAGGACGAACTCAATGCCCTGGTCTCTTACCTCAAAACCATGCGGGATCCGACCAATATCCCTGTGGAAGGCAAATTGGGTGAGCAGTGGACCTGGTACGACGATCCCAAAATCATTGAAGAGGGGAAATTGGTCTATGAGGGTAAAGAACCGGCGGTAGAAGGACTCAACTGCTCCGTTTGTCACGGAACCGATGGTATTCCCCTGATGACCGGCGCCCTCGATTTCCGTAACGCCAATAATAAGGACAGTGAAAAATTCGATGCCGCAGAACGGAGCGACAAAACCCTTAAAGACTGGCCGGATGCACTTTGGTACAAGCGCGTCACGCAGGGCGTACCGGGTACACCGATGGCAGCTTGGGGAACCATGTTCCCGCATCTTTATCTGTGGAAAGCCATTGCTTATGAGCGCACATTCCATGATCCTCTGGATCAGCGTGCCTCTAAAGTGCCCGTTCCGCCCATCCCGACGGAAGAAGAGATCAAACGTTGGAAAGACGAAGGATTGTTCATGGATCCTCTGCTCTAACGTACGGTCATCGAACCCAATTAAAAAACCGGTATGGTCCGCCATACCGGTTTTTCATTTTAAGGATGCGAAAAATTTGTTTAACCTATCGTGAATTTCGCCGGAAATCGTGAAATTTGATAGAATGCATGTATGAATCCTTCCAACCAACCCAGTGCGGGTTTAATCAAATAAGCCAGGAGTGATCCATGAGCCGAATCGATGATCTTATCAAGGAAAATATTTCCGAGGACGGCAAGGTGCTCAATCTCCGCGACAAGTATATTGGCCTGCGCGGAACCATGGAAATGTTCACCAAAAAAGAAGCTTTGCAGAACCTGGTCACCCTCACCTATTCCGGAAACCAGATCGGCGACGAGGGGGCGGAAGCCATCGCCGAATGCCCGTATCTGCAGAACGTGGAGACGCTGAACCTGAACCACAACGAAATCGGCGACGAGGGAGCTGTGGCATTGGCCAACTCAACCAACTTTCCCAAACTGACAAAGTTATCCTTGTTCGGGAATGTGATCGGCGACGAGGGTGCGCGAGCGTTCGCACAATCGCCTCTCAGCAAGAAATTCATCAAGTTGGACCTGTACAAGAACCAGTTCAGCAATCAGGGAATCAAAGCGCTCACCGAGTCGGAGAACCTGAAGAACTGCGAGGAACTGGAAATCTACCGGGAGTGACCGCCCTCAAGCGGTTTTGCCGTCTTCTTCCCATTGGGCGGGAGTGAAGGTTTTGATCTGAATGGCATGAATCCGTTTTGGCTGACCGTTGATCTGCTCATCGAGCGCACCGTACACAAGGCGGCGCCGGTCCAGCGGGTTCACATCCTCAAACTGTTCAGAGACCACCACCACGGCATAATGCCCGCCTCCCCCCGCTGCTTTGTGGCCGCGATGCAGGTAGCTTTCGTCGATGATCTCCACATGCGTGGCATTAAGCTGTTCTCTCAACACATCGTCGATGATCTGTACCGTTTCATCCATAATGCTTTTGTTCTCCTTATCCTTTCAACCGGGCATCGAAGCGAACCCTCACCGCTCCCATCTCATTTCAAGTTATTGATATCCGGCAGATTGTAAAAATCTTTCAGCTTCTGCGTGTAACGCGCGTGGGCTTCGTTTTCATCCTTGTCGATCAGCGGGTGCCGGCACTTCGCACACACCGGCAGACGGTCCTCCGAATAGGACTTGATCCGGTTGCTGACCCCGCATCCCTTACAAACTATTATTAATGCATCTCTTTCCATGTTACACTCGTGAAAAAAGCATTATAAAACATACTACCAGCGGGGATCGATGTTTTTTTATTACAGCAACGACCCGAACCGGCCCTCCATGCCGCTTAGCACCAAACTGCTTCTGGGCAGCATCGTCATTCTGGCATTCGTTCTTCTGTTCGTGTTCGGTTTTACATTTTTCCTGATCGCCCTCGCCGGGGGCGTTCTCACGTTTCTGGCTGATCTGTTTGGTATTCGCCGCCGGCGGAACATGGAGACTACCACCCACCCCCATCCAAGGGACCCACGTTTCGGCCAGTGGCCGCCGCATTCGTCGTCTTCCTCGCACTCGTCGCGAAAGTACCGGGACGATGACGACGTGATCGACGTGTGAGGCAACAGATCAACGTTTCTTCTTGAAAATGTGGGTTGGTGCTCCAAGAAAAATCTCTGCCGCTTCCATCAGTGTCTCGGAGAGCGTCGGGTGTGGATGAATGGAATGGGCCAAATCTTCCGCCGTGGCGCCCAGTTGAATTGCCAACACACCCTCAGAAATAAGTTCCCCGGCATTTGTGCCGACCAGCCCAATGCCCAGGATTTTTCCCGTTTTGGGCTCCAGGATCAACTTGGTCTGTCCGTCATTGCGGCCCAGTGTGGTGGCGCGTCCGGATGCACCCCACGGAAACTTGCACACCTCCACTTCACGGCCCTCGGCCTTGGCCTGCTCTTCGGTTAAACCGCACCAGGCGATTTCCGGATCGGTGAACACCACTGCGGGGATGACTGGATCCAGCAAATCCTGGGACTCTCCCAGGATCGTCTCCACAACACGTTTCCCCTCATATGACGCCTTGTGTGCCAGCATGGCGCCGCCGATGACATCCCCAATGGCGAAGATCGTTTGCTCCATCGTCCGCCCGCTTTTATCCACCTTCACAAAACCGCGTTTGTCGAGTTCGATGCGCGTCTTTTCCAGACCGAGGTTTTCCGTATTGGGCTGCCGGCCGATGGAAATGAGGATTTTATCAAACATTTCTTCCCTCGACTCCGATTCGCCCTTGAACGAAACCTTCAATCCCTCCTTCACCTCCTGAAGAGCTTCCAGCCGGGTTCCAAGGTGAATGGCCTCGAAATCCTTTCGAAGTTTCGCCTGGAGAACCCGGACCAAATCCCGGTCCACGCCGGGAAGCAGGCCGTCAGTCATTTCCACCACTGTGACCTTTGAACCCAGAGCGGCATACACCGTACCCATTTCCAACCCGATGTAACCCCCACCCACAATGAGCAGGCGACCGGGAATGTCTTCCACCTCCAAAGCGCTTGTGGAATCCAGAAGGCGCGGGCTGTCGATGGCGAAATCGCCGGGGACGATGGGACGGGACCCGGTAGCCAGGATGGCGTGCTCGAATTCGATGGACTCTTCTCCAACTTTCACCCGTTTGGGACTTTCAAAAACGGCGCGGCCGGGCACATATTTCACACCGCGTTGCTTGCATAATTGGGCAAGGCCCTGCGACATTTTGCCGATGACTTCATTCTTCCACTGGCGCAGGCGGTCGACATCGATTTTGGGGTCACCGAAAACCAACCCCCATTCTCGGGCCTCTTTTGTCTCGTTGACCAGACGGGCTATATGCAGGAGGGTTTTGGAAGGAATGCATCCGCGTTGCAGGCACACCCCCCCCATGCTCTTGTCATCATTGACCAGGGTTACATCGATGCCACGGTCGGCCGCATAAAAGGCAGCGGCATAACCACCGGGTCCGGCTCCAATAACCAGCAATCGTTTATCTGCCATAGTGTAATTGCCGTCTTTCTAGAATGACTCCGCAAAGTCTACCCCGCAATCATTTATGACGGCGGCGGCTGATTTGCTCCCAGGATTGAGGTTGCGCCTTATCCCGGATTTTAACCAAAGCGGCGTTGAAAATCTTTCGCGCCTCGGCCCGCGTAGTGTACGTGCCCACGATTCGGGCGATGAATTCTTTTTCCAGTGTGATATACGAGCCCATCTGCCGTCCGACTTTTTTGACGATCTGCAGGTTGCTCGGGTCCGCAGATCCTTTCGGGAGGGTTTTCTTTTCACGCTGGAATAATCCTTTTGACCGCACTGATGGTGCCGGTTCGTCCATTTTGAAAAACTCCGGCTCGGGTCGATCAGGCGGATCATTTAAAAATAAACCAAGGCAAAACCCGCATCGGTGCAGGCCAACTCGCTCACCCGCTTTTTCATGAATTCCCGAACAGCGACTTCGTCTTCCATCAAACCTTCGAAGCCAACCAAACGCCACTCATTCTCCGAGACCGCTTTAAACAGTCCCAGGTCCGCCAAGTGCAGGGATAAAGCCTTTTGCAAGGGAGGCTCCAAATCCTGCAACCACACCGCCTTCTGCAAACAGACTGACCAATGCTCCGGAGAATAAGTTTGCGGGCAGGAGGAGGTCATGATTCAGGGGGCGCCGGGCGAACCGGACACAGTGCGGGCTTCCAGCCGGGCCAGTACCGGAACAAGGCTTTTTTTCCAGCTCTCGGACAGAAGTGGATGCGCCAGCACACGCCGCATCGCTTCGAGATTGTTCCGGTCGTGGAACATGACGCGATTGCATTCATCGACGGTCAAACGTTCGGCATCTTCGTGAACAGGAAACAGACGATCCCCGGACTGGACCCATCCCTGTTTGAGAACTCGCAGGTAGTACCCGGTATAGCCGGTATCGATCACCCGGTCGGCCATGCTCTTGTCGTCAAACCGTTTACTGATATTGTGGCACGGCTGACGCGGTTGCGAACACTGGACTTCCACCTCGCCGATGCGGAACACGTCGCCAATATGAATTTCAGTTTCCCGCAGGTTCTCGATGGTGAAGTTTTCGCCGAAGAACCCCGGCGGCACCTCTTGCATGGACACTTTCCACCAGTAATCAAGATGCTCGTTCGACAACACGCAGACCGCCTTGTCCGGTCCGCGGTGATGCACCAGATCCGCGCTGGCATCGCCTTCCAATCCCATGAAATCGAGAAACACCGGACCCTTCACAGGGTCCTTGAAAATGCCGGACCGGAACGCTTTTCCGCCACCGTAGGTTCCGGTGCGAGGCTGGCCGACATTGATGGAAAGGATGGTATGCATAAAAAGGCTTCCTCGCGCGTCAGGGAATCCATAAATACAAAAACTGCGGCTCCGGGCTTTTAGGCAGAAAATTGAGGTCAAAATTCACCATGTTGATCGATGGAGCCTTGATCAGGGAATACACATTATCCTTGTACTCCCCGGCGCGGTAGTAGGTGACCAGTTGAAAGTCCCGCAGGGCCAGATCCTTTTGAATCAGCTTGCGCGTGTCGTCGAGGTACCCGACATGATCGATCAGCTTTGCATCCAGTGCCTGGCGTGCGGTGAACACGCGTCCGTCGGCAAGTTTCCGCACCTGGGCTTCAGTGAGGTGACGCCGGCTTCTGGTGATCACTTCAACGAAACGATCGTGCATGTCGTCAATCGCTGCCTGAAACAGTTTACGTTCTTCCTCCGTAAGCGGACGAAACGGCGACAGGAAATCCTTCTTGTCACCGGACTTGACCACCTCAAAGTCGACGCCCACTTTTTCCATCAAGCCCTTCAGGTTCATCTTCAGTGTTATGACACCGATGCTCCCGGTGATCGAGGTAGGATGGGCGATGATGGTATCCGCAGCCTGTGCCACGTAATACCCTCCGGATGCCGCGAGATCCATCACCTGGGCATATACCTTGACATTGTTCTTTTCCTTGAACGCCTTGATCTCGTGATACAGGATGTCGCTGGAGGTCACGGTGCCGCCGGGGCTGTTGATGCTGAGGAGGATGGCCCGCACGTCGTTGTCCTTTTCCGCCTTGTCCAGCGCTTCCCGGATACGTGCCACCATCCCCTCTTCCTCCCGCGGAGACAGTACGCTGGAGACCCTCTGATTGGAAATGACCCCGCTGACCTCAACCAGCAATACCTTGGTTCGGCCCTCTCCGGAAAGCACCTTCTCCTTGAGCGGGGATGGCGGAGGGATGAGGTGTATCTCGAAAACCGTACATCCGGTAAGATAGAGGGCCAAGATCAAGGCGAGTCCTGCTTTAAAAATGCTACGGATTCGATGGCCGTTACCCGTATCAGGCATGATGTTGTCCTCTCACAAGAGCGTATTCGTACACGGCTTTAAAACAGGCCGCCTCCGGTTTCCATTCATGGCGGCCGGTGTCAAAAAACGATTCCACTTTCCTGTATAGTTTGTTGGCCAACTCGGAATTCAAATACTCATCAGGAACCAGAGCGTATTCCAGCAGGTAGTTGGTATTGATGACAAGGTCGCGAAGAGCCATGGTTTCCCGCGCCACCACCATTTTGTGTCCCTTGCGTGCGCTTGCCGAGTCGATGTTTTTAGGGCCACCGCTCTGCAGGCTGTGTGCGATGCGTTTCAACGCTTCCTTCACATCTTCAATCCGGGATTGAAGCTCCGAATCGGATGCTGCTTCCTTCAAGCGCAACTGGATTTTCTGCAAGGGATCAATCAGGTTCAGTTCGTGCAGAAAACCCTCATTCAGATCATACATTCTACACAACTCGGAAATGGGAAGCTTGCCGGAGGCGGAAGTTTCCGTTTCCAGCGCCTCCATGCATTTCTGGAGTTGCGTCTCCAGGTTATCAGTAAACTTGGCCCGTGTTTTTTCCAGGCGCTCTTCAAACTCCGCCTCCTCCCCCAGCTTTTTGAAATCCTGCCGGCACTCCTTCTCCAGTTTTTCAAACAACAGGTCGGCTTCGGAGTTGATGTAGCTGAGCAGGCGGAGTTTGCGCTCCGGCCCCATGGACTGAACGAACTTCGAACGCACTTCTTTCTCCACACGGACGAGTTCCCGCGGCATGAGGCGGAACATCTTGTCGAAACTGTCGTAAAACGCACGCCAGCGCTCGATGGTGTGTTTCTTGTTGCTGGTGGTGTACTTGATGTTGATGTTCTTGATGCGGACCGTATTTTCCTGCATCAGGGAAACCAGCTTGTCACGCATCAGCGTGTCGATTTTTTCATCCACATTATCCATAGGTATTTCACACCGATTTTGATCACTCAGGGGTTTGGCGAAGCCGACCGGGCACAACGACAACCGATTCCGTAAAAATCCTTGGCGTCATCGAACCCGTACCGGCGGGACGACCTCATGTAGTCGGGAAGGCTGTTCCAGGCACCCCCGCGGATGACACGATACGTCCCCGATTCCGGGCCGCGAGGGTTGTTGTCATCGCCGGCCGAATAGTAGGATTTATCATACCAATCGTACACCCATTCGGCAATATTCCCCGCCATGTCGTGGACACCCTCCGGGGTCTGCCCAGCTTTCAGGGAACCCACTTCGTGAAGGACTTCGCCTTTATGAATGAAACAGCATTTTCCGAAATTGGCCCTCTCCGGGGTGGGCGGCATTTCGCCCCACGGATAGGTCCGACCTTCCAGCCCGGCAGCGGCGCGTTCCCATTCCGCCTCCGTCGGCAGGCGCTTGCCACGCCAGAGGCAGTAATTGCGGCACCGCTGCCAGGTGAGGCCGATCACGGGCTTGTCCATCATATCGGGGCGCGGTTCCCGTCCCCACCAGCCGGTGATGGTCGGGTGCTCTTCGGGGTGTACCTCCAGATACGCTGCAAAATCACCTCCCGTAACCTCGAACCGGTCCAGCCAAAAGGCATCGAGGTGCACCTTGTGGCGCGGCGTTTCATCCTTCAGCCCCTTGTCAGGCTCGCGGCCCATCCAGAACTCCCCGGCAGGGAAGAGGACCATCTCCGATGCAGTGTCCTCGCCTGCGAAACCGGAACCGGGAACCGGTAATACCATTAACGTCGAGGCTACCAGACTGAAAAAAATGCGATACATCCTCAAATACCCCTGTTACCAATTCTCGGGAGGCTCCCATTAAATGATTGAGCCGGTAGAGCAAAGCCTTTATTATACATAACTGTACCAGTTCGCTCCCGGGAAACTAAAGCCCTTCTCCCAGGCGAACCGAAAACGGCATTCTACCCCTGTCACTGACCGTCTGACATGCGAACCGTCCGCCAATTCGATGATCTCCTCGCCCGCGCCGAGACGGCTGTACTGATCCTGCTGCTGACTCTCATGGTCCTGCTTTCCTTCGGACAGGTGGTCCTGCGCAATGCAATGGGCACGGGGATTTTGTGGGGGGACACCCTGCTTCGGCAACTGGTGCTGTGGGTGGGGTTTCTGGGCGCTTCGCTCGCGGTTCGCGAGCGCAAACACATCGCCATCGATTTTCTGCCCCATTTCCTGAACGACTTCTGGAAGAAGATCAACCACATCGGCGTGGACCTGGTGACCGCCGTCATCAGTGCCTTTCTCGCGCTGGCAGCGTGGAATTTCATGATCTTCGAAAAAGAAGGCGGCTCCACCCTGTTTCTGGACATTCCCGTGTGGCTGTTCCAGACCATCCTGCCCTTCAGTTTCGCCCTCATTTCACTCCGCCTGGCTCTCCGGGTGGTGAACGAAATCGCCAGTTTCCGGACACCCGCCGAATGACCCTACTGATTGTTGCCGCAATCCTGTTATTAACGCTGCTGGGGACGCCGCTGTACGCGGTGATCGGCCTCGCCGCCCTGCTGTCGTTCCATTTTGCGGAGATCGATTCGGCGGCGGTGTTCATCGAACTCTACCGCGTAGCCAGCGCGCCGACCCTGCTGGCCATTCCACTGTTCACCTTCGCCGGATTCATTCTCGCTGAAAGCCGGACGCCGCAGAGACTGACGCGTCTCACGCAGGCCCTGCTAGGGGGCGTTCCGGGAGGGCTGCCCTGGGTGGTGCTGGTGGCGTGCGCGTTTTTCACCGCCTTCACCGGCGCGTCAGGCGTTACCATCATCGCGCTGGGCGGCCTGTTGTATCCGCTCATGCTCAAGGAAATGTACGGCAAAAACTTTTCGCTCGGGTTGATGACCTCGTCGGGAAGCCTGGGCCTGCTGTTCCCTCCTTCTTTGCCTCTCATCCTGTACGGCCTGGTGGCGAAGGTGAACATAGACCAGTTGTTTCTGGCGGGTGTGGTGCCGGGTGTACTGATGATCATCATCCTCGCCGTATACAGCATGGCGCAGAGCAAACGGTTTGGGATCGAAAGAACCCCCTTCAACTGGCATGAAACGAAACGCGCGGTGCGCGAGGCGGCGTGGGAGATCCCCCTCCCCTTCCTCGTGCTGTATGGTATCTACGGAGGCATCTTCACCGTGACCGAAGCCGCAGCTGTGACGGTGGTGTACGTGGTGGCGGTTGAGTGCTTCGTGTACCGGGACATCCATCCCATCCGCGACATGCCCGAGATCATGAAAAAAAGCATGGTGCTTGTTGGGGCCATCCTCATCATCCTGGGCACGGCGATGGGCTTCACCAGCTACCTGGTTGACGAGCAGGTGCCCATGCAACTGCTGGGATTCATGAAGGATTACATCGACGACCAGTTGACCTTCCTCATAGTACTCAACCTGTTTCTTTTGATCGTCGGGTGCATGATGGACATCTTCTCAGCCATCATTGTGGTGGTGCCCCTGATCGTGCCAATCGCACAGAATTTCGGCGTGGATATGGTGCACTTGGGAATCATTTTTCTGGTCAACCTGGAGATCGGTTACTCCACGCCGCCGGTAGGGCTCAACCTGTTCATCGCCAGTTCCCGCTTTGAGGAGCCCGTGGTGCGCCTGTACAAGGCCACCCTGCCGTTTCTCGGTCTCAGGCTGATGGGCCTGATGGCGGTCACGTATTTTCCCCTGCTCAGCCTGTTCCTGCCCAACCTGTTCGGAAGCTAGCGTGTTACAATGGCCTCCGTTGGCTACCTTGTGCGGAAAGGACACTCCACCATGCAACCCATTCGAAAACATCAACGCATCGAAACCGATTCCCTTTTTTATGCGTCGATGGACAGCCCGATTGGCATTCTCGGCATTGCCTCCACCCATAAAGGCGTGTGCAACATCCGCACGGCGCAGAAAAGCGAGCGGCAGTTCGTGGGCTACCTGGAGGACGTGTACATTGCCCGGCCAGTTGCGGATTCCAGACGGCTGAAGCCCGTATTGGATCAGTTGGAAGGGTACTTTAAAGGAGAGGTCACAGAGTTTGACTGTGACCTGGACATTTCCTGCGGCACGCCGTTTCAACGGAAAGTGTGGAGGCAGCTGATGACCATCCCTTTCGGGGAGACACGCAGCTACGGCTGGCTGGCGGAAAAACTCGATAACCCCAATGCCAGCCGCGCCGTGGGCAACGCCAATGGCAAAAACCCGGTACCCGTCATCATTCCCTGCCACCGTGTGATCCATGCCGACGGAGGAATGGGCGGCTACACCGGGGGCCTGCATATCAAGGAATTTCTTTTGGACCTGGAAACCCACACCCATGCCGCTGTATAGAACGCAGGCCGTTGTCTTGCGCAGCATGAACCTGGGCGACGCTGACAAGATCGTCACCCTGTTCACCCGGGAGTACGGCAAGGTGAAGGTCGTCGCCAAGGCGGCCCGGCGCATCAAAAGCCGATTCGGCGCGTGCCTGGAACCGATGACCCACCTGTCGCTCATCTATTTTGGCAAGGAGCATCAGGACCTCTACCGCCTCAACCAGTGTGACATCGTGCACTCCTTCCAGAAAGTGCGGGAGCACCCCCAGAAGTTTTACACCGGCATTTACTTCGTCGAGTTGTCGGAGAGCCTCGTAGCGGAAGCACATCCGGAAATTCCAACCTTCGACCTGCTGTGCAAGGCCCTGCGCAAGGTGGAGGGCGAAGGCGACCTGGAAACGTTGTGCCGCCTGTACGAAATGCGGATCATGGCGCTGGCGGGATACACACCGCGTCTGAAGCGGTGCATTCAATGCCGGGAGGAGCCGCGGTCCCGCTGGGTGGGCTTCAGCTACACACGGCACGGCATTCTGTGCGCGGTTTGCCAGGACCAGACGGTGCTGGAGGCCCGTATCCAGAACGGCACCCTCAATTACCTGCGAAAGCTCCTGACACTGGATATCCAGCACACCGACCGATTAAAAATTCCCAAAGGGAGTGAAGCGGAGATCGAGTCCATCACCCACCGCCTCATTCTGGCGCGGTTGGGAAGGGAGTTGAAATCCTATCCCTTTATCAAGAAAATGGCGGTTTGATTCCGCACACCCTGTTACTGAAAGCGAGAACCATGGAAAAACAAGCCATTCACACCGAGGACGCCCCGGCGGCCATCGGCCCGTACCAGCAGGCCATCCGCGCCGGGCAGTTTGTGTTCACCTCCGGCCAGATTGCGCTCGACCCGAAGTCGGGCGAGTTCCTGTCCGGGGAAATAGAAGAAGAAACCGAGCGGACCCTGGAAAACATTGGCGCCATATTGAAAGCCGCGGGACTGGGATTCGAGAATGTGGTGAAGGCGAACGTCTACCTTGCCGACATGAACCATTTCGCCCGAATGAACGGTGTGTACGAAAAATATTTCGCCACCGGGAAACCGGCGCGGGCCTGTGTGCAGGTTGCGGCCTTACCCAAAGGAGCGAAGGTGGAAATCGATGTCATCGCCCAGGCAGGTTGAAAGAGATTCAATCCAATGGCAAAAAAAAGAAACAGGATTTGAAGGGCCAGATCAACTTCTACAAGGCCATGGCGGTGCTGGGAGTGATCATTGCCGGAATGTTCGTTTATATGTTGTTGGACTCGGCTCCGCACTTGAGCAAACGGGATTTTCACGATCCCCGGGCCAAGGCCGCCCAGTGCCTGAACTGCCACACCGGGCAGGCAAGCAATATCCCCATCATGCCGCACCGAAGAATGGAAGACTGCACCTTCTGTCACACGCCGGACAAGGCCGGGTGAGGTCCCCACCCGATCCCCCTTGTCAACTCATTCAAAGTGCTCCCGTGCCGGTTTGCCAACACCGTACACGTTGAACCCGATATCGAACAGGGCATCGTGGTCGAGGTGATTTCGCCCATCGAAAATGAATGCGGGTTTTTCCATAAGGTCGTGGATTTTCCGATAATCCAGGTTCCGGTACTGGTTCCATTCCGTCAACAGGGCAATGGCATGCGCGCCCTTCACCGCCTGGTAAGGATCCTCCAGGTAATCGATTTCACCCGGGATGCCCTCCATATCTTTTTTAGCATTGGGAAGGGCATGTGGATCGGTGATACTGAGCCAAGCCCGTTCCTCGAGCAACGCACGGCAGATATGAATGGCCGGTGCATCCCGGGTATCGCCGGTGTCCGGCTTGAAGGCAAACCCGAAGACGGCGATTTTCTTGCCGACGATGGAATTGAACATGGCGTTGACCATCCGCTGAACAAACCTCTGCATCTGGAAATCGTTGATGTCAACCACCTTCTGCCAGAACTCGGCCACCGGATGAAGGCCATAATGCTCGCACAGGTAAATGAGGTTTAGCAGGTCCTTGCGAAAGCAGGAGCCGCCAAAACCGATTCCGGCATTCAGGAACTTGGCCCCGATACGCGTGTCCATGCCGATGGCATGACCCACCTGCGTCACATCCGCTTCCGTCTGTTCGCACAGGGCGGAAATGCTGTTGATCGACGAAATGCGCTGGGCGAGGAAGGCGTTGGCCACCAGTTTCGACAGCTCGCTGCTCCATAAATTGGTGGTCAGGACCCGTTCCTTGGGCACCCAGTGCCCGTAAATGCGGGTGAGCTCATCACGGGCTTGGCGACCCTGCGGGGTATCCATGGACCCGATCAGGATACGATCCGGTTCCTCCATGTCACGAATGGCGGTGCCTTCCGCCATGAACTCCGGGTTGGACAGGATCTCGAAATGGATGCTGTTGTTACCGGAGTGCAGAATTCGTCTGAGTGTCTCCGCAGCCCGAACGGGGATGGTGCTTTTTTCAACGACAATTTTGTCGGACCTGGAAATTTCCTTGATGCGTCGCGCGGTCTGTTCAATAAACTGCAAATCCACCGCCCGCCCGGCCCCCTCACCGTAGGTCTTGGTCGGTGTGTTGACGGTGACAAAGATGATATCAGCCTCGCCGATTTCCTTATCGACTTCGGTAGAGAAAAACAGGTTGCGTCCCCGGCATTGGACGACACGTTCGTACAGGCCAGGTTCGTAAATGGGCAGTTGATCCGAGTTCCACAGGGCTATTTTTTCCTGCGAAATGTCCACCACTGTCACCTTGTAATCCGGACAGTGATGAGCAATGACGGCCATGGTCGGCCCTCCCACATAGCCGGCCCCGATGCACACGATTTTTTTGACGAAATCCCCCATAGCAGGCTCCCACCGTTGGACATAAAAAAAAGGGAGGCCGGTTCGTTGCCGAACCGGCACTCCCTGATAGTATAACGGCGAAATTCGCCAAATGGTTATTTATAGTAGATTTTGCCCTTCTTGTAATTGAAGGCCCGTCCACCTTTCAGGAAGCGCAGTTTGCCTTTGTGAATCTTCCAGTTTTCGATGACGATGCCTTTTTCTTCAGAGGGGCCTTTTTCCTTCGCCCGGTCTTTTACCTTGCCGTCCTTCACGATGTTCTGGTCGGCGTTATCTTCGGTGATGAACTTAGCGAAGGGATGAACGTTGGCCAGAGCCGCTTCCAGATCGACCTTTTCGCCCTTATGCGGATTCTGCTTGTGGCCGTGGCAGCGATTGCACACGTTCTTGTAATCCCAGCGGAGGCCATACTTCTCTGTTTCCGCTTTCTTGAAATCACCCTTGGTGTTTTTCATCACAACGCGGAATTGAGAACCACCGGCAACCGAGTGGCACATCTCGCAACCCACTTGCTCCAGATTGGGCTCGGTCGGGTCGATTCGGGTGCTAACATCGCGGCCTTTGAATTTTGTTCCGGGGGGTATGAATCCACCACGCTGACGGTAGCCGGTAGTGTGGCAGAACAGGCAGGCCGGATCGGCAGTGTAGTCTTTTTCCGGATCAAGGCCGTCTCTTTTCTTGGCATCGGCGGCATTGCCCGCCTTCAGCAAATCAAAGGCTTTACCATGGGGTGAATTCTTCCAAGCCTGGTAATAGGGATCGTGACAGCTCCCATCGCACTTCGTGGCACCCACGAATTTAGGTCGCTTGGGGACCTTTTTCTTGGCGGCGTCGGCCGTGTCGGAGTAACCCAGAAAAAGGCATAAGGTCAGAAATAGATATCCGAACGATTTAAAAACATTAGCCATTGTTGTCACCCTGATGTTTGGCAGTTTCGGTTAGCACTCCATTTTAAACGTCCGCGCAGGATATAATAAACGCCCAGTCAGGTCAATACGAATTTCCTGCCCCCAAACGATCAAAAATCTGATAATACAATAGATTTCATGGATATATCTGATTTCGATTTTCACCTGCCGGAAGAATTGATTGCGCAGACCCCCACTGAAAAAAGGGATGCTTCCCGCCTAATGGTGGTGAACCGCATCACTGGAAAAATTGAGCACATGATGTTCCCCCACATCACGGAATTTCTGACTGACCGCCCCCTTCTGGTTTTCAACAACACCCGCGTGCTCCCGGCCAAACTGGAAGGACACCGCACCGATAACGGCAAGCCGGTGGAGTGGCTTCTGGCCCGCAAGGTGGAATCCGGCTCATGGCTTGTTCTGACACGCGGACTGTCCAAGCTCAAGCCCGGTCAAACGTTCCGGTTTGGAAATGGATTGAGTGCCGTGTTTGAGGGGGTAGAGGAGGCAATGGCCCAGGTGCGGTTTTCCAGTGAAGAACTATTGAAAACCACTCTGAACCAGATAGGCCGGATGCCCCTTCCGCATTACATCAAGCGCTCAGGGGGGCTGGGAGAGAAAATGGATTCCCTGGACCGGGAACGTTACCAGACGGTGTTTGCTGAAGAGGCCGGGGCGATTGCCGCACCCACCGCAGGCCTGCATTTCACGCCCGAGTTGATGAGTTTATTGAAAGAGAAAGCGGAATTGAGTTTTCTAACCCTTCATGTAGGCCCGGGAACATTCCAGCCTCTGCGAACAAACAAGGTGGTGGAGCATCAAATGAAGGAGGAGTTTTACCGGATTCCCTCGTCTACCTGGAACCAAATTCACCAGGCCAGAGCCGAGGGACGGCCCGTTTTCGCGGTGGGTACAACCAGCACCCGTGTACTGGAGTCGGTCAATTTCGATACAGCGACAGAAAAGGACGTAGAAGGCTGGACGAACCGGTTTTTATATCCCGGCCAAATCTTTCGCAACGTTGACCGGTTGCTCACAAACTTCCACCTGCCCCGTTCCACCCTGTATTTGCTGGTCTGCGCCTTTGCCGGGAAACCCCTGATGGATCAGGCGTACAGGGAAGCCATAACGAGAAAGTACCGTTTTTTCAGTTACGGGGACGCCATGCTGATTCTGTGACACGGCTGCCGTCGCCAGTCAATTTTCCTGACTGTTGACAGCCTGCTTGAAGTGCTTCCCGGATTTGAAACGAACCACTTTACGGGCGGAAATTTCAGCTTCTTCACCGGTTTTAGGGTTGCGCCCCATGCGCTTGGTCTTGGACTTGACCTGGAAGGTTCCAAAACGCCGCAAGATCACAGGTTCACCCTGCCCCAAAGATTCCTTTATAAGCTTGATTACGGTTTCCACCGCTTCTTCAGCTTTGGCCCGGGACAGGCTCGCTTCCTGAGATACATGGTTGATAATATCTTGCTTGGTCATGCTCCCTCCTTCAGTTCACGAAAATGAAAATGATATAAGCCCATTTATCAGGCATTTTCACCTGTTTTCCGCCCCTCATGGCTATGCATCGTTGGGTATCCCGCAAATTCAGCTCCACCTGTGCAGCCACACCGGGAGGACCCGCCAAGGTGCCGGATTTGCCAACCAAGCCTCAATCGAACTTGATGTACTGCCCTATCGACACGGACACCCTGACTCTTGAATCTGCTTGTTACCCAAAGAGGAATGAATCTACTTTACCATTTATTTCAAAATAATCAATAGGTTATTACACTAATTCCGAAACCGGTTTGGCTCAAACTTTGCAAAAACGAAACTTCCTTCCATAAATAAAAACTTGAGGCATTAATTACACTTTTAAATATGGGGTTTATAAGCACTTCCCAAGAATTAACTTGAGCTCTTGCGAGGCACCAAATTCGTTATAAATGGTTTGAAATCAAACGTTAAGAAATTTGCTGCTGCATGAATTCAGGGTTTATCGGGGTGGGGTACAATCCGGTAAACCGTTTCTCCGGGGCGAACCAGATTTAATTTTTCGCGGGCGACCCGCTCTACCGCCAGCGGGTCCTTTTTGAGGGCTTCGATTTCCTTCTGCAATCCTTTGTTTTCCTGAACCAGAGAGGCATTTCCCTGCTTCAGTTTCTCTAGATCATCATTGAAATTAAATACGGTCATCACACCATCGTCGCTGAATACCGCGACCCCGACCATAATGGCAAACAGCAAAAGGCTGAGCCCTATCGTAGCCTGGATTTTATTGAGCGGTTTCGTTTTGATGGCCATGGAACACTACATCCCCAGATTATAGAACACCTCGCGACCCTTGAACACGGCCGCCGGGCCAAGCATGTCTTCAATGCGCAACAATTGATTGTACTTCGCCACGCGGTCGGTACGACACAGCGACCCAGTCTTGATCTGGCCGGAATTCACACCCACCGAAATGTCGGCGATGGTGGTGTCCTCCGTCTCACCGGAGCGATGTGAAATAACCGCGGTGTACCCGGCCCGTTTCGCCATCTCCACGGCTTCCAGCGTTTCCGTCAGCGTTCCGATCTGGTTCACCTTGATGAGAATCGAATTGCATACCCCTTCCTGAATGCCCTTCTTCAGGATTTTCGTATTGGTGACGAACAGGTCGTCCCCCACCAGTTGGGTGGTGTTGCCGACTTTTTTGGTGAGCTTCTCCCAGCCCTTCCAGTCGTTTTCAGCCAGCCCGTCCTCGATGCTGACGATCGGGTACTTCTTCACCAGTTTAGCCAGGTAATCGACCATCTCGTCGGAAGTGAGTTTGGATTTTTTCTCCGCTTCCAGAACATATTTTTATTCTTGTAGAGTTCGCTTGCCGCCACGTCGAGCGCGAGAAGAATGTCCTTGCCTTCCTTGTATCCGGCGCTCTTGATCGCCGCCAGCAGGACCTCGATGGCCTCGGCATTGGATTTGAGGTTGGGTGCAAAGCCGCCTTCGTCGCCCACGGCCGTGTTGTATTTTTTCTTTTTGAGCACGGCTTTCAGGTGATGGAACACTTCAGTCCCCATTTGCAGGGCCTGGTGAAAGCTGTTGGCGCCGACGGGCATGATCATGAATTCCTGGATATCGACGTTGTTGTCGGCGTGCGCTCCGCCGTTCAGCACGTTCATCATCGGTACCGGAAGCTCGCACGCATTGCTCCCGCCGATGTAGCTGAACAGGGGGACGTCCAGATCGTTTGCCGCGGCGTGTGCCACCGCCAGCGACACGCCGAGGATGGCGTTCGCACCCAGTTTGCCCTTGTTCGCGGTGCCGTCCATTTCGATCATGATGCGGTCGATCAACCGCTGTTCCGTCACCTCGATACCCACCAGTTCCGGTGCGATCTTGGTGTTGATGTTCTTGACCGCCTTCTGCACGCCCTTGCCCATGTATGTTTTCTTGTCGCCGTCGCGAAGCTCCAGCGCCTCGCGCGATCCAGTGGACGCACCGGATGGCACCGCCGCGCGGCCCATGAGCCCCTCTTCCAGAAAAACATCCACTTCCACCGTCGGGTTCCCCCGTGAGTCCAGAATCTGCCTTGCCTGAATACCAACGATTTCGCTCATGATTCTCCTCTTTGTCCCCTCAAAACATTCAGCATGTATATTGATCAACCCTTCGCCGTTTTCAGGGCGTCACGGTTGGCTTCGATCGTCTGCTCGATTTCCTCTTCCGTATGGACGGCGGACATGAATCCCGCCTCGAACTGAGAGCAGGCTATGTAGATTCCCGCTTCCAGCATGGCGTTGAAATAGCGTTTGAAAAACTCAAGGTCGCAGGTGGAAACGGTTTCGAAATCCACCACCTCTTCATCCGTGAAAAACATGGAGAACATCGAACCCACCCGGGTGAAGAATGCAGGCACGCCCGCCTCTTCCGCATTTTTGCGGAAGCCATCGCAAAGGCGTTGGCTTTTCGCCTCCAAACTCTCATACACTCCCTTGGCGGAAAGCAGGTTCAGCATCTCCAGTCCCGCGGCCATCGCAAGGGGGTTGCCGGAAAGCGTCCCCGCCTGGTACACCGAACCCACCGGTGCGATATGATCCATGAACTCCTTCTTGCCGCCGTAGGCACCCACCGGCAGGCCGCCGCCGATGATCTTGCCCAGCGTGGTCAGGTCCGGCGTGATACCGTACAACTTCTGTGCGCCGCCCAGCCCCACGCGAAACCCGCTGATGACTTCGTCGAAAATCAACAAAGCGCCGTGCTGCCTCGTGACGTCACGGAGCGTTTGCAGAAAACCTTCTTTCGGTGGGACAACCCCCATGTTGCCGGCGATCGGCTCGACGATCAGACATGCGATCTCGCTCCCCATCTTGTCGAACAGTTCGACCACCGCATCGCCATTGTTGTAGGGCAGGGTCAATGTGTTCTTCGCCAGGTCTTCGATGACGCCCGGGCAGTCCGGGATTCCCAACGACATCAGCCCGGAACCGGACTTGACCAGCAGGCTGTCGCCGTGACCGTGAAAGTTGCCCTCGAATTTGACAATCTTGTCGCGCTTGGTGTAGCCGCGCGCCAGGCGGATGGCGCTCATCGTCGCCTCTGTACCCGAACTCACCATACGCACCCCTTCGATCGAGGGCACGCAGTCGATGACCTTCTTCGCCATCTCGATTTCAAGTTCCGTCGGCGCGCCGAAACTGGTGCCGTTCTCCGCCGCCCGTTTTACCGCCTCGACAATCTGCGGGTGCGCGTGGCCGAAGATGAGCGGCCCCCAGGAAGCGTTGTAGTCGATGAACTCATTGCCATCCACATCCCACAACCGTGAGCCTTTGGCTTTCTGGATAAACAGGGGGTGGCCGCCAACGGCCTTGAATGCCCTGACAGGGCTGTTAACACCGCCGGGGATGTAGCGTTGCGCTTCTTCAAACAGGGATTCGGATTTCTTGCGGTTCATAATTTTCCAAACAGGGGTTCGAGGTCTCGTTTTCGTTGATCGGGAATTTTAGTGGGATCGGTGACGATGGCTTTGGTTGCCGCCTCGCCGCATTCGCACTGACGTTCAAGGACGGAAAGCGTCACCACTTCCTTGAGGATTGTCTGCGCCAGTTCGACGTTGTTGTGCATGATCTCCAGCACCTGCTCCAACGTCACTGGTTCCTCCTCAATGTGCCAGCAGTCGTAGTCCGTGGCGAGGGCAACGGTAACATAACAAATGCCCGCCTCGCGTGCCAGTTTCGCTTCAGTAACATTGGTCATGCCGATCACTTCCACGCCCCAGCTGCGGTACACGTTCGACTCGGCCCGCGTGGAAAACTGCGGTCCCTCAATGCACACATAGGTCTCCCCTGGGTGCACCACGGCGCCTGCTTTCTGGCTTGCTTCCAGCACCTTGCCGTGCATGTCGTCACAAATGGGGTCGGCCAGGCTGACGTGACCGACGATCCCGTCGGTGAAGAAGGTGCCGATGCGCCGGTGCGTGCGGTCGATAAACTGGTCGGGAAGAACGATGTGCCCGGGGGCGATCTCTTCTTTCATGCTGCCCACGGCGCTGACCGACACGATGCGCTCCACGCCGAGTTTTTTCATGGCAAAGATGTTGGCCCGGTAATTGATCTCTGATGGAGGGATGCGGTGACCGACTCCATGGCGCGGCAGGAATGCGAGTTTCGTGCCCGCAAGCTCCCCGATCACCACCGGATCCGAAGGCGCACCATAGGGTGTATCCACGGCAATTTCCTTTTCCACCTTGAGGTCCTTCATGTTGTACAGGCCGCTGCCGCCGATCACGCCGAGAATGTTTGCCGCCATCGATTGTCCTTTCTTCCTGGGATAGGAAAGTTACGGTTCCGGTAAAAACGAATGTTGTAGCAGGGTGGACGTGGAAGTTAAAGAGGAAATGACCCGGGCCCCCTCCCCTGTTTGTGCATCAAGGGCCCGGGTCACTCCTCCGTGTCCTCTTTCAGGTTTTGCGAAACGCGCTCCGCCTTCTTGAGAAGAAACTTGAGCTCGGCCATGCGGTCCTCCGTGGAATCGAGAAGATTGGACTCCTGTTTCAGGTTCTCGATCTTCGCCATGATATCGGCAGACAGAGCATGAAGTTCACTCAGGCGCACTTCCAACGATTCGAGGTCGCGAACCCGGTTGTCTAAAGCTTCCACCTGCTCGCGACTCTCATTTACCGTGCGGGTAAGATCGTTGACGTGCGTCAGCGCATCATCCAGATTTTGCTTTTCGAGGTCAAGCCGTTCGCGCTCGGATTGCACCTCGCCGATGTGCGCCTCCAACTGCGAAAGGTTTTCCTGCACCTCACGCACATTCGATACATGACCGGCCACCGATTCCGCCCGCGTTTCAAACTCCGCGAGCCTGTCTTCCAAATGACGCGACCGCTTCTCCGCGCGAACCATGTTCGCTTCTTTCTCTTCCAGTTCCGTCTGACGCCGTTGCAGGTCTTTCAAAGTACGGTCGATGGCGTCGAGATTCTCGTCGGTGGCGGCAACGGCCTTCTGCCGCTCGTCGATAGCGACAAGCTTTGAGTCAAGGTCGGCGACGGCCGCATCGAGACTGGATTTCAGCGCGTCCATTTTTTCCACCTTCTCCTGCGATGCATCGACGTCTTTCACCCGTTTATCGAGATCCTTCTCCAGCGCGGTCATCGTGTATACGAGATGATTGAGACGTTTCTCCCGTTCTTCCCAGTCCGTTTTCTCCTGGCTGGCGTGCTCGATGCGCGACTCAATGCTGTCGGCCAACTCCTTCAGTCGCGCCAGCCGCCCTTCCATTTCTTCCAGTTGACCGATCTGCCGGTTGAGACTGCCGGTTTTGACGTTGGCCTCTTCGATGAAGAACTCGAGACCGTCGATTTTTTTCTCCAGCTTTTCGATCAGCGCCTTTCTCTGCAACTGGGCTTCGAGTTTCTCCTCCATGTTGTGGATCATGGAGGAAAGATCGTTCACCCGTTTTTCAACCTCATTCAGCCAGTCGCGTTTTTCCAGAATCGTCTCCAGTCGTTTCTCCGCTTCCTCGCCGAGTTCTTTATTCCGGACAAAGGTGTCCTCAATCGAAGAAGCGTCTTTCAACTCCTCGCGGAAGCGTTCGATACGCCGTTCGGTTTCCTGCGCCGTGTCCTCGAATGATTTAAGTTGATCGGCAAAGGTGTCGAGCTTCCCCGCTTCGGTTTGCAGGCTTTCCAGTTTGTTGTGGATGGTGGATTCGAGCAGGGACTGGAGCGCGCCAATCTTCTCCTCCAGCTTGTGGACTTCGGCCTTGTCCTCGTGCAGTTGTACCAGCTGGATTTTGACCTTGTCGGCCATCGCCTCCAACTCTTCCATGCGGGCCCCGACTTCACGGATGCGCTCCGCTTTTTCGCTGATGCGGTCGGCCTCGACGTGCAGGTCGACGGTTTCCTTGAGCAGGCGATCCACCGTCTCCTGCACAGTTTGGATCTGCTCGCGTTGCGCCAGCACCCTGTCGGTTTCGAGTTTGGCCTGGCTCAATTGCTGTTTTACGTCCCCCAGCCCGCGCAGGTAATGGCCCACCACCTCGCGGTCTTTTTTCACCGTAGCGAAGCGGTGGTCGAGGTCCTTGACCAGGGTTTTGAGATCACCGACACGGCCGGACGACTCCTTCATCGTCGTGCGGAATCGCGTCACCTCCTCCACCTGCCCACCCGCCTTGTTCAGCAGGGATTCGATCTTGGCGACGCGTTTTTCCGCATCGCGCAGTTTCCCGCTGTCTTCTTTCAGCTTGTTGATCTTGCTTTCCATATCCCACACCAGCGCGTTCAGCCGTCCGGCTTCCTCGTTGGCCTTCTCGGCGGTGCGTTTCTGCTGGCTGAGGGACTTGGTTCTCTGCTCAACTTCATCATGCATCGCACGCACGTTCTTGAGATCCTGCTTGAGTTCCTTGAACTGGACCTCCAGCGTCGAGGCGGTGGACTCGAACTTGCCGATCGACCCCTCAAGCGTCTGCATCTCTTTCAGGCGCTTTTGCAGAGTGTCGAGTTTTTTGAATGTGTCGGGAAGGGATTGATTGAATTTTTCGAAATACTGTTTCGTGTCGGAGAATTTGCCGACGTTGTTCTCAAAGTAGTCGAGCAGGAGTTGCAGGTTTTTACGCTCCTGCGCCGCCGTCTGGAGCAATTGCGAAAGTTCGGCGGAGTCGGCGGGGCGCCACTCGGAGCCGCGGGCATTCGGATCGCGCGGCAAATCTTCGGCTGATTGGTCCGGCATGAATCAAATCTCCGAGGTGCCGACGGGGAGCCGGCAATTCGTAAGTATATGTATTTTAATTATTTTTGGAGATTTGTAAAGGCCGGGAAGAGTCCGGAGGGGAAAAAGTGCGCCTGCCGTGGTAAGGGGGGGGTCAGCGGATCAGGGCTTCCGCAATCTGCACGGCGTTCAACGCCGCGCCTTTTCTCAGGTTGTCGGCCACCACCCACAGGTTGAGAGCCTTCGGGTTGGCGAGGTCCTTGCGAATACGCCCGACCATCACTTCGTCCCGCCCGGCGGCATCGATGGCGAGGGGATATTCGTTTTTCTCCGGCGCATCGACCACGCTGACACCGGGGAAGGCGGACAGCACGCGGCGCACCTCGGCGACATCGATCTCCTCATCGGTCTCGACATAAATCGACTCCGAATGCGAATACATCACCGGCACCCGCACCGTGGTGGGCGTGACGTGGATGCTGTCGTCACCCATGATCTTACGGGTCTCGTTTACCATCTTCATTTCTTCCTTGGTGTAGCCGTTGTCAAGAAACGTGTCGATGTGCGGCAGGCAGTTGAACGCGATCTGGTGCGGATAGACATTTTTCACCAGTGGTTCGCAGTTGAGCGCGCTTTTACTCTGGTGCGTCAACTCGTCAATAGCTTTTTGCCCGGACCCCGAGACCGACTGGTAGGTGGAAACGATGACCCGCCGAACGCGGAAACGGTCATGAAGAGGTTTGAGCGCTACCACCATCTGGATGGTCGAGCAGTTGGGGTTGGCGATGATTCCCGGCTCACTGCCGATGGCGTCGGGATTCACCTCCGGCACCACCAGCGGGATACCCGGCTCCATGCGGAAGGCACTGCTGTTGTCGATGACGACGCACCCGACCTCCACCGCTTTCGGTCCGAACTGCCTGCTGGTCGAGGCTCCCGCCGAAAACAGCGCGATGTCAATGTCCTGGAATGAATCGTTTTTCAATTCCTGCACAGTGACGGGTTTGCCGTGGAATGGGAGTTCGCTTCCCGCTGAACGACTGGATGCGAGCAGACGCAATTCCGCCACCGGAAACTTGCGTTCCTCCAGAGTGGCGATCATGGTGCGGCCCACGGCCCCCGTGGCGCCCACCACCGCAACGTTGTAAGCTTCTTTTTTCTGCATTACAGTTTCTTCTCCAGAGCCTGCACGACGAGGTCGCCCATCTCCTTGCAACCCACTTCTTTCATGCCCTTCGACATGATGTCTTTCGTACGGTACCCCGCTTCCAAAATCGATTCAACCACGTTTTCGAGAGCGGTGTTGACGTCCTCGCGGTCTAGCGAATACTTGAACATCATGCCCACCGACAGGATGGTGGCCAGCGGATTGGCCATGTCTTTTCCGGCGATGTCCGGGGCGCTTCCGTGGATCGGCTCGTACATCGCGGTCTTCCCGCCAAGGCTGGCTGACGGCAACATGCCGATCGACCCGGTGAGCATGCTGGCCTCGTCGCTCAAAATGTCGCCGAACATGTTGGTGGTGACGATAACGTCGAACTGCTTCGGGTTGCGCACCAACTGCATGGCGGCGTTGTCCACGTACATGTGCGACAACTCCACTCCGCTGAATTCTTTCTTATGAAGGTCCGTCACCACCTCGCGCCACAGGCCGGTGGCCTCCAGCACGTTGGCCTTGTCCACGGAGCAGACTTTCTTGTTGCGCTTGAGGGCAACGTCGAAGGCCACTTTGGCGATGCGGACGATTTCGCTTTCCGTATAGACCAGCGTGTTGGTGCCGCGCCGTTCGCCGCCCTGAAGCGTCACCACCCCGCGCGGTTCGCCGAAATAAATGCCGCCGGTGAGCTCCCGCACCACGAGGATGTCGAGCCCTTCCACCACCTCCGGCTTGAGCGTCGAGGCCTCTGTTAGCGCGCGGAACACCTTGGCCGGGCGCAGATTGGCGAACAGATTGAGTTCCGAGCGCAGGCCCAGAAGAGCCCGCTCGGGTCGAAGAGAAAAGTCGATGGTTTCCCATTGGGGACCGCCCACCGCGCCGAGCAGGACCGCATCCGCTTCCTTTGCCGCCTCCAGCGTTTCACCGGGCAGGGGGTGTCCCGTTGCTTCGTACCCAGCGCCGCCGACGGGTTTTTCATTCAAATTCAATTTGAGGCCGAGGCGCGTCTCCACCACCCGGAGGACTTTCACCGCTTCAGCGGTCACTTCGGGGCCGATGCCGTCGCCCGGCAGAACCGCAATCGTGTATTCCTGACTCATACCTGTCGCCACCTTTCAAATTTAAAACGAAGCATTATACCCGAAAACCTGCGGCGGTCGAAAGCCGATCACTTTTTTTTGGAAACCTTGCAGCGTTTGGCCTTGGGCTTGTCGTAAAACACCTCGACCAGGCAGAGCCCCCGCGCCGGGGCGGTGGGTCCGGCCTTTTTCCGGTCGCGTGCCTTGAGAATGGCTTTAATGTCGTCGGGTTCGATACGCCCGTAGCCGACCTCGATCAGCGTGCCGACGAGGTTGCGCACCATGTGTTTCAGAAAACCACTGCCGTCAACGGAGAACTCGATCCAGTCACCGCGCTTTTTGATGGAGAGATCGTGGATTTCCCGTACCGCGCTTTTGGCCTCGCACCCCGCCCCCTGAAACGACTTGAAATTGTGTTTGCCCACCAGATGCCGGGCCGCCTTGCGCATGGCCGTAACCTTGAGCGGCTGGGCGACGTAGTGCGCCTGCCTGCAACGCAGGGCGGACGGGTAGTCCCGGTTGAGCAAAGTGTAGCGGTAGATCTTGCGCTTGGCGGATTTGCGCGCGTGGAAATCCGAGTCCACCTCCTCCACCGCCCGCACCACGATGTCGTGCGGCAGGAGGCTGTTGAGCGCTTTCAGGAACTGGCGCGGCGTCATGTTCGACGCCGTGTTGAAATGCGCCACCTGCCCTTCCGCGTGCACGCCGGAATCCGTGCGCCCGGAACCGACCACCGGGGTCTTTTTGCCGGTGATGGTCTCCAGCCGTTTCTCCAGCACTTCCTGGATGGTGATCCCGTTCGGCTGATACTGCCAGCCGTGGTACTGACTGCCTTCGTATTCGAGGAGGAGTTTGATGCGGCGCATGGGGGGATATTACATGAAAAAAAATCGCGGCGGTCGCGGACCGTCGCGATTTTTATCCATTGTGCTCCGCCTTGGCGAAGCGTCCACGTTTATACGTGGATCATGAATGGTTGGGTTTGGCTTTCTGGCGCGGTGGACTCATGGCTCCTCTTGACCCTCCCGATGGATTGGACCATTTCTCACAACACTAATATAGTCCCTCATTACAGCCCCGCAAGAGGGCAAAAGGCTGAAATCCGGAGGGGAAACTAATTCTTTCCAATCGGGGGCAAATTCTATAAGATAGGGGCCATCGGACGCAACAGCCAGATACTCGAATCGATTCAAATCAAAGGAGTTTCAGGATGAAAACGTACAACGACCTGGCTTCTGACGGCGGCTCCAACATTGTGGAGCAGGTGGTCAGCCAGCAGCAGAAACTGCGCGCCAGGATGGATAAAATAAAACACAAGGTTTGCCTGATGAGCGGCAAGGGCGGCGTCGGTAAAAGCTCCATCACCGCCAACGTGGCGGCGTGCCTGGCCCAACGCGGCCACAAGGTGGGTATTCTGGACGCAGATCTCAACGGCCCCAGTGTCGCCAAACTCCTGGGCGTGCCCAATGACGCCAAATTGAACGTCGAGGACGAAGGCGTGAATCCGGGAGAGGGCGCGCTGGGCATCAAGATCATGTCCATGGACATGCTGTTGCCAAGCGCCGACGCACCGGTCATGTGGACGGAAGACGAGAAAGCCAGCGCCGTGTGGGTGAGCACCATGGAATCGACCGCCCTGCAGGAGCTGTTGCGCGACACCATCTGGGGTGAACTGGATTATCTGTTGATCGACATGCCGCCGGGCAGCGACCGCATCGACAACATCCGCGACCTGATCCCGGAACTGGCGGGCGTGGTGGAGATCACCATCCCCTCCCCCATTTCCCAGCACATCGTGTCGAAGTCGATCACCAAGAATTCAAAACTGAAAGTACCGATCATCGGGCTGGTGGAAAACATGGCCACCTACGTGTGCCCGCATTGCAACGAAGAAGGCACCCTGTTCGAGGGCCAGAACGTCGAGGAGTTGGCCAAGACGAAGGGTATCCCCTTCCTGGGCCGGGTCCCCTTTGACAGCCGGGTTTCGAAGGAGTCCGGGAAAAACAAACTGTTTGTTACCGAGTACCCCGATTCGATTACCGGCCAAGCGCTCGGCGCTGTCGTCGATGGCATCGAGAAATTCATTCAATCGAAATAAAACAAGTTAAGGAGAGGACCCATGAAGTTCCTTTGCATTCCCTGCGACGAGCAGATGGAAACTCAAAAAGATGGTCTCTTGATGACCGATGACAGCAAGAACATCGCTCTCAAGTTCAAATGCAAAAAGTGCGGGCATATGATCGCCATGCTGACCAATAAATTCGAGACGGAGTTCGTGAGCAAACTTGGCGTGGAAGCAGGCGGCGCTTCTGAGTTCGGCAAAACGCCGTTCGGCATGGTGGGCAGTTCGCTGGCCGGAGGCAAGGAAGAGCTCAAGAAAGCCGAGCCCAGCGACGAAGGCGACGTCGAGTGGACGCAGGAAGCAAAAGACCGCATCCAGAAGGTCCCCTTCTTCGTACGCGGCATGGCCAAGAAGACCGTCATCAACTTCGCCAAGTCCAAGGGCATCAAGGTGATTGACGCGGCCCTGATGGACGAGGTACGCGACAAGGTGGGCATGTAACACAGCGCACACTGCGAACAAAAAACAACGGGCCGGCCTTAACAGGCCGACCCGTTTTTTATTTGGAATTGCTTGAAGCGTTACAGAATCACGCCGCGTTCTGTGTCTTACATTCCCCGCACTGGCACAATCGCCGCAACAATTCATACGGGTAAAGCCCCGTGCTGTGGCCGTCGTTCCAGTCGAACTGCAAGGCATAAAGCCCCACCGCCTTGATCTTGAGGGGACGAATGGTGTCCGGAATCATGCCCGGTTTGATTTTCTTTTCACCCGTCCATTCGTCGATGCAGTGCGCGCACGGACATTTTTCGCGGAGCAACTTCACCGGATACACCGATTCGTGTCCATCCGGCCAGGTGATTCCCAGCGTGGATTCGTCCACCTGCTTCACATCGCTGGGAGTCATTTCACTCTCTTCCATTTTTTTCTTTGGCTCTTCGCTCATACCCATTCCGGTTTCAGGTTTCTATTGTGCTCAGCTTGAAGACGTCACGCTTTCCAGGCCAGTTCGAAACTGGAATCGATTTTCTTTTCCGCACTCGCCTGGTTGATGCTGATCTGCGCCGCGACTTTTCCCGCCAATTCCTTATAGGCTAAAGAGGCCGGAGAGTCGGGATTGCTCAGGAGGATCGGCACGCCCGTATCGCCCCCGGCAACCACATCCGGAATGAGGGGAATGTCACCCAGGAAAGGCACCTTGGAATCGTCGGCCAGCTTCTGCCC
>NZ_HG422173.1:2406774-2411290 GCF_000341545.2 Nitrospina gracilis 3/211
GTGTTCTTTGTCACAACCGTCGCAGACGAAGTAGCTCATGTTCTCAATCACACCCAAAACAGGAACCTTCACCTGCCGGAACATCTTGACGCCCTTGTCGGCGTCGATGGCGCTGATTTGCTGGGGGGTGGTGACGATCACACCGCCGGACAACGGAGCCCGCTGGGTGAGGGTCAATTGCACGTCGCCCGTGCCCGGAGGCAGGTCGATGACCAGATAATCCAGTTCGCCCCACTCCACGTTCTGCAGGAACTGCTGAATGATGCCGCCCAGCATGGGACCGCGCAACATGAGCGGCTGCCCCTCTTCCGTCAGGAAGGCGGCAGAGATGACTTTCAGATTGTATTTTTCGTGCGGGAAGAATTTGTTGTTGTCCGCACCCTTCGGCGGCTTGATGGGCATGCCCAGCATTTTCGGGATGCTCGGGCCGTAAATGTCCGCGTCCATCAGGCCGACTTTGGCACCGCTCAGGCTGAGCGCGATGGCCAGGTTGGTGCTGACAGTGGACTTGCCGACGCCCCCCTTGCCGCTGGCCACGGCGATGATGTTTTTCACGCCGGTCAGGATGGGTTGCTGATGCTCTGAAGGACGCACGTTGGAGGTCATGTTGACCGTGACGTCCTTCACGCCTTCGATTTCACCGACCTTGGTCTGGCATTCGTTTTTCAACTCTTCTTTCACCGGGCAGGCGGGAGTGGTCAACTCCACGTCAAACTTCACCTTGCCGTCTTTGGTTTCGAGGTTTTTGACAAACCCGAGGTCCACTATATTTTTGTTCAGATCGGGGTCCATGACCGTCTTCAGGGCCCCGATGATTTTTACCTGTAAATCTTGATCCGACATAAATCGCTCCCGGGATGGATCGCAAAAAAAGATTGGATGACGCGTGTCATTATTCGAGTTTTATAAGATTCAAGGCTGCGCTTGGCAAGGCGGCCTGAGGGATGGCTTCCGTAAATCCGGAAAAGCAAGGCCCATCGGCCCTCTTTTCCGTTGGTTTTAGGATGGCAAAACCCCTAAAAAGTTTCCTTTAAATACATCATGGCATGGAATCCGGGAAATTGAAAACCCATTCTCCAGCCTCCTTATTTGCGGAATGTTTCTTTTCTTTCGCAAAAAGCTCCCGCATGACAATATTACAATATATGGTATATATCAGAAAGTCGAGTCCACAACATGGTGTATTTTGCCCTTTACAAAGTTCAGGCACTGTGTTAGTCATTTAGCTTAAGTCATTAATTTTAAAGGGTATAAAATACCCTCTAATGACGCATTCGGTCCCGGGCCCTAATTTAACATTGGGCCCTGTTTCCCATCCTCCTCCATCGTGGACGTAGAGATGATGGACCCCGGACCCGCCCTTCGCAACGGAGGCCGGTCCTCTGGCAAATCACCCTGTTTCACCACAGATCATGGCAAACGAAAAAGAATCCGATATCACTCAGGAGCTGGAGAACCGGTTCCTCACCTACGCATTATCGACCATTGTGTCCCGTTCCCTGCCGGACGTGCGCGATGGATTGAAGCCGATCCACCGCCGCATCCTGTATGCCATGAACGGCATGGGTGTGGGCGCGGAAGCCAAGCCGGTGAAATCAGCCAAAATCATCGGAGAAGTGCTGGGTAAATTTCATCCGCACGGCGACACTTCCACCTACGATTCCATGGTGCGGATGGCTCAGGACTTTGCCATGCGCTACCCATTGGTGGACGGCAAGGGCAATTTCGGGTCGGTGGACGGCGACTCCCCTGCTGCATACCGTTACACGGAAGGCAAGCTGACGCCTATCACCAGCTACATGCTGGCCGACATTAAGAAAAGCACCGTCGAGTTCCGCGCCAACTACGACAACACCCTGCAGGAACCCGTAATCCTGCCGTCGAAGGTGCCAAACCTGCTCATCAACGGGTCCTCGGGAATCGCCGTGGGTATGGCGTGCTCCTTTCCCAGCCACAACCTGAAAGAAGTCATGAACGCGCTCATGTCGCTCATTGACGACCGCAAGCAGACGACAACGCAAATCATGAAACACATCAAGGGACCGGACTTCCCTACCGGCGGCATTTTGCTCAATTCCAAAACCGAACTGCGAAAGATGTACGAGGAAGGCTCCGGCAACCTGAAGGTGCGCGGCAAATGGACGATGGAAACCCTGCCGCGGAGCAAAACGCAGATCGTCATCACCGAAATTCCATACGGCGTCAACAAGGCGCGGCTGATCGAGAAGATCGCGGAAATCATCATCGCCAAAAAACTGCAGGCTCTCACCGACATTCGCGACGAAAGTGACGAAAACGTGCGTGTGGTGCTGGAGATCAAATCCGGAAGCGACCCCGACAAGATCATGGCCTACCTGTTCAAGCACTCGGACCTGGAAAGCGGTTTCCAGATCAATTTCAACTGCCTGAAGCCGAACGGCGAGCCCGAACGCTTGTCCATTGGCGAGCTGTGCCTGCATTTCCTCGACTTCCGAAAGGACGTCGTGACCCGCCGCATCAAATATGACCTTGAAGTACTGGAAAAACGGCTGCACATCCTGGACGGCTTCGCGGTCATCTTCAAAGATCTCGACAAGGCACTGAAACTCATCCGGTCGTCCAAGTCCAAGGACGAAGCGGCGACGAAACTCAAAAAGACTTTCAAACTGGACGACGAACAAACGGCCGCCATTCTCGATATCCCGCTCTACCGGCTGGTGTCGATGGAAATCGACAAGATTTTGCAGGAACAGAAGGAAAAGAGAAAGGAACAGAAGCGGCTGAAAGACATCCTGAAGTCCGAAAAGAAAATCTGGCAGGAAGTCAAAGCCGAATTGAAGGAGATCACGGACAAGTACAGCGACAAACGCCGGACCCAGTTTGGTTCCGATGACGGGGTGGAATTCAACGCTGAGGACTTCATCGAGCATGAGGACGTAGCCCTGGTGGTCAGCAAAAACGGCTGGCTCCGCAAGATGAAATCCGTATCCGATCCGGCATCCCTCAAGTACAAGGAAAATGACGGCCTGCTGGAAATGGTGCGTGTCAACACGGCGGATCTGGTCGCCTTCTTCACCTCCCATGGCGTGGTGTACGTGCAGAAGGTGCACGCCCTGCCCTACACCCGCAGTGGATTCGGCGAACCCATCCAGAACCTGTTCAAGTTCGGAGACGGAGAGCGCGTGATCAGAATGCTTCCGTTGTTGTCGCCACAGTCGGTGGAAGCTCGGGAAGCGGCCAAGGGCGAGCAGCAAAACCTTCCCTTGGATGGCATCGGCCAGGAGGAAGACGCGGAACTGTTGCTGGTGAATTCAGCAGGCTACGGGTTCCGCTTCGCTACGGAAAACCTGAGCGAGACCACCCGCTCTGGCAAGAAGGTGATGACACTGAAAAACAACGCGCGTCTGATAACGGTCATCCAAACCGTCGGCACCCATGCCTTTCTGCTGACGGAGGCAGGCAAAGGCATGCTGGTGAAGCTGGATAAGATCACGCAGTTGAGCGGGGCGGGTGTGGGAGTCCGCCTCATCAACGTTGGCGACAGCCGGTTCCTCGCCGCAAAGTGTGTGAAAAAACGCGAAACGGTGGAACTTCTGCTGGATAGCGGCAAAACCAAAGAACTCAAAATGACGGCGGTGCCGGAATACAACCGTGGAAGCCAGGGCGTCGGTGTGGTCAAGCGCGTCAAGGTCGTCCGCATTCTGGAAAATTGAATCAGACAATGAGCACATATCAGGCAAAAGATATCCAGGTATTGGAAGGGCTGGAACCGGTCCGCAAACGGCCGGGCATGTACATCGGCTCCACCTCGTCCACAGGACTGCATCATCTCGTGTGGGAAATCCTCGACAACTCCGTCGATGAAGCGCTCAACGGCCACTGCAATCACATAGAGATCACCATCCACAGCGAAGACGAGATCACCATCAAGGACAACGGCCGCGGCATTCCGGTGGACACGTTCCGCAAAACCAAAAAGAGCGCGATGGAAATCCTTTTCACCACGCTCCATTCAGGCGGCAAATTCCAGGAAGGCAATTATAAAGTGTCCGGCGGTCTGCACGGCGTTGGCATGGCGGTGGTGTGCGCGCTGTCAAAATCCCTCACCGCGACTTCCCGGCGCGATGGCTTCGAGTGGACACAGAGCTATTCCTGCGGCAAGGCCGAGGGCAAACTGAAAAAAGGCAAAGCCACCCGCAACCGCGGTACAGAAATCACCTTCCGGCCGGATCCGAAAATATTCCCCAAGATTACGTGGAACGTGAAAGCCATCCTCGAGCAGGCGGAATCGAAGGCCTTCCTCAACAAGGGACTGAAGATCACCGTGCGTGAAAACAAAAACACCCACGTGTTCCAGTACCCGGAAGGCATCAAGGACTTCATCCGCAAGATCACCCCGGCCAACGCGTCGCTCACCCCGGAACCGATGTACGTGGAGAAGGAGGATAAGGAGCTCAGGCTGGAAGTGGCGTTTTTGTGGACGTCAAAAACCGATACGGTGATCCATTCCTACGCCAACGCCATCAAAACCATCGAC
>NZ_HG422173.1:2411390-2423665 GCF_000341545.2 Nitrospina gracilis 3/211
ATCCATTCCTACGCCAACGCCATCAAAACCATCGACGGCGGCACCCATGAAAACGGCTTCCGCAACGGCATCACCAAGGCGCTTCGCGCCTACATCGAGCGACGCAACCTGTTACCCAAAGGCGTTTCCGGAATCACCGGAGACGACGTGAAAGAAGGACTCGTTGCCATCATCAACATCTATTTGCAGGGCGATGTCGAGTTCCAGGGCCAGACCAAGGGGCGACTCAACTCGGACATCACGTCGCAGGTGGACTCCGTGGTGCGTCATTCGCTGGAAGATTTTTTAAACACACACCAGACGCAGGGGGACATGCTGTCCAACCGAATCATCCTGGCGGCGCAGGCGCGTATCGCCTCCCGGCAGGCCAAGGACTCGGTCAACCGAAAATCGAACATCTCGCACCGGCTCAATCTGCCGGGAAAGCTTTCGGACTGTTCGTCCACTCTCCGGGATGAGTCCGAACTGTTCATTTGTGAAGGCGATTCCGCCGGCGGCTCCAGCAAACAGGCACGCGATCGCAAAACGCAGGCTATCCTTCCCATTCGTGGCAAAATTCTTAATGTAGAAACCGCGACCAAGGACAAGATCCTCGCCAACCAGGAAATCCAGAACATCGTCTCCGCCCTCGGAACAGGAATCGAACCCAATTACCAGTATGAAAAACTGCGTTATGGAAAAATCATTCTCATGACCGACGCGGATGTGGACGGGGCCCATATCTGCACCCTGCTCCTCACTTTTTTCTACCGTTTCATGCCGCGCCTGATCCACGAAAATCATCTCTACATCGCCCAGCCCCCTTTGTATCGCATCGATGCCGGCAAAAAAACTTTTTACGCTATTGACGACAAAGAAAAGAACAAGATCGTCTCCAAGCTGAACGGTGCAAAATACGAAATCGGCCGCTTCAAAGGTCTGGGAGAAATGCCCTCCTCCGACCTCAAAACCACCACCATGGACAAATCCAACCGCACCCTGATCCGCGTCACTATCGCCGATGACAGGAATACCGACGTCACTTTCGACCGTTTGATGGGCAAAGACGCCCAGAACCGCTTCAAGTTCATTAAAGAGAAAGCCGTATTTTTCCAAGACCTCGACATCTAATAATATCCGCAACCCTTAAAAAAAGTCCTCAAAGCTACCGCAAATGCCCGCATTTCCCGACCAATTCGGCACTCCACCCAAAAATAATTTTAAAACCCCTCTAAACCTTGTAAAATTAATGATGTACTACTAGAATTACACTTAGCGTTAATTTATAAGGTTTCATACCACCTTGAACGATTCGCCTCCGCAAAGAAACCCGAAGGCTCCGGGAAATCCCGCGCAAAAACGGGCCGTCCGCCAGACTGCTCCACAGACGCAGGCCGCTGGCCGCGAGCGTCGTTCCGCAGACAAACTGCGCACCCTGGTCAACAAAATCCTGTCCTCCAACAGCATCACCCGAACCCTGTTTGAATTGATCGGTGAATTCAGGGAACTGTTTGATGCTGACAAGGTGACGGTATTTGCCATCGATCGCCCCAAACGCCAGTTGTTCTCCCGAAACTTCAAGGACAACCAGGTTGAAGAGATCCGGGTGGATATCTCGCCCAAAAGCCTGGCTGGTTTTGTCGCGGCATCGGGCCGCACGCTGAATATTCTCAACGCATACGACGGCAAAGAGTTAAATCGCATTCATCCTGAGTTGACCCTCGAAAAATCCTTTGACGAAAAACTGGGATACAAGACGAAGTCGGTACTGGTAGTAGCACTGCCCCACAACCGCAAGATGATGGGGGTCCTTCAGGTCATCAACAAACGGGGCAAACCCCACTTCACCGATCAAGACGTCCGGCTGGCAAAGGAACTGGCCAGCACCCTGGGTCATGCCATCGTCAAGATGCAGACCGAGATCATTGATGAAAAAATCCAGGCCACTTCGCATGCCATTCATTCCGCCGGGACACTGGATGAAATCCTGATGGAATTGAAAATGCCGATCCTGCAGTTATTCGATTGCAGGCTTGCAGTCATTTATGCTCTCGATCCGGCAAAAAAAGAGCTGTTTGCCAAACTGAAGACCGGTGGGGGAGAAAGCGAAGTCCGTTGTGCCCTGGGTCCTGCCACCCTGCCCGGTTGCGTGGCAATAGAAAAACGTATTCTCAATGTAAAAACGTGCATGACCAGGTGGAGTTGGTGGAATACCACCCTGAGATGATTTACGAGCGAACCATTGAAAATTCGCTGGGGGAAAAAGCCAAGAGCATGCTGGTCGCCCCCCTTGTGCACGAAGGCAAGGTGATGGGCGTGTTGCAGTTAGCCAACAAGCAGAATGAAATCGCGTTCACCCCGCAGGATGAGAGGAGCATCAAGACCATCGCGGATTCCCTGGCGCTGGCCATCAAGAACAAGCAGAAACAGAAGATGGCCAAGCCGACAAAGTTCAGCTACCTCATTAACAACGGCATCATCACCCAGGATGAATTGACCAAGGCGATCTCAAAAGCACGTACCAGCGGTGTCGATATCGAGACCATTCTTCTCGACGAATACAAAATCAACCGCAGTGATTTCGGCAAATCCCTGGAGGAATTTTACAACATTCCTTATTACGGCTATTCCCCGGATATCGTGTTGCCACAATCATTGTTCACCGGTCTCAACACCAACTTTCTCCTCAAGAATAACTGGCTTCCCATCGCCAAAGATGAAGAGCAGAACCGGGTTACCATCCTTACCGACAACCCGGCCAACCAGGACAAGATTCAAAGTATCAAACTGATTTTCACCAAACGGACCCTCGAATTCAAAGTAGGACTGCGTGCGGACATTCACGACTTTCTCAATGCCACTCCTGAAGACGACAGCCCCGGCGCCATGCCTGCGGATACCGGGGACGTGGACACCCTGCTGAGCGCTCTGCAAAGTGAAAAGGATGTTGAGGTCGATGCGGGTAGTGAGGAAGATGAAGTCAGCGCCATCAGCGAAACCGACAGCACCATCGTCAAGCTGGTGAACAAGGTATTGATCGACGCCTACGACAACGGTGTGTCGGATATCCACATCGAACCGGGCCTCGGAAAAAAGTCCATGCGCATCCGGTTTCGCAAGGACGGTTCCTGCCGTGTGTATCAGGAAATTCCGCCCATGTACCGACAGGCATTTCTCTCCCGCATCAAGATCATGTCGAAGCTGGATATTGCTGAGCGAAGGCTTCCACAGAGCGGCAAGATCAAAATGAAATACGGCAAGAAAGACATCGAGTACCGCGTTGAAACCTGTCCGACGGTGGGTGGAAACGAAGACGCGGTTCTGCGTATCCTTGCCGCCAGCAAGCCGATCCCGCTGGAGAATATGAACTTCTCCGACCGCAACCTCAAATTGATCCAGGCCATGGCGGCCAAGCCCTATGGGCTGATCCTCGTTGTGGGCCCGACCGGTTCCGGTAAAACCACCACCCTGCACTCCACCCTCGGTTTCATCAACACACCGGACAAAAAGATCTGGACCGCCGAGGACCCGGTGGAAATAACCCAGGACGGGCTCCGCCAGGTGCAGATGCTCAACAAGATCGGACTCGACTTCGCCCGCGCCATGCGGTCGTTTCTGCGCGGCGACCCGGACGTCATCATGGTGGGTGAGATGCGCGACGTGGAAACCTGCGCCGTCGGTCTGGAAGCGTCCCTCACGGGTCACCTGGTGTTCAGCACCCTGCACACCAACTCCGCCCCGGAAACCATCACGCGTCTTCTCGACATGGGTATGAACCCCCTGAATTTTGCCGACGCCCTCCTGCTTATTGTTGCCCAGCGGTTGGTACGCACCCTCTGCAAAAACTGCAAAAAGGAATATCACCCCACCAAGGAAGAGTACGACACCCTGGTGAAAGAATATGGCGACCCCGAACTTTTCGCCAAAAACATCAACATTCCCTACTCCGATGATCTCATGTTGCAGGGTCCGGAGGGTTGCGAAAAATGCAGCAATACCGGGTATGCGGGCCGTACCGGGTTGCACGAATGCCTTGAGGGAACGGACGATATCAAACGCATGATCATGAAAAGTTCGCTGGTAGAAGAACTTCGGCAGCAGGCCATTCAGGATGGAATGACCACCCTGAAGCAGGATGGCATCTGGAAGGTCTTTAAAGGCGATTGTGACCTAAAACAGGTGCTCGCCGTCTGCATTCAGTAGGGCACCGTTCTTCTCCCGGAAACCATTGAAGTTAATTGGGGAAGACTTTATACTGTTTTCTCCCAAATGCATCGCATGGAGTAATCAGTCCTGACCCGGGTGGTCGAAGACGTCGCATTGCGAAGTGGCTGTTCCTGTCCTTGTTGATTAACTTGTATGACGACCGACTCCGCTGCTCTGGAACAGAAAGCCCAGGAAATCAGCGCCCAAATCCAGTCATCGGAAGACCTGCACGCCTTGCTTCCGCAACTTCTGGAAGAATTGAAAGCGTTGTTTCCCAGCGAATCGGTGGTCCTTTACAAACTGGACCGGGCCAGCAAGCAACTGGTTTCCTGTCATGCGTTGGGTTACGAAGTTGAAGAGCGTCGGATCCGCTTAAATAGCGACACGCTGGTGGGGCACGCAACGCTCAACGGACGGCCGATTTTATTAAAAAGTGCGGGTGAGTTGGGTTCGATTCTGACCATGAACCCCAACCTCAAAATCGGCTCTACCGTTGATGACGTGTTGAATCTCGAAACCGGGTCATTGATGGTTTTGCCCCTGCCCTACAAGAAAAAAGTTGTGGGGATCGTGGAATTCGTCAACAAGATTGGAAACGGCGGGTTCTCGGAACAGGATTTTAAAATTTCCAAGGAACTTGCACCCTACTTGGGATTTTTAGTAACCAAACTGGATGGGAACAGTACCATGACTGCAAGAAATTCCCCGACCATGGATACGCCCGGTTCCAAACCGCTCTCCTCTGCCGAACTGCAGGAAAAGCTCGTCAAAATCATCAATGACATCCACTCCGCCAAAAACGTGGATGAAATCCTGATCTCCCTGAAAGATCGTATTCTCGAATTGTTCGATGCCACCCTCATCACGGTTTATGCCGTGGATCCGGTGCGCAACGAGGTTTATTCCAAAGTCAAATCCGGTGAGAAAATCAATGAAATCCGGGTTCCCATTGCTCCACAGAGCATCGCTGGCTGTGTGGCCATGGAACAGAGGATGGTGGTCATTAAAAACGTATACGATGACCGGGAATTGAAAAAGTTTCACCCTGAACTGACGTTTGACAGTTCCTGGGACAAAATTTCAGGTTTCCAGACCAAAAGCATGCTTGTGACTCCCCTCATCCATAAAGACAAAATGATGGGGGTTTTGCAGTTGATCAACAAAAAGAACAACCAGCCTTTTAACGTCATTGACGAAAAAAGCGCCAAGGTCGTTTCCGAAACTCTGGCCCTTGCTTTTTACAACCAGTCGAAATTCGTTCAACAAAAACCCACGAAGTTTTCTTATCTCCTGCAACAGGGCTTGCTGACTGACATCGAACTGAATAAAGCCATTAACCGCGCTCGCAAGGAACAGATTGATATCGAAAACATCCTTCTGGATGAACTCGGTATCTCGAGAAAGGAACTTGGAAAATCACTGGAAAACTTTTACAAGATTCCGTACATGGGGTACGAAGACGGAATGGTTCTGCCCGCCACCATTTTCGAAGGATTGAATCTTAACTTTCTGTCTAAAAATTACTGGGTACCCGTTGAACGCGAAGACGACAAGGTGGTCATCGTAATCGACAACCCCAACAACCTCGATAAAATCCAGAACATCAAGCTCATTTTCGTCAAAAAGAAGATTGAGTTCCGCGTCGGGTTGAAGGCCGACATCCGTGACTTTCTGAATGCCGCCGTGGCGGAGGAGTCGGCCGGGGCTCCTCTGGAAGAAATGTCCACCCTGCTCAACGCGCTGGAAAGTGAAAAAGACACCGAACTGGCCTCAGAAGAGGACGAGGATGGAAACGCGATCAGCGAAAGCGACAACACCATTGTCAAGCTGGTGAACAAGATATTGACCGACGCCTATGACAACGGCGTGTCCGACATACATATTGAGCCGGGCATGGGCAAGGACCACATGGTGGTGCGTTTTCGTAAAGACGGAGCCTGCCGCGTGTACCAGGAAATTCCACCCATGTACAAATTCGCCATGATGTCCCGCCTCAAAATCATGGCACGTCTGGATATCGCGGAAAAACGCCTGCCCCAGGACGGCAAAATCAAACTCAAATACGGGGGAAGGGAAGTGGAATACCGGCTTGCCACTTGCCCCACCGTGGGCGGAAACGAGGACGCGGTTCTGCGTATCCTTGCCGCCAGCAAGCCGATCCCGCTCGATAAAATGAATTTTTCAGACCGCAACCTGAAATTGATCCAGGCGATGGCGGGGAAACCCTATGGCCTGATCCTCGTTGTGGGGCCGACCGGTTCCGGTAAAACCACCACCCTGCACTCCACCCTCGGTTACATCAACACCCCGGAAAAAAAGATCTGGACCGCCGAGGACCCGGTGGAAATCACGCAGAAAGGGTTACGCCAAGTCCAGATGCTCAACAAGATCGGGCTCGATTTTGCCCGCGCCATGCGTTCCTTTCTGCGCGGTGACCCGGATGTCATCATGGTGGGTGAGATGCGCGACGCGGAAACCTGTGCTATCGGTCTGGAGGCGTCCCTCACGGGTCACCTGGTGTTCAGCACCCTGCACACCAACTCCGCGCCGGAAACCATCACGCGCCTTCTCGACATGGGCATGAACCCCCTTAACTTTGCCGACGCACTCCTGCTCATCGTTGCCCAGCGCCTCGTGCGTACGCTTTGCAAAAACTGCAAGGAGGAATACCATCCCACCAAAGAGGAATACGATACCCTGGTGAATGAGTATGGGGATCCGGAACTTTTCTCCAAAAATATCAACATCCCATATTCTGACGATCTTAAACTGTATGGGCCTAAGGGCTGTGAGAAGTGCAGCGACACCGGTTATGCGGGCAGGACCGGTCTCCACGAGGTCCTGGAGGGCACGGGGGATATCAAACGCATGGTTATGAAGCAGGCTCTGGTCGAAGAATTGCGTGATCAGGCCATCAAGGACGGTATGACCACCCTGAAGCAGGATGGCATCCGGAAAATCTTCAAGGGGGATTGCGACCTCAAACAGGTGCTGGCGGTCTGTATCGTATAAAGTTCAGGAAAGGGTTTTCAGCCACTCCCTCTGCATAGCGAGGGCGCGCTCAATGATTTTGGCGTTGCGAACCTTCTTGTCCCGGATTTTGAATTCTTCCCCCGAAAACAACCCGAAGTTCACATTCATGGGCTGGTAATTCCCTTTAGGGGGGCCTTCCGTCACATAATGCAACAGCGCACCGATGGCCGTTTCTTTCGGCGGCCTTGTGAAGGGGGCGTTACGTACCCGGCTTAAAGCGCAGAGCCCGGCAACCAGGCCCATTGCGCAGGACTCCACATACCCCTCCACACCCGTGATCTGTCCTGCAAACCAGACATTCGGGTTTTTCCTCAGGCTCAAATCGGCGGACAGCAATTCCGGCGAATTGATAAACGTATTGCGGTGAATGGCGCCGTACCGAAAAAACTCCGCGTTCTCCAATCCGGGGATCATGCGGAAAATGCGGCGCTGCTCAGGGTAGGTCAGTTTGGTTTGAAACCCGACCAGATTGTAGGCGGTACCCTCCTTGTTTTCCCGCCGCAACTGCACCACCGCATGGAACCTCTCCCCAGTCTCCGGATGGTTCAAGCCGACCGGCTTAAGCGGGCCGAAAGCAAGGGTTTTGGGACCCCGCAATGCCAGTTCCTCCACCGGCATGCACCCTTCGAAGTAAACCGGCTTTTCAAATTCCTTAAGAGGTACTTTCTCCGCCTTGCACAATCCGTCCACCAGCTGATCGTACTGCTCCTTGTTCATGGGACAGTTCAGGTAATCCGCATCGCCTTTGCCGTAACGCGACGCGAAAAATGCTTTGGTCATATCGATGGAATTGGTGTCCACAATCGGGGAAAGCGCATCGTAAAAATACAGATAGCCCTGGCCCAGCAGGGATGAGATGCGGTCCGACAACGCGGGCGAAGTGAGGGGCCCTGTGGCGATGATGACGGGTCCGTCAAATGGAATGTCCTTCACCTCGTTGCGCTTCAGGGTGATGTTGGGATGCCGCTCCAGGGACTGGGTTATTTCCGCCGAAAACAGATTGCGGTCAACGGCCAGAGCCGCGCCGGCGGGCACCGCATGCCGGTCGCCTGAACGGATCACAAGCGAGTTGAGGTTGCGCAGTTCCTGTTTGAGTAAAAAGGGAGCGGAGGTGTCCTGGTTGGACCCAAGGGAGTTGCTGCACACCAGTTCGGCACAGTGGTCGGTTTTGTGAACCGGGGTCTTGAGCTCCGGACGCATTTCGTAAAGAACCACCCGGCCGCCCCGCTCGGCGATCTGCCAGGCCGCTTCCGATCCGGCAAGCCCGGCCCCGATGATGGTCACATGCGATGTCATGATTCCCGGTTCTTTTAAACGTTATGCTGCTTCGTCGGACGATTTCTTGAAGCCACAACCGGGACATACAATGCTTTCGCCTTCATTCTTTTTCCACTTGGTGACCATGTAGGCGTTGTTGCATTTCGGGCAGGCTTCATCCACCGGCTTGTCCCAGGAAGTGAATTTGCAATTAGGGTATTCACTGCATCCATAGAACGTACGGCCTTTTTTCGTACGGCGCGGCGAGATGTCGCCTTTGCAGTCGGGCTCAGGGCACTTGATGCCCAGGCTGATGGGTTTGGTGAACTTGCATTCCGGATACTCCGAGCAGGCGAGGAACTTGCCGAAACGGCCCATCTTCATAACCAGTTGGGCGCCGCATTTATCGCAAGTGTCATCCACCTTTTCAGAAACCTTTTTGCCGCCTTCGCCGTTGTTGCCGCCGATTTCTTTCGTGTTCTTGCATTCCGGGTAGCCGGAGCAGGCCATGAACTTGCCGAAGCGCCCCCACTTGATGATCATGGGGCTGTTGCATTTCTCGCAAACCTCATCGGTTTCCTCTACCTGGCTCTTGATATCCTTCATCTTGGCTTCCGCCTCCACCAGGTCTTTCTCGAAGGGACCGTAAAACGATTTCAACGTGTCCACCCACTCGATCTTGCCTTCCTCGATCTGATCAAGCTGGTCCTCCATCTGCGCCGTGAACTCCTCCGTCATGATGTCCGGAAAATTGTCCACCAGGAGTTCCGAGACCAGATGACCCAACTCCGTTGGTGCCACGCGCTTGTCTTCGTTCCGGATGTAATCGCGGTCTTTGATGGTGCTGATGATGGCGGCATAAGTACTGGGCCGGCCGATGCCTTTCTCCTCCAGTGCTTTCACCAGCATCGCCTCGGTGAACCGCGGCGGTGGCTGGGTGAAATGCTGTTCCGGAAGGACCTTTTTCATTTCGAGAATCTCGCCCTTTTTGATGTCGGGGAGAATTTTTTCAGTAGACTTCATGCCCGCACCTTCGTCATCCGTGTCCTCTACGTACACCTTCATGAACCCGTCGAACTTGATCACCGAACCGTTGGCGCGAAACAGGTATTTGTCAGTTACCACGTCAAACTGGGTTGTATCCAGGACCGCAGGAACCATCTGGCAGGAAAGCGTGCGTGCCCAGATCAGCTCGTACAAGTTGTACATATCCTTCTCGAGGTATTCCTTGATAGACTTTGGCTCAAGCATGATGTTGGTGGGCCGGATCGCCTCGTGAGCCTCCTGCGCCGTTTTCTTGCTCTTGTACACATTCGGCGCCTTGGGCACGTATTCCTTGCCGTACTTGTCCTCGATGAGACGGCGAATGTCCCCGATTGCCTCTTCCGACAACCGCGTCGAGTCGGTACGCATGTAGGAAATCAAACCCACGGTGCCCTCCTTACCCAGCGCAATTCCTTCGTACAGGCGTTGGGCAAGCATCATGGTTTTCTTCGGAGAGAAATTGAGTTTGCGGGACGCCTCCTGCTGGAGGGTGCTTGTGATGAAGGGGGCGGAAGGATTGCGCTTCCTCTCTTTTTTGACAATGTCCTCGAGGACGAACTCCCCTTTCTCCACCGCCTTGACAATGGCCTGGGCCTGTTCCTCGTTGCCGATCTCCGCCTTTTTCCCCTCGACCTTGAACAGCTTGGCCTGAAATTCGGGCTCCTTGCTGCCTTCGAGATCGATGGTGATGGTCCAGTATTCTTCGCTCTTGAAGTTCTTGATTTCCTCTTCCCGGTCGCAAATCATCCGAAGCGCCACCGACTGCACACGCCCCGCACTGAGTCCACGCTGGACTTTTTTCCACAGGATGGGACTGATCTTGTAACCCACAAGACGATCCAGAATACGCCGGGCCTGCTGTGCGTTCACTTTATTAGCATTCAATTCGGTGGGATGCTTGATCGCCTCGGTGACGGCTTTTTTGGTGATCTCGTTGAACATCACGCGGTAAATCTTGCCCTTCGTGATTTTCGAAACCTCGTTGCAGATGTGGTGGGCGATCGCCTCTCCCTCGCGGTCGGGGTCGGGGGCGAGATAGATGTTGTCCGCTTTTTTGGCGGCTGTCTTCAACGCATTGAGGATTTTTCCCTTACCACGAATGGTGATGTATTCGGGACTGAAATCATTTTCGACATCCACGCCCAGCTTCTTTTTCGGCAGGTCTTTGATGTGACCCACCGAGGCCTTGACGACGAAATCTTTCCCAATGATCTTTTTGAGCGTTTCGACTTTCGTGGGTGACTCCACGATGAGCAAGGATTTACCCATAATACCTCAATGCTTCAGGGAAACCGGGCCAGGTGCCACAGGCCATCCGTTTGCGTAACCCGGTCTTTCAATTCCAACTGTACAAGTGTAGCCAAAACATCCGCCGCTGGCAAATGACTGCGTTCAATCAGATCATCAACGTGATGCTGTTCGTGGCCTATTAATGAAAGTAATAGCTTTTCGAAATCTGTCAATTCAATTTTTTCATCATCATTTTTTTTCGCAACCAGATTTTGTTGCACTTCCGGGGAAAATTCTTCCAGAATGGCGTCCACGCCGTCCACCAGTTTCGCCCCTTTTTTTATCAAATTGTGCGCGCCCTGGCTTTTTGGTGAAAAAATATTGCCGGGCAATGCAAACACTTCCCTTCCCTGTTCCAAGGCAAAATGCGCAGTGATCAACGCACCGCTCTTTTCCCCTGCTTCGATCACCAAAGTTCCGTGCGCAAGTCCACTGATCACGCGATTGCGAGCAGGGAAGTTGTTGCGATCCGGTTTCGTTGACATGGGAAATTCGGAGATAATCGCGCCCGACTCGATGATTTTTTCTTTGAGCGCGCGGTTTTCCGGCGGATACGTGTGTGTCAGACCGCATCCCATCACCGCAAGGGTCACTGCGTTTTCCTTGAGCGCCGTTATGTGTACAAGGGTATCGACCCCGCGAGCCATGCCGCTGATCAGGCACGCGCCGCGTTGAGCAAGCTCACTGCACAGGCGTTCGGTGGCTATTTTTCCGTAACTCGACGCCGCGCGGGTACCCACCACGGCAAAGGGAAAACTCACGTCATCAAAAACCCGTCCCTTGAAATACAATACCGGAGGCGGATCGTAAATGGCTTTCAATAGCGGCGGATAACGCGGGTCCTCCAAAGTGAGCACACGCACTCCGGTATCCCTCATCAACCGGTATTCCCGGTCCAGATTGCGCTCCAAGTCGAATTTTTGGATTTGTGCCGCGGTTTTTGCACCAATCCCCTCCACCTGCATCAATTGCTGCCGCGAGGCATTAAATACATTCCTGGGGGATCCCAATGCCTGGACCAGCCGGTGAAACAGCGTTTTGCCGACGCCCAGAACCATGTTCAGCGCCACCCAATAGTGCTCTGCCTCAGACACATCGTCATCTGAAAAAAGAGTTTTCACCGAACTCTGAGCGCCTCGCAATGGTAGAAAACCGCCATCAGCATTTCCTGTTCGTGCTCCCTCACTACTTCAAAAAATGGACTTTACCGGTTGGTACTAAAAACCTCCCTCTCAAATTTCGCCACCGACTCGTTGAAGTTGTACAATGCATCATAAAACCCGACCAGAACCCGGGTGTAAATAATAAGGGTCTCGAACAGGTCCTTTTCGTCACCGATCCCGAAATCATAGTTGGCGACTTCGGTCACCAGAAGTGCACGGGTCATCCTGCGGTTTTTTCGGGCAAGATCGAATGCAGAGCGAGCCTGGTTCACCCGCACCATGGACTTCTCCAACGAAATCCTT
>NZ_HG422173.1:2423765-2463300 GCF_000341545.2 Nitrospina gracilis 3/211
ACGGGGGGAACAGGGAATCATCCGCCAGTTTGAATTCCGGATCGATGCGCACGCCCATCATCTCCTCAAGGTCGAGCCGCGCCAGTGAAATATCACTCTCAAACTGGTTGATGTCATTCAACGTACCTGCCAGCCCCAGTTTAAGCTTGGTCAGTGCCCCCTGGGTGACGTCCCCCTCCCCTTCCTCAAACTTTCTTTCAGCATTGATGACGGCTTTCTCGAAATGCCCCTGCACCTCACGGGAAATCCCAATCTGTTCCTTCCTAACCAGGATCCTCTCGTACGCAAGACGCACGCGGTGCTCCAGGTCAATCGCTTTGGATCTTTCAAGCTTTCCAGGGTTGGAATGGGCTTTGAGCGCCATTTTCACGCATTCCACAACAGGCGGCAGGATGCTCAAGGTATCTGCGTGGGCAGACCGGGGGAAAGGAAGAACCGCTCCCGCCAATAAAATCAGCAGCACCTGCAGAAAGGAAACTCTATAAAATAAAAATTTTTCATTTAATTTCATAAACTTAACAAAATAACTTAATGCCTAAAGGGAGGGAAGTTGAAAAAAGCAGGCGAAAAAAAGGGATACTGAACAAACCGAAAAGAGTTCTTGATGGCAACCAAGAAGATAGGGCTGAGTCTATCTTTCCACTCTTTTTTGGTAGAGTGCTTATAAAATAAGCACTTTGTCCAGTACCCCAAAGGATATACAGAATCTAGCATAGCGTTTGTCGCCTTGTCAATAGTATTTTGCTTTTCCGGGGCCCCTTCACGCCCCCATCAAAAAAGGCATAACCTTATATTTTATATGTAGTTAAAAGATTCATCGGGCAGGATTTTCAGCGCCAGACGCCAATTTCAAAATAAGGGCAAAAATAAAACGAAAATAACTTCAAAATCCATTTAATCAACAGGTTAAAGTCCGAACTTCGGAATCCTTTCACAGCTTATTCACAGGGCGCCCTCACCCTCTCTTCGTTCACTGGATCATGTCTATGGGAACGGGAACAAACGTGACCAAAAAAATGAGTATTGAAGCGTATCCCACCTTTTTATGAAACGGTGTTAACAACACGGTTTCATCGATAACGGGTGGATGTTTCACTCCAATGAAAAACACCATTGCCGCCCACACGAACCATCCGGGCCAATACATGCCAAGTGGAAACAGCGCGACAAAAAACAAACGCGCAAGCCACGGTTGCTGTTTCTTATACATGGAATAAATGATGTGCCCGCCATCGAGCTGACCGATAGGCAACAAATTGAGCGCGGTGAAAAACATGCCGAACCAACCTGCCAACGCTAGGGGATGCAGATAGATGGTCAATTCTTCGTTGAACGGGCTCACGCCCAGCACCAGCTCCGAGAGGAAATAAAGAATGAGAGAATTGCCGTAATTGAGCCCCAGCCCCGGTGGCGGAGCCACATGAGACACCACGGAAAACATCAACCCCACTGCCAGCACAAACAACGCCACCACAAATCCCGCAATCGGTCCCGAGGCACCGATTTCCATGAGTGCCCGGCGGTCCGGAATGGGTTCCTTAATTGCAATGAACGCCCCGAACGTGCCAACAATGAACATGGGGGGGCGGGAAGGAAATTCGGTAGTGTGGCATCCACGTTATTGCGCCGGCAGGCAAAATAATGCCCGAACTCATGGACGCCAAGGATTGAAAGCAGCCCCAGCGCGTACCAGACCCCGCCCACCAGCGTGGTGGTGAACACGGTTCCCGCCAGCAAAAGCACAAACACCGTGACCGTTCGAAAATTGATCAAAAACCGCTTTTGCGGATACGGGTACGGCTCGGCATCCCAAGGACCGTACTCCTGTGGTCCTTCCCGGTTTTCTGCATTTCTATCCATTTTATCCTGCCGTTTCCAATCCATCCGGGTTTCACAGGTCACAACGGCGTGTCGTTGGACAGGGGTCGATGCGTGAACGATTTGCCCCCTTCCCCGGAATATTCGCCCACGGTTTGCCCGCATCCGAACAGTTTGTACTTGTAAATCACCAGACCCTCAAGCCCGACGGGTCCGCGCGCATGCGTCTTGTTGGTGCTGATGCCGATCTCCGCTCCCAGCCCGAAGCGGAATCCGTCGGCAAAGCGGGTGGAGGCGTTCCACATGACGCTCGCCGAATCCACCTCGTTCATGAACTGTTCCGCCGCCTCCCGGTTTTCGGTAACGATGGTATCAGTGTGTCCGGAGCCATGCTCGTTGATGTGTTCGATGGCCGCCCCACGGTCATCCACCACCTTGATGGCCAGCTTGAGGTCATTGTACTCGGTGTCCCACTCCGCAGCCGAAGCCTTTTGGAGATCCGGCACCAGACTGCACGCACGCAGGTCTCCCATCAACTCCACCCCTTTTTCGCGAAATCGAGCTGTGAGATTGGGAAGCACCTTCGGAGCCACCTTCTCATGCACGAGCAGGGTTTCCATCGCATTGCACGCCGCCGCATATTGCAGTTTCGCATCCAATGCAATATTCGATGCCTTATCCACATCGGCGTATTCGTCAATGTATACGTGGCAGATGCCTTCGGAATGCCCCAGCACAGGAATTTTCGTGTGATCCTGAACGTACCGAACGAACTCATTGCTGCCCCGCGGAACAACCAGGTTGATGTAACGGTCCTGCTCGAGCATCTCCGCCACTTCAGCGCGGGTTTCGATCAATTGCACCGCCTCCTCGGGCACACCGGGTGTTCCGGCAATTGCCTGTCTCAAGAGGCTCACAATGACCTTGTTCGAATTCTGCGCTTCGCGTCCCCCTTTCAGAATGACCGCATTGCCGGACTTCATGCAAAGCGACGCGATCTGCGGCACCGCGTCGGGACGCGACTCAAAAATGGCTCCAATGACCCCGATGGGGCACGACACGCGGCGCAGGATCAGCCCTTCATCCAGCTCCGTCGTGCCTTGCACCCGGCCAACGGGATCTTCCAGCCGGGCCACACTGCGGATGCCTTCCGCCATTTGCTTCACCTTGTGCGCATCCACTGCCAGCCGAGCAACGAGGGGGCCTGGAATATTTTCCTGTTTGCTGTACTCGAGGTCCTTTCGGTTGGCCTCAAGGATGGCGTCTGTGTGGTTGACAAGCGCTTCGGCCATGGCTTCGAGAACACGGTTTTTGGTGGCCGTATCGAGACGTGCCAAAACCAGCGCCGCCTTTTTGGCCGACGCGGCCAATTCTGTTACGGTCATGGTCTTCCTCTTGCTTTTTAATTCAGGGAGGGGTAAACGTCGTTACCTACATTCTTTAGATTATCGGATTTCTTGATGGCCCGCACCCCGGCATTACCGATTTCGTTACCCCACAGGTACAGGCGGTTCAGGCGGGTCAGCACCGGAGACCCGGCCAGGTCATGAGCCCCGGTTTCCGTGATGCCATTCCATTGCAGGTCCAGTTCTTCCAGGTTTTGGAATGCCTCCGATTCGGCGAGGTGTTTCACACCCACGTCGCCAATCCTGTTCCGCTCCAGTCGAAGCTGTCTCAGTTTACGAATATACGGAGATTCCGCAAGAACCTTTGCACCTTCTTGGCCGATTTCGTTGTGAGACAGCGACAGGACTTCCAGATTTCCCAAGTAGGGCGAGGACGCCAGAGCGGCAAGGCCCCGGTCCCCCACTCCATTTTTGTCCAGCCTGAGAATCCGGATTCTTTCCAGAACCGGCGAACGGGCGAGGGCGATCAAGCCGGGGTCGCCAATGCCGTTTCCGGACAAATCCAGGTATTCGAGTGCCTTCAGGGTATCCGAATTGGCCAGAGCCTCCGCCCCTGAAGGACCAATTTGGTTTCCCCATAGGTTGAGATGCGAGAGGTGAGGATACTTATTGGAAGATGCGAGTGCCGCCGCACCCTCCGGACCGATCCGGTTGTTGAACAGGTTCAGTGTCTGAAGGTTTGGCAGATACTTGGAATCCGCCAGACCCTGGGCTCCGGCATTGCCGAAACCGTGGGAGTTGAGGTCCAGGGTTTCGACCTTCTTTAAAAGGCGGGACCTTGCCAGTTGGCGCACCCCGTCATCGCCCAGCATGCCGCTGAAATTGAGCTTGAGGTGGGTGCCGTTCTGTTTCAGTTCTTTCAGGATGATGGCATTGATATTGAGTGCCCACACGGTGCCCGACCACACTAACCCGGCCAGGGCGGGTGCCGCCCACACCAGAGCCCGGGTTGTGTGGAAAAGCTTCATGGGAAATTCTGGATCGTAATGCGGACTTCCAGTCCATCCTGAAGCCAGCCGAAATTGTCATTGCCCGCCAGAGTGGTGATGGTGCCATGGGTATCCACCCGGCGGACGCGGTTGTTGTCACGGTCGGTGAAATACAGATTTCCTTCGCTATCGAATGCCATGCGGTAAGGGCTTTTCAACTGCGCTTGGACGGCGGGCCCGCCGTCACCTGAAAAACCCTGCACACCCGTTCCCGCCACGGTGGTGATGATGCCGTTCTTGTCCACCTTCCGGATGCGGTGCGTGTTTTCCTCGGAAATATACAATTCGCCGGAAGGCGAAAACACCAGTCCTCCCGGCGACCGGATACCCGCCAGCAAAGCCGGCCCACCATCTCCCTTGTCTTCGAAACTGCCGTCGCCCGCATAGGTTGTCACATTGCCTTCGTTGTCGATTTTACGGATTTTGCTGCTTCCGGAGTCGGAGACAAACACTTCCCCCTTATCATTCACCGCAAGGCCGTTCGGGTGCACTTCCCCGTCTTCAATGGCCAGCCACGCATCTTTCGCAAGGGTCTGGATGCTTCCCTGTGCGTCGACCCAACGGATATCACGGTTGGTGTAGTCAGCAAGATACACCTTTCCATCCGGTCCGACCGCAACGTCCTTGATCACACCGAGCGGTGCGTTGACCGCCGGGATCCCATCCTCCGCATGACCCAGCACCCCGCTCCCGGCAAAACGGTCGATGACACCGTTTTCGTCGATGCGCCGCACATACCAGCTGTTGCCCTGCGAAGAGATCAGGTATATACGGTTCTGGTGATCGATTTCCAGGCTTTCCGGCATGAATAGCGACGCGTAGCGTGCGGAGCGTCCGTTGCCTTCATTGCCCTCCCGCCCGGTACCCGCGTAGGTATAAATGTAACCTTTTTTGTCAAGCCCCCTCAGACGGTGCGCCTGCTTGTCGGCAAAAATCACGTGTCCCTGCTGGTCCACAACAATCCCTGAAGGTGCATCCAGCGTGGCGCCGGGACCGGGACCGTGGTCGCCGCGAAACAAGGCCTGCCCGTTGCCCGCCACCGTCTGCACTGTGTGCTGAACGAGGTGCATGCTTCGCACGCGGTGGTGGTTTCGGTCCACGATGAGAAGGTGTTGATCCGGTGTAAATGCCAGCGCAAACGGCAGATGCAGGGAGGTTTCGGAGGCAATTTCATTATCGCCGTTGTATTCGTTTTTGCCGGTGCCCATAACGGTGGTTATGATGCCGTTTGTATCCACCTTGCGCACCCGGTTGTTGTTGCGGTCGGCAATATAAAGATTGCCGCGGTCGTCTGTGACCACGTCTGTGGGATACGCCAGGCTGCACCGCGTGGCAGGTCCAAAGTCACCGCTGAAAAAATGCGTGCCCTCTCCCGCCACGGTGGTGATGATCCCGTCGGGCGTCACCTTGCGCACGCGGTTGTTGCCGCGGTCGGCGATGTACAGGTTGCCGCTTTCATCGACGTGAATGCCGAACGGATACTTGAGAAGCGCATCGATGGCCGGACCAAAATCCCCTCCGTATCCCGCCATACCCAGGCCCGCTACAGTGACGATCTGTCCCTGCGGATTCATTTTCAGCACACGGTTGTTTGAACGGTCGGAGATATAAACCTGACCTTGAGAGTCGCACGCCACGTCCGAGGGAAAATGCAGGGGAATTTCCTCCGCCGGGCCCTCCTCCATACCAAAATCCGGCTCGCCCGTTCCGGCAACGGTGGTGATGATGCCTTTCGTGTCCACCCTGCGGACGCGGTGATTATTGCGGTCCGCGATATACAGGTTGCCTTTCAAGTCCAGGCACAGCCCGGCGGGGAAATTGAGTGCGGCTTCGAGGGCCGGCCCTTCATCTCCGCTGAAACCGGCATTTCCATTGCCCGCCACGGTGGTGATGATGCCGTTTTTACCGATTTTGCGGATGCGGTTTTTGGATCGGTGGGATATGAAAATATTGCCTTCCTTATCCACCGCCACACCGTCCACCAGGGTCAAGGCCACATGGGTTGCCGGTTGTCCGTCGCCGATGTCCGAATAGGGAAAAGATTTTTCGCCGGGAAAAGCCGCACCGGCCAGGACAACGCTCAACACAACCAGACAGACCCACCGGATGATGACTGCGTCTCGTCCGTGGTTCCGATCTGAAATGTTCATGCGTTCACCGTATCGTTATTTCTATCTGTCGTTGACGTTTTGTTTTAAAGACGGCCCGGAGGGTGGGTTCGCCCAACCGGTTTTGTATGAGGTCGAGCATTTCCAGATTCGGAAAATTCGGCGACTCAATTATTGCAATCGCCCCTTCATCCTGAATGTTGTTTTGTCCGAGGTAGAGATTTTTGAGCGAAGTCAGATGTTTGGCCTTGGCCAGCATTTTCGCGCCATCCGGCCCGATTTCGTTGCGGAACAGGCCGAGTGTGGTCAGCTTTGGGAACGCCCTGGTATCGACCAGGTGATCCATCGCATCGGGCGTGATGAGGTTGTCGTTGAGCAGAAGGGTTTCCAGCTTCTGAAAATTCCCGGACTGCGACATCAGCCGGATGCCCGGCTCGCCGACTTCATTTTTCCAGAGTTGCAGGGTTTCGAGGTTCTTGATGTAGGGCGATTCGGTCAGCGCCTTCACACCCACATCGCCCAGAAAATTGCCCCAGAGATCGAGGCTCTTGAGATTGGAAAGGTAAGGAGATTGGGCCAGGACCTGCATGCCCTCGGCCTCAATGAGATTGTTCTGAAGGTTGAGCTCGGTGACGGTCTTGAGAATTTCCATCTCCGCCAGCCGTGCGGCTCCGCCGGACCGGATCTTCACCCCGCTCAGGTCGAGTTTCGTACCGTCCTGGCTGAGCCTCTGCTCAACCAGTTCATCGATTCCCTGCGCGGCCGCCACGGAGGAACACAGCAATATCAGCGCCACGAGAACCCCTGTCACTCTTGTCAGAACAGAAACCATGCGCGCGTAGGATGAGGGTTAACGCTGTGATCTAATCCATACCCCAGCTAGGTTAACAGATATTTGAAGATGGTGTATATGATTTTCGTCCCGGCCTTGAAAGTTCCCGAAACCGTGCCGGTTATTTTCGACACGCCCACCCGCCAGCGGTACCTGACCGGCACCTCAAGGATGCGCAATTTCTTCTTCACCGCCTTGATTTGCATCTCAACCGTCCAGCCGAAGTTGGTATCCTGCATCCCGATGTCCATCAGCGACGCATACCGGATCGCCCGAAACGGCCCCAGGTCCGTATAACGGTGCCCGAAAAACAATTGAATGAGGAACACGGCCAGCTTGTTGCCATACCGCGCCTGTGGCAAAAGCGCTTTCCGGCTCTCCTTCAAAAGCATCCGGCTCCCCAGAACGAAATCCTGCTCTCCCGCTTCGATGGGCTGAACGAGCAGATCGATCTCTTCGGGATAATCGCTGTAATCGGCGTCGAGGAATACGACAATATCGGGATGGTCGAGCGTGGCGATCCCTTTAAGGCAGGCGCTGCCGTAACCGCGGCGGGGTTCGGAAACCACCGTCGCGCCATGCTGCCGTGCCACTTCGGCGGTGGCATCAGTAGAAGCGTTGTCAACCACGATGATTTGATGAAGACGGTCTTGAGGAAGGTCGTCCAGCACCAGCCCAATGGACTGCTCTTCGTTGAATGCGGGCAGGATGACGGAGATTCTGGAAGACATGGGAAGCCGCCTGCGGCTCAAGCTCCGTTGAGGGCGCTCTTGATACTGGCGATGAACTTGCCGATTTTTTCTTTCCGCTCGTCGGGGCTGGAGCACTGGTCAACGAGTTTGACGATGGCGCTCCCGACGATCACGCCGTCGGACATCTGCGATGCCTCTTTCGCTTCTTCCGGGCCGGAGATGCCGAAGCCGATCATCACTGGATGCGTGGTGATTTTTTTCACCTCGCCGATGCGCGACTGCAAATTATCGCTGAACTTGCTCTGCATTCCGGTGACGCCGGTAAGCGAGATGTAATAAATGAAACCGCGGCTTTTCTCGGAAATCATGCGCACCCGGTCCGGCGTGCTGGTGGGCGCGAGCAGGTATATGACGCGCAGGCCCTTGCCGTTGGCAAAGGTTTCGAAAGTTGCAGCCTCTTCCGGCGGCAGGTCGGGCACGATGACCCCATCCACGCCCGCCGCCACGGCGTCGTTCACAAACGCTTCCTCACCGTAAACGAACACCGGGTTGTAGCTGGTCATGAGCACGATCGGAAGTTCGGAAGTCTTACGCAGGTCGGCCACGAGAGCGAGAATCTTTTTCAGGGTGGTGCCGCTTTTGAGCGAGCGTTGCGACGCCGCCTGGATGACGGGTCCGTCAGCCAGGGGATCCGAGAACGGCACGCCGAGTTCCACGATGTCCGCGCCATTTTCCTCGATCACCTGAAAGATGTCTTTGGTCGCGTCGAGGCTGGGGTCGCCCGCGGTGATGAACGCCACCAGCGTTTTCTGTTTTTTTGCGCGCAGGTCTTCGATGCGCTGTTCGATGCGGTTCACGGCTGTTCCCCCAGAAACTCAGCCACCTGGTTGACGTCCTTGTCGCCCCGTCCCGACAGGCAGAGCACGATGATCTCGTCCTTTTTCATCTTAGGCGCCATCTTCGCCACCTGCGCGATGGCATGCGCCGACTCCAGCGCCGGGATGATGCCCTCCGACTTCGACAGCAGCTTGAATCCTTCGAGCGCTTCCTCGTCGGTGATCGACACGTACTCCGCCCGGCCCGTCTCGCGGTAATAACTGTGTTCGCAACCGACGCCGGGGTAGTCGAGTCCGGCGGAGATGGAATGTGCTTCGTGAATCTGCCCGTCCTCGTTGAACAGCAGGTAACTTTTCATGCCGTGCAGGACGCCCACTCCGCCGTGACCGAGCGACGCGCCGTGCTTGCCGGTATCGATGCCGTGGCCCGCCGCCTCGACGCCCATCAGTTTGACGGACTCGTCGTTGACGAAGGGATAAAACAGGCCGATGGAATTGCTCCCGCCGCCGACGCAGGCGACGCAGATGTCCGGAAGCCGCCCTTCCACTTCCTGCAACTGCCCTTTCGCTTCCTCACCGATGATCTTTTGGAAATCGCGCACGATCATGGGGAACGGATGCGGTCCGACGACCGAACCGATGATGTAATGCGTGGTCTCGACGGTGGTGATCCAGTTGCGGATGGCCTCGCTGGTGGCGTCCTTGAGCGTGCGCGTGCCTGAAGAGACGGGAATGACCTTCGCGCCCAGCAGTTTCATGCGGAAGACGTTGAGCGCCTGCCTGCGGATGTCCTCCTCCCCCATGAACACCTCGCATTCGAGATCAAACAACGCCGCCGCTGTGGCCGTGGCGACGCCGTGCTGTCCGGCTCCCGTCTCGGCGATGACGCGTTTCTTGCCCATGCGCTTGGTGAGGAGCGCACTGCCGATGGTGTTGTTGATCTTGTGCGCCCCGGTGTGGTTGAGGTCTTCGCGCTTGAGATACACCTTCGCCCCGCCCAGTTGACGGGTCAGGTTCTCGGCGAAGTACAGGGGCGACGGACGTCCGACGTACTGTTCGAGGTAATATTTGAGTTCGCGCTGGAACTCCGGGTCCTGCCGGGTTTCGTTATAAATCCGCTCCAGTTCGGTGAGCGCGGGCATCAGCGTCTCGATGACGTACTTGCCGCCGAACTGGCCAAAATGCCCGGTGGCGTCCGGGACGGTCGTGTAATCTTTCGGTTGAGCCATGGTCACATTCCTTTTACGGCTTCAATAAACTCGCGTACTTTTTTCTTATTCTTTTTGCCCGGTTTGGATTCCACACCGGAACACACATCCACCCCATACGGCCGGCAAACACGGATGCCTTCGGTGACGTTTTCCGGGTCGAGCCCACCGGCGAGGATCACCGGACCGTGCTTGCGTGCCTGCTTGACCAGGCTCCAGTTGAAACGCTCGCCGGTGCCGCCCCACTCGCCTTCCTTGTAGGCGTCGAGCAGAAACGCGGAAACGGCATAACGCGACAGGTCTTTCACCGACGCCGCATCTTTCACGCGGACGGCCTTCACCACTTTGCCCGCAATGCGTTTGCAGAACGCGGGTGACTCGTCACCGTGCAACTGCACCACATCCAGTCCGCAGTACTTCACAGTGCGCTCGATGACCTCGGCGGTTTCGTTGACGAACACGCCGACCCTCTGCACGAACGGAGGCAGTTTGTCTGCGATGGCCTTCGCCTGCCTGGCCGTCACCGCACGCGGGCTTTTTTTGTAAAAGATGAAGCCCACCGCATCCGCACCGCACTCCACCGCATGCATCGCGTCTTCCAGCGAAGTCATGCCGCAGACCTTGACTTTAACCGGAAACGGACGTTTTGTCATGGCCGCGCAGTTCCTGTAATTTTTCGGAGATGCAGTCCGCCTTCATCAGGCTTTCGCCGATCAAGAACGCGTGCATGCCGAGCGATTCGAATTCCTCGATGTGGGCGCGTTCGTAGATGCCGCTTTCACAAACCAGGCACAGGCCACCCAGCCCTTTCAATTGACCCAGCAGGCGGCGCGACACGGCGAGGTCGGTCTTACCCGTAGTCAGATCGCGGTTGTTGATGCCGAGCAGTTTGGCGTCGGCATACAGCGCTTTCTCCAGATCTTTCTCGTCGTGGGTCTCGACGAGGGCGGTGAAACCCAGCTCGTGGCCCAACGCCATCAGGTCCTTCAACTGGTTCTTGTCGAGCGAGGTGGCGATGAGCAGATAAAAATCCGCGCCGAAGGCCCGCGATTCATACACCTGGTATTCCGTGTAAATGAAATCCTTGCGCAACAACGGCACGCCCACTTCTTCCTTCGCCTGCACGAGGTAATCGATACTGCCGCCGAAGAAATTGCTGTCCGTCAGGATGGAAATCGCCGACGCCCCGTTGTCCGCATATTCCTTCGCGATCTTCATCGCATCGAAGTCCTGCACCAGGTCGCCCTTGAACGGCGTGCGCCGTTTGATCTCCGCGATGATGTTCGACCCATCCCCTTTTTGTGAAAGAGCACTCAGCACATCCTGCGCTTTCGGCACCAGGCTCAACCGCCCCTTCAATTCGGAGAGCGGCCGTTCCCGTTTCGCCGTGGCGACATCGTCCTTCTTGTGTTCGAAGATGGTATCGAGAATGTTTCCCATGATCGGTTTCCTAAGGCACGTTGACAGGACGCTGATTGCTGATGCGGCACAGGTCTTCCAGCTTCTGCTTGGCCGCACCCGAGTCGATGGACCGGCGCGCAATGTCGATGCCCGCTTTCAAATCTGTTGCTTTGCCTCCAGCAACAATGGCGGCGGCAGCATTGAGCAGCACGATGTCGCGTTTCGGTCCGGGCGCGCCTGCCAATATGCCGCGCACCAGTTCGGCGTTGTCCTCCACCTCCCCGCCTTGCAAATCCTTTGCGTTGCACAGGGTCAGTCCCACCTCCTGCGGCTTGAAAACGTACGCCTTCACTTTGCCGTCTTTCAGTTCCGCAACCTGCGTCGATGTCGTTAAGGTGATCTCGTCCAGTCCATCCTCGCCGTGCACCACAAAGGCGTGACGGCATCCGAGTTTGCCAAGCACGTTGGCCAGCGGTTCGGTCCATTTGACATCGAACACCCCCACCACCTGCGCCTTGACGCCCGCCGGATTGGTGAGCGGTCCAAGCAGATTGAATATGGTGCGGAACCCGAGTTCGCGGCGCACGTCGGCGGCGTGTTTCATCGCCTTGTGCATCGACGGCGCAAACAGGAACGCGATGCCGGCGTCCTTGAGACATTTTTCGACGACGGATTTCTCGGCCTCGACATTGACGCCGAGGCATTTCAGCACATCGGCACTGCCCGACCGGCTGGACACCGCGCGGTTGCCGTGTTTGGCAACGGCGACGCCCGTCCCCGCCACGACAAACGCCACGGCGGTGGAGATGTTGAACGTGTTCGCTCCGTCACCGCCGGTGCCGCAGGTGTCCACCGCATGCTCGCCGTCGGCCTCCAGCTTTTCCGCCTTCTCGCGCATCACCTTCGCCGCCCCGGTGATCTCCGAAACCGTCTCGCCCTTCATGCGGAGCGCGGTGAGGAACGCGCCGAGGAACGAGCGCTCCACCTTGCCTTCCATGACGAGGGTCATGACGTGGATCATCTCATCTTCCGTCAGGTCACGGCCGTCGACCGCTTTATGAAGAATGTTGTGTGCGTCCATTGACGTGTTCTGCCGGCAGTCCCGGCGAATCCAGAAAGTTTTTCAGAAGGTTTTTGCCGTACACCGTGAGAATGGATTCCGGGTGAAACTGCACCCCTTCTACCGGCAGTTCTTTGTGACGGATGCCCATGATCTCGCCTTCCGCTGTCCACGCCGATACTTCGAAACAATCGGGGAGCGATTCCCGTTCCACGATCAACGAATGATACCGCGTGGCTTCGAACGGATCCGGCAGGTCCCTGAACAGGGTTTTGTTGTCGTGGTGGATCTGCGACGTCTTGCCGTGCATCAGCTTCGCCGCCTTGACGATTTTTCCGCCGAACGCTTCGGCCACTGACTGGTGTCCCAGGCACACACCAAGAAGCGGAATCTTTCCCGCAAAATGCCTGGCTACGTCCTTCGACACCCCGGCCTTGGTGGGCGTGCAGGGTCCGGGAGAGATGACGATCTTCTCCGGCGCGAGTCCCTCGATCTCCTCCACGGTGATCTTGTCGTTGCGTTGCACGCGGATGTCCGCACCCAGTTCCCCCAGATACTGCACGAGGTTGTAGGTGAACGAATCGTAGTTGTCTATCATCAGGATCATAAGACCAATCCCTTTTCCGCCAGTTCCACCGCCTTCAGCATGGCCCTGCCCTTGTTCATCGTTTCCTCGAATTCCTTTTCCGGCACCGAGTCGGCAACGATGCCCGCACCGACACCGAGATAGCCGGTCTGGTTTTTCACCACCAGCGTGCGGATGGCGATGGCCGTGTCCATGTTGCCGTTGAAACTGATGTAGCCCACCGCCCCGGCGTAAAGGCCGCGCCGCGTGGGTTCCAGTTCCTCGATGATCTCCATCGCGCGGATTTTGGGCGCACCGGAAACCGTGCCTGCCGGAAACGCCGCCGCCAGAACATCGAAGCAGTCGAGACCCTCTTTTAATATACCGCGAACGTTGGAGACAATGTGCATGACGTGTGAATATCTTTCGATGGTGAATTTTTCGTTCACCTCCACGCTGCGGATCTCCGCCACCCGGCCGAGGTCGTTGCGACCCAGGTCCACCAGCATGATGTGCTCGGCCAGTTCCTTTTCATCCTGCAGGAGGTCCTTTTCCAGCGCCCGGTCCTCGTCCTCGTTTTTACCGCGCTTGCGGGTGCCCGCGATGGGCCGCACCTCGACGTCCTTGCCCTCCAGCCGCACCAGCACCTCCGGTGACGATCCCACCACCTGCATGTCGCCGAAGCTAAGGTAATACATGTAGGGCGACGGGTTGATGGTGCGGAGAGCGCGGTACAACACGAAGGGGTCCTGCTTGAGTTCGAAGCTCAGCCTTTGCGAAAGCACCACCTGGATTGCATCCCCCTCACGGATGTAATCCTTGACCTTGAGAACCGCTTTTTTGAAATCCTCTTCCTCGAAATTGGAATGGATTTCGGCGTGACCGCTTTGCAGGGAGGGATGGCCGCCATTGCTGTGATGCGACAGGTCTTTTCGAAGCAAGCGCTCCAGCGCCTCGATCTTGCCTGTCGTTTCCAGGTACAACTCGTCCAAGTCACGTCCCGGCGTGTGGGCGTTGGAGACGATCTTGATGGTCTGCGTCACATTGTCGAACACGAGAAGCGTGTCGGTGATGACGAAGTAGGAATCCGGGATATCGAGGTCGTCTTCCGTCTGGCCAGGCAGGTCCTCGAAGTAGCGCACCATGTCGTAGCCGATGAACCCCACCGCCCCGCCGGAGAAGCGCGGCAGACCGTCCACCGCCACCGGCTGGTACCGGGAGAGCATCTCCTTGACCACCGACAGCGGTTGTTCTCCATTCAATTGTCTGGTTTCGTTCTGTCCGGAGGTGTGGACGGTGACCGAGTCGCCTTTGGTCTGTATGACAGTAGACGGATTACAACCAATGAAACAGTAGCGCGCCCACTTGTCGCCGCCCTCGACGCTTTCCAGAAGGAAGGCGTGCATGCCGTCGCGAATTTTCATAAACGCCGAAACGGGCGTATCCAAATCGGCGAGAATTTCCTTGTAAACCGGAATCAGGTTGCCCTGTTTCGCCTTGGCCTTGAAGTCATCGAGAGAGGGTTTGTACATTGCAAACAAAAAAGCACAGACGCACTGTGCCAAACGAAAAAGGCCTCTTAGAAAGAGTCTATTTTCAATGAGTTAGTTTAATGACAGTACCACCGAGGGGCGGAGGGTGTCAAGCCGATTGCGCGGGCCCGTGCAGCAGCCCGAAAAGCATTCCGGAAAAGACAAAACAACCGGGCCGATGCAAGGATTTGGAACTCTACTCCACTTCCTTCCAGTCCTCGCCGTCCCAGTGCAGGATGAGGCCGTTGTCCCCCACCGCGTACATGTCGTTTTCGTTCGGACCCCAGATGGCGGTGAGGTATTCCTCGGTATTGGACTCGATCCGCGTCCATTGGTCGCCGTCGCGGTAAAGAATGAGACCGACGTCTCCCACCGCGAACACCAGTTCCTCGCTGGGTCCCCACACATCCAGGAAGAAGTCCTCGACGGGAGTCGGCATCACCTTGAAATCATTACCATTGAAATGAATCAAGGTGCCGAAGGACCCGGCGAAATACATGTCCTGCGGCCCGAATCCGTAGATGCTGTACAGCTCCGCGTTGGAGTTGAAGGTCATGCGCTTCCACTCGTCGCCGTGGAGCTTGAGCACCAGCCCGTCGAAACCGACGGCGTACATGTTTTCCCGGTCCCAGCCCCAGACGGCGGCGATGTCCGTCTGCGTGCCGCTGGACATGAATTTCCAGTTCTGGCCGTCGTACCTGAGGATTTTGCCGATGCGGCAACAGGCATAGATTTCGTTTTCGTCCAACCCCCAGATTCCGGACATGGGCGGCAGACTGTCGGTGTCTTCCGGCGTCCACTCTTTGCCGTTATAGCGGATGATTTTACCGTCGGTGCAAACGGCGTAGAGGTTGTCCGGCGCGGTGCCCCACATCCGTTTGAGGGTCCAGCGTCCGCCGGTATCGATCTTGGTCCATTCTTTGCCGTTCCAGTGCAGGCAGGTGCCTTCAGCTCCCCCGATGAACACATTGTCGGCGCCGAAGCCGTACACAGACAGCAGGTTGCTGCTCGTCAACTGGCTCATGTCCCGTCCCCGTTTGAGATTTCAGCGGTTCGTTACTGCGTGAGTTGCGCGATCACAATGAAACGTCGTGCCATTTTTTGCCATCGTAGAAGATGACGCAACCATTTTCTCCGCACACCCAGACCTTGTCAGGAGCGAGTCCGCGTACTTTGGTGAAGTAAGAGTCAAAAGGAATTTCCATCTGCGTCCATGCCTTTCCGTCATAGTGCAACAGAGTGGACGCATCGCCCACGGCGAAGATGTTGTCGTCGGAACTCCCCCAGATGGCGAGGATGTATTCCTCGGTACCCGTTTCCATGCGGGTCCACTCGTTGCCGTCGAAATGCAGGATGGTACCGTACGACCCCACCGTATAGACGCTGTCGGCACTGGCGCCCCAGATGCCGTAAAGCGAAGTCTGCTCATCAGTCAATTCCTCGCGGCGATGGAAGGTCTTGCCGTCGTAGAAGCGGTAAATGCCCTCACCGCCGACGGCGTGAATCCGGTTGATGTCCGTTCCCCAGAAACCGAACAAATCGTGGATGGTGTTGGGCTCGCGGTATTCCCAGGACGTCCCGTTCCAGAACAGCACCCGGCCACCGACACCGAAGATGAATATGTGCGATTCATCGTAGCCGTAAAGTGAGTTGAGTGAGTCGTAATTGCCGGTGTCGATTTGCGTCCACTCCTTGCCGTCATAGTGGATGACCACTCCACCGATACCGACCGCATAAATGCAGTTTTCGTGAGCAGCCCAGATCCCCATGAGTGGGTTGGTATTTTCCGTTCGTTCGGGGGTCCAGAATTCACCATCGTAGTACTGGGGGATCCCGTCTTTCCCCACAACATAAATGCTGTTCTCGTTGAAGGGCCAGATGTCCATCAAATCCGGTTTTTCGCCCGTAAACATGGTTTGCTTCGATCCTTAATGAAAAACTGATTGAGAAACGGTATTCGGTAACGTCTCGCCCCGCAACCCTGTTTCAGACGAGGAACGGCCCCGGATAGAGACAGCCCCAAACAGGGGTCAATGTTCGGCGGGGGTGAGCCGGAACACCACTTTGGACAACTTGGGCAGGTTTTCCGAATTCTGAATCAACTCCTGCACCTCCTCACTGATGTCGTTGTGAACGAGGATCAGGGTTTCCAGATTGGACAGGACCTTGGACTCCGCAATGGCGCGCGCCCCCTGGTCGGTGATCTCGGTTTCATACAGATCAAGCAGGGTCAGGTTGCGCATGCATTCGGATTTGGCGATGGCCTCCACTCCGCGATCACCTATAGGATTGTACGTCATCGTCAACTGCTGTAGATTCTTGAGCGTTTCCGATTCCGCCAGGGCGACGGCCCCGTCCGATTCGATATAATTCCAGTTGAGGTTGAGCTCGGTCAGCTTGGACAGGTTTTTTGACCGTGCAATGGCCAGAGCCCCTTCATCGGAGATGTTGTTGCGGTAAAGTGAAAGCAGATTGAGCCGAGTGAGCGTTTCCGACTCTGCAATGGCAGTGGCCCCCTCATCTTCCAGCCCGTCCCCTACCCAAAGCGAAACCAGATTGCCCAGAATGGTGGACTTGGCCAGCGCTTTTGCGCCTTCGGCGGTGATTTTATTGTCGCTCAAAATCAGTTCGGACAGGTTGAGCATGGTTTTGGACTTGCACATTGCAGCCAGTCCGGCATCCGTCACCTGGTTTTTGAACAAGTTGAGGACGGTGAGGTTCTTCATTTCCTTACAGTCGAGCAGGGCCTGAACGCCCTCATCGCCGACCTCGTTGAACTCCAGGAATATCGCGGTGATGTCCTTGATCTGGTCGCTTTGAACGATGTTTTTCAGATCCTCATCGCCGATTTCGCGCTCGCGCAGATCGAGTTCGCTGTTTTCGATATTCAGGCCTTCCTTGATGATCGATTCGGTATCCGCCATGGCTCACTTCTAGGAATTAAAGTCAGGGATTTGAAGACATGAATCGCCTATTGTAGAAAAATCAACGTTTTTGTAAAGATATAATTTTAACAGGATGGACCCGGGCCGCGCCATCAGGAGTTGTGGCCCCATGGCGGGGTTGCTATATTGTTACTTCTTAATTTCTTTCAGGAATGCACCGATGCCGCAAGACATTCAGGAAATCACCGATAGGGTCAAACAGGCCAGTCATTTCGTTCCAGCCATCGTCGAGGAGATGGAACGTGTCATGGTGGGCCAGCGTTACCTGATCGAGCGCCTCATTCTGGGCCTGCTGACCAACGAGCACATCCTCGTCGAGGGCGTGCCGGGACTGGCCAAGACCACAGCTGTCAAAACACTGGCACAGACCATTGAAGCCAGCTACAAGCGCATCCAGTTCACTCCGGACCTGCTGCCTGCGGACCTCATCGGCACCCAGATTTACCAGCCGAAAACCGGCGAATTTGTCATTAAAAAAGGACCTTTGTTTGCCAACGTCATCCTGGCGGACGAAATCAACCGCGCCCCGGCAAAGGTGCAGAGCGCCCTGCTGGAAGCCATGGAAGAGCGGCAGATCACCATCGGGGGGGAGACATTTCCCCTGGAACAGCCGTTCCTGGTGATGGCGACGCAAAACCCCATCGAGCAGGAAGGGACCTACCCCCTGCCCGAGGCCCAGGTGGACCGCTTCCTGTTCAAGCTCAAAATCGGGTATCCCTCCAAAGACGAGGAAAAACGCATCCTGCAGCGCATGGCCACCACCAACAACCATATTGAAATCAAGCCGGTGATCCACCCTAAAGACATCCTGGCAGCTCGAGCGGTGTTCGACGAGATTTATATCGACGACAACCTGCAGGATTACATCGTGAATTTGGTCAACGCCACCCGTTTCCCTGGCGAATACCGTTTGGAGAACCTGGCCAGCATGATTGACTACGGCGCCTCTCCGCGGGCCTCGATTTTCCTCAACCGCGTGGCGAAAGCGTATGCTTTCATGCAGGGACGCGGGTTTGTGGTGCCGCACGACATCAAAACCATCGGTCTCGACATTCTGCGCCACCGTATCATCCTCACCTACGAGGCGGAAGCCGAGAACATCACGTCCGACGATGTGCTGAAAAAGATTTTCGACACTGTGGAAGTTCCCTGAAGGAGGGGCCACCATGATCGGCAACCTGATCGATAAAATTTCGGCACCATTCAAACCTGCGCCACCCCCGGAGCCACAGTACCGGGATGCGTTGGAGATTTCCTCGGAGTTGATTCAAAAAATCCGGGACATCCAGGTGAAAACCAATCACCTGGTCAACCACATGATGGTGGGCGAGTATGTATCCGCCTTCAAGGGACACGGCATGGAGTTCCGCGAGGTGCGCGAGTATCAACCCGGTGACGACATCCGGCGTATCGACTGGAATGTGACAGCCCGGCTGGACCATCCGTTCATCAAGGAATACCGGGAAGAGAGGGAATTGACGGTGATGCTGATGGTGGACGTCAGCGGTTCGGGCGGGTTCGGCTCGCACTACGCTTTCAAAAACGAGGTGGCAGCGGAGGTGGCATCCATCCTCGCCTTTGCGGCCATCAAAAACAACGACAAGGTCGGCCTTATCGTGTTCTCCGACCAGATCGAACACTTCATACGTCCCCAAAAAGGCCGTGCCCATATCTGGAACGTCATCCGCACCATCCTCACATTTGAGCCGGAGGGTCACCGGACGAATCTCAACCTGCCGCTCGAATACCTGCTGAGGGTACAGAAACGGAAATCCATCGCCTTTCTCATCTCCGATTTCCAGGCGGAGGATTACATGGACCGCCTCCGCCGGGCGCGGAAGAAGCACGACCTGGTCGCCATCAACATAATCGACCCGCGCGAAGTGGAGCTGCCAGACGCCGGCCTGGTTCAACTTGAAGACGCGGAAACCGGAGAATCGTTGTGGGTGGATACAAGCGACCCCGCTTTCCGCAAGCGGTATGCAGTGGAGAAAGAGTGCGAACGGAGGGAACTCCAGGCGGCTCTTCGCTCGGCGGGCCTGGATCATATTGAAATCCGCTCGGACCGGTCGCTGGTGAAACCAATCGTCCAGTTTTTTAAAATGAGAGAAAAAAAGCACTGAGGAAGCATGACCGATTTCAATGAACAAAACACACGTACCACCGGGGACAACCCCACCAGCCCCAAGCTGCCGCCACCCAATGCATCGAGTCAAACGGACCCCCCGGAAAAGGACACCGGTTCCGGCTTCCAGATTCCAACCGAAGGGGTGAGTGCGAAGCTAAAGACATTCGTCATCGGACTCACCGTAGTCACTTTCGTCGCGTTCGGAATTTTCACCGCCATGCTTTTCAAGAAGTCCATGTCATCCGAAGAGAAGGCCGCGGCCCAGGCCCCCTCCAATTCCACGCTTTGGAACACGCAGGCCTTGGCCGTCGCCGAAAAACTGCGGGACTCGGGTTTGTACGAACAGGCGGTCACCCAATACGAGGCGTACCTGGAAAATCCAAACCTCAACCTGGAAACGCGGTCGAACGTCGCCTACATAATGGGTGGGTTATATATGGAACTGGGCAATTGCGGGGAGGCACTGGTCTGGTTTTTTCATTCAGAGGCCGCGGTGAAAGACGCGCCGTGGTCTATAGATCGCAACAAGCGTATCGACGGCTGTCTGCATCAGTTGAAAGCGAACCCGTGAGTCATGTGGCAGCATGTATGCAACAATAAATTTGGAACCAAATTCCTGTGGCTGGGAATTGCGCTGCTCTTTTTAGCCGGGGAAACGTTCGCTCAAAATACTCAACTCCCTCCAGTCACCGCCAAATTGAAAATCGAACCGCAGAACGCCACCATTGGCGATACGGTCACCTACACGGTAACGGTGACGCACCCGCGGGAATTTCAAATCACGCCCCCCAATCCATTCCAGCATTTTGAAAAATTCGAGTTCCTTGACCAGGATGCGAAAACCAGGCAACGACCCGGCGGACCCGTTACCACGGAGTTTGTATTTAAGTTCCGGGCAATGGAAGTCGGCTACTACAACATTCCGGAAATTCCTGTCCGTTTCACCGGTCCCCCTCTGGCCGACCCGTCGCAAATGGCACCCGGCAAAATCCAGGTCCCCGCAGGGGTGGTGGAAGTGCGGTCGGTATTGTTCAAGGACGGTGACCCGAAAGACATTCGCGATATCAAGCCCATCGTTGGGGCGGGGCCTCCCTGGCGGCGTTATGCCCTCTACGCGCTTGCCGGCCTCGTTGGTTTGATGTTTCTGTACTTCATCGGACGCAAATTATTTACGAAGCGGGCTCCCCGGGAACGGAAACCGCAACCCGTGATCCGTGAACCCCATGAGGTCGCATTGGATGAACTGGACACGCTGGCCGGGAAACAATGGATCGAACAGGAGCGGTTCCGCGAACACCAATTTGAATTGTCGGAAATATTCCGCCGTTACCTGGGCGCACTGTATTCCGTACCGGCTCTGGACTGGACAACTGAGGAAATCGTGCAGAACCTGCTTTTCCGCAAAAATTTTCCCAGAGAACTGAGCCAACGGGCACTGGACATACTGCACCGTACCGACTGGGTCAAATTCGCCAATGTGGAAAGTGATGCTTCGACGTGCCTGGAAAATATTCAGGCGGTCAGGCAGTTTATAGAGGACACAAAACCGCGACGCGACCTGGGTTCCAGCCAGAAATCTCCAGCGGCCCCCATCTGACGTGCTATGACTTATTTCCAGTTTGCAAATCCGTGGCTGTTTCTTTTACTTCTGGCAATTCCATGGATGGTCTACCAGCATTACCGGAACCGCCCGGCGGCGTTCCCCTTTTCTTCCCTGAACACCCTGCGGCGCATCCTTCCCTCTCATGTTTCTTTCCTGGTGCAGTTGCCGTTGATTCTACGTTGCCTGGCGGTGACATTGATCGTCATCGCTCTTGCCCGCCCGCAGGAGGGGCGCAAAAGTACGGAGATTTTGACACACGGCGTGGATATCATGCTCGCGCTCGATACTTCAGCCAGCATGCAGGCGATGGACTTCAAAAAAAGGATCAACCGGTCGATCGCCTGACCATCGTGAAAGACGTGGTGAGCGAGTTCATTGACGGGCGGGAGTTTGACCGAATGGGTATGGTGGTATTCGGGAATGAGGCATTCACGCAGTGTCCGTTGACGCTGGACCACAACATACTGCAGGAGTTTTTAAGCCGGCTGGACATCGGTGTGGCGGGTGATTCCACCGCCATTGGCTCCGCGATTGCCATCGCGGTCAAACGGCTCAAGGACCTCGAATCCAAATCGAAAGTCATTATCCTGCTTACAGACGGACGAAACAACGCGGGAAGCATTCCACCCCGCCAGGCCGCCGAGATCGCCGCCACCTTCGGCATCAAGATTTACACTGTCGGTGTAGGCACCCACGGAAAAGTGCCGTTTGTGTTCGACGGAATTCTCGGCCGCCAACTGATCATGCAGGACGTTGAGATGGACGAGGAATCTCTGAAAGAAATCGCCGACATCACGAACGGCAAGTATTTCCGGGCCATGGACACCGACTCCCTCAAAAAGATATACACGCAGATCGATCAGCTCGAAAAATCCGAGGTGAAGTGGATCGATCACTCAGAGTTCAAGGAACTGTTTCCCTATTTCCTGATTCCGGGTCTGCTGTTGTTGATAACGGAATTCACGCTGGCTCAAACCCGCTTGAGGAGAATCCCATAATATGCGATTTGGTCTGCCGGAATATTTGCTTTTGCTGATGGGGCTGGCATTCCTGATTGGGTTTTTCATATGGTCGGGAAACCGCAAGCGCGAACAGGCCGCGCGGTTCGCCTCCTCTTCCCTGCTGGGCCGGCTGGTGCCACCGCGCGCAAGGAAAAAACAAAGAAAAAAAACACCCTGATGGTCTTCGCGGTATTTTTCTTCATTCTGGCCCTCGCCCAGCCACGCTGGGGGTACGAATGGGAGGATTTGAAACAGGAAGGGGTGGATATCATCGTGGCGGTGGACGTATCGCAGAGCATGCTTGCCACCGACATCCAGCCCAACCGGATGGAACGGGCCAAGCATGAGGTGGCCGACCTCATCCACCTTCTGGAAGGTGACCGCATCGGCCTCGTCGCGTTTGCAGGCTCCAGCATTCTGCAATGCCCGCTGACCCTCGACTACAATGCAGCCAAAATGTTTCTGGATGTATTGGGGACCGACCTCATACCCACCCAGGGTACGGCGCTCGGCCATGCCATCCGTACGGCAGTCAAGGCCTTCAGTTCAGTGGAAAAAAAATCGAAAGCCATCATCCTGATCACAGATGGAGAGGACCATGAAGGCGACGCACTGGCCGCGGCTCAGTACGCCAATGAGCAGGGAGTGAAAGTGTTTGTCATCGGCATCGGTGCGGAGGAAGGCGCTCCCATTCCCGACCCCGAAAGGCAGCGCGGATTCAAGCGAGACCGGAAGGGAGAAATCGTCCTCACCCGTCTCAACGAAGTCGTTCTGCAACAGGTGGCCCTTTCCACCGGCGGCAGTTACGTGCGGTCGGTGCTGGGTGACATGGACCTGAATAAAATCTATCTCGAAGACATCAAACAGCGGGTCGAGAAAAAAGAACTGCGCACCGCCCGGCGGAAACGATGGCAGGAGCGGTTTCAATGGTTCATCGCCCTGGGATTGGTATGCCTTTTAGGAGAGTGCATGGTCCGCGAAAAATGAGATAATAAATAAGGAAAAAACCGGACTTGACGCGGCATGGGCCGCGTCTTATATAATACCGAATCTGCAGAACTGGGCAGATACCATAAATAATTCAAGGAGTTTATAACGATGCAGCCCAATCGGACCTCATACATGAGTCAGGATGCCATTGCCGCCGAACAACAGCGGTTCATGGTCCGGGTCTATAACTGGATGACGGCGGGTCTCGCCATGACCGGTGGTGTGGCGTGGCTGGTGTCCAATACCGAGCCTTTGATGAAACTGATTTTCGGGAATCCCATCGTTCCGATCGTCTTGATCATCGCCCAGATCGGCCTGGTCTTCTACCTCGCGTCCTCGGTCATGAAGATGTCCGCCAGCCAGGCGACGGGGGTTTTCATTCTGTACGCCGGCCTGACGGGGTTGACCTTTTCCGCCATTTTCATGGTGTACACCGCAGCATCCATCACCTCCACTTTTCTGGTGACGGCGGGCACCTTCGGGGCCATGAGTTTTTACGGCTACACGACGAAGAAGGATCTCACCTCGTGGGGCAGTTTCCTGTTCATGGGCCTCATCGGCATCATCATCGCCTCGGTAGTAAACATCTTTCTGCAGAATGAAGCCGTTTACTGGGTGGTCACCTACGCGGGTGTGTTGATTTTCGTCGGACTCACGGCCTACGACACCCAGATGATCAAGCAGATGAACATTCTCGGCAACGAAGGCACCGATGAAGACACCAAGGAAGCCATTCAGGGAGCGCTGAAGCTGTACCTGGACTTCATCAACCTGTTCCTGATGCTCCTCCGCATCATGGGGGACCGGCGCTGAAGCCTCGGTTCCTCCACGGCGGCTTGCATAACGAAAAGGGATTCCCGGTAAGGGAATCCCTTTTTTCGTTTCAAACTCGCTCCAACAGGGCATGCTAAACTATCAGTACCATGCGAAATTTGATTTTACATTTCTTTTTTTTAACGGCAATGGCGAGCCTGTTCGTGATATACGCTTTGTCCGCTTTTGCTGATGAGCTTCCGGAATCCGCACGTGAGGGCATCGCCCATTACAACGAAGAGCATTTTGACCAGGCGGCAAGGAAGTTCAGTGAGGCGGAAGCCCTGGATCCGGAAAATCCCACCGTGCGATACAACGCAGGCAATGCCAAGTACCGGCTGGGACGTTACGAGGCGGCAATCGAGGACTACGGCAAGGTTCTTTCAGGCGACAGCCCAACAGAACTCAAACAGAAAACCTGGTACAACCAGGGCAACGCCTGGTTTCGTCTGGGAGCCCTGGACCGGGCCATGGAGTCCTACAAAAAGCTTTGGAGTTGAACCCTCAGGACGAGGACAGCAAGTTCAATTACGAATACGCCAAGCGTCAACTGGAGCAGGCTATCGCATCCGGACAGATGATGCCGCGCAATATGGATAAAGGAAAACCGCAACCCGGCAAGGAACAGAAACAGGCCCCACCCGAAGCGTCCCAATCCGAAACCACGGAACCGACGGGGCACGGCGAGGCCAACGAACAGCCCGAACCGGCCGAAGAAACCCGGACCGCAGAGCAGGATCCCGAAAAAGATAAGAAGAAAGAAGAGCCGCAGGAGCAGGTGGCAGACGAAACCCCGCCCGTTCCTTCTTCTCCCGAACAAAAAAAATGACCGCCATGCTGAAAGAGGCCGCGCCCCTAACCCAGGAAGAGGCTGAGCGGCTGTTGGGATCCTTGAGCGAGGATCTCAAGAAGTTCAAGCGCCGCCAGTTGCAGGGAGAGGTGCAGGACCTGTTCAAGGATCAGGGAAAGGACTGGTGATGCAGCCATGCGCCGGAACAACACCACAGGGGGGATGAAATTTTTTCTTTCCTTTTTTCTTTTGGCGTCGATTGCGCTGTTGCTGCCGGGTAGTGGCTGGTCACAAGACATTCGCGTGAGCGCTTCGGTGAACAACACCGAGATCACGCTGGAAGATGTGCTGGATGTGAAAGTCGTGATGGAAGGAACGCAGGACGCACCGCAACCCGATCCGCCTGCCCTGCCCGCCTTTTCGGTCCGCCCCGGCGGTCGCGCCACCTCACTGCAAATCATCAACGGAAAACGAACCGCATCGACCACATTCCATTTCCAGCTGATTCCGAAACAACCCGGTGACTTCACCATCGGTCCTTTCAAGTTTGAGATCGGCGGAAATCCGTACATCACCGCGCCTATCGCCATCACCGTACGCAAGGGTCCCGCACCCGGCCGGAAAGACCGCCTGGTTTTTGCGGAAATAACCGTTCCCACACACCAGCCTTACGCCAACGAACTCCTGCCGGTCACCCTGAAAATGTACCGCAAGGTAACCGTTCGCAATGTGAATATCGATCTGCCTCTCGATGATTTTCGCAAGGTGGAGTTGGGGTCGCCCAAACAGTACAACCGCGTGTTGGATGGAATCCGCTACGATGTGTACGAGTGGAACACCGGAATTTATCCTTTGAAGGCGGGCCGGACGACCATTCCATCGGCCTTGATCGAGTTGGACATCGTTGAACAAACGCCCTCCGGCCGGCGCCGTTCCGGCGATCCTTTTTTTGACGACCCCTTTTTCCAGAGTCCGTTTTTCCATAATCAATTTAAATTGAAACACAAAATCCTGCGTACCGATCCGATCGAGCTCGAAGTCCTGCCGCTTCCGGAGAAAAACCGTCCGGAACCGATTTCCAACATGGTTGGACAGTTCCAAATGAATACCCAGTTCAGCCGGACTCAGTTGGCGCAGGGGGAAACGATGACCCTCACTGTCACGGTGACGGGTGAAGGCAATCCGCAGGATGCGCTGCTGGAACTGCCTGAGACCGGCGGAGATTTCAAAGTGTACGCAGACCAGCCGGAGTTCACCCGCACCGGCGGCGATAAAACGGTGACAGGCAAAAAGGTATTCAAGTATGCGCTCGTGCCCTTGAAAGCGGGACCGCTGACCTTTCCCGCAATCACGCTAAACTATTTTGAACCGGGGAGCATGCGTATCAAACGATCCAAACCGAACCGCAAACGGTGAACGTAACCCCGGCAAAAAACTCACAGGAATTGAATGCGGTGGAACCGCAATCCGAAAGCTCATCCACCGGAAGCCCGCACCGGGAGCCGATTGAAGACATCAATCCATTGTATCTGGACATGCAGGAATTCACCGACCGGAGTCGTTCTGGCTGGTTCTGGTTGACGGTGGTCCTGGCCCTGTTCGTTCCTCCAGCGTGCTTTATGTTTTTTATCCCGCTCCACCACAAACGCCAGCGCATGAAATTCGACAGCGCCTACAAACGCCGCATGGAAGCTTTTCGCCAAGCGCAGGAACGCCTGAATCGGTTGACTTCAGGGCACAACGGCGGCGCTCGCGAAACAGTGCGGGAGCTGTCGCAGATCGTTCGCACATACATAGGCGATCGGCTGAACCTGAAGGGAACCGCATTCACCTCGCGGGAAGTGGAAGAGCAGTTGCGGCAACGTGAATTCCGTGAAGAACATATTGTTGAGACACGCGACCTGCTGGAAAAATACGAATCCCTGCAATACGCTGCGGGACAAGGGGACACGGAGGCGCTTTTAGTCGAATCTCGCCGCCTTATCGAGAAGCTGGAGAATTCATGATGCGCCTTCCCCGATTCGCAATCCAGATATTGATCATGCTTTGGGCCGTATTATTTTTGGCTGGCGGGGTCTTGGCGGGAGAAGTCCAGGAACGCATCGCATCGGCCAATCGCCTGTACATGGAACAAAAATACAAGCAGGCAATCAACGTTTACGAGTCTGTCCTTCAATCAGGTTTCGATAACGGTCGTCTGCATTTCAACCTGGGAAACGCCTATTACCGCACCAACCAAACCGGAAAAGCCATCCTCCATTACCTGAAAGCGAATCAACGCCTTCCCCGTGACGAGAAGGTGGAGGCCAACCTGCATTTCACACTGGCGAAAACTGTGGACCGGACAGACTGGCGGTTTCCCAACTTGTGGACCACGGTGTTCTTCTGGCTTGAAGATGTGACTTTGGAAGAACACATCTGGACATTGGTTGGCGTGAACTTCCTTTTATGGGTGGCGTGGAGTGTGTTGATTGTTCACCCCGGACACGCGACCCGCTTGACACGAAATATTGCGCTGGGATTGTTGGGATTGGTTCTGGTATCCACGCTGGCCCGTTTTTTTTACGACGCCGGGCATCGGTATGCGGTGGTGCTGGCAAAGGACATTGCCGTGCATGCAGAGAAGGGATTGGAAAAACCAGTCCTTTTCCGGCTCCATGAGGGGGCCGTCGGAAAAATTACGGCGGAAAAAGATGGGTGGTACCACCTGACTCTTCCGGATGAAACCGGGGGGTGGATCCGGGCACAAGACGACCAGGTCGGAACCTGACTCTTCGACCCACCCCGGATTCCATCAATCCGTCTCCACCCCGGCCATGAAGCCTTTGATCTGGGCCTTCTGGGTCGGAGTGCCTCGTTCAAAGATTTTTACCAGACGGTGGACCGTGCGTTTGAAATCATTGTCACTCATCAGACGCACCACTTCCTTGAAAGCCGATACATCCTTGTCCACCGCATCCTTTTCCTTGATCATGTCCCCTTCCCCGGTCAACAACCAGCAAATGTTGACATCGGTTTTCCGGCACAACCCTGTGAGAGTGGTGGCGGAAGGAAGAGACTTGTCGTTTTCCAGATCCGATAAAGATCCCTGTGAAACATTGATGGTTGCGGCCAGGTCCACCAACCGGAGCGAAGATAACTTGCGCCAGTAGCGAAGACGGCCGCCCACCGATTTGGGCTGGTTCGAATCCTCGTGACCCGGAATGTCATTGCCAATTTTTTCAATCATCGGAAACCTCCTTGTGTTTATCTTCAGCCCCTATTATTGAAAAAATCGGTCAAAATATGATGAAGACAATGCAACAATTATGTTACAAATCGGCCCAATGATATAGCTTTTCCGATATTTTTTCGTTGAGATCAAATAAAAACCAAAAAGGTTAACCCACTCTGCAAAGCCTAAATTTTAAAGCGGTAACCCACGCCCCTAATGGTTTCGATATATTTTCCCGCATCCATCAATTTATTCCGAAGCCTTTGGATGTGCGTGTCAATAGTTCGGGAAAAGACACCTTCACCGCTTTCCCAGACATGTTCCATCAGGTAATCCCGGGTTTTTACCTGGCCCATATTGTCCAGCAATGAGGAGAGCAGCTTGAATTCGGTAAGAGTCAACTGGACGATTTTGTTTTTCACCCGCACCTCGTGTTTTCCGAAGTCCACTTTCAGAACCCCCTGGGTCAATGTGTCATTTCGGGCTTGCGAACCATACACTCTTTTTAAAACATTGTTCACCCGCAATAAAAGTTCCTGAGAGTTAAACGGCTTGGTGACATAATCATCCGCGCCGAACTCCAGACCCAGGTTCCGATCCACTTGTTCCGTCCTGCCGGAAAGAATGATGATGGGAAGGTTTTGTGTTTCCTTGTCGCCCCTCATGCTGCGGCACACTTCCAACCCGTTTTTGCCTGGAATATTGATGTCGAGCAGAACCAAGTCGGGGCAGCGCGAACGAATGATGGCTTCCGCGGATTCGCCGTCATCCGTCGAAATGACCTTGTACTTTTCCTGGTCGACCAGTTGCTTCACCAGGGTCACGATGGACGGGTCGTCGTCCACAATCAGAATAGTGTAGCGCCGGAACCCTTTTTTCGTTTTGCTGTTTTCGGCCATATCAGATTTCAGTCGGGTGGTGAGCCAGGGTTTTCCATTCCTTCTCCATCAGGACCAGCACACGGTTCCACTTTATTGAAAACTCTTTTGCCGGCCCGGAAACAGGCTTTTTTTCCGGTGCGAGCGCCAGAAGGTACCGCTGCCATTTGATCATCATCGCCTCCCGTTGTTCGAAAGGAATCGACCGTGAGCTGAGAATGTTATCTTCAATGTCGCACACTTTGATTTTTTTGGATTCGAGAGGCCAGGCTTCAAAATCTTTCAGGTATTCGAGGTGGGACAACCCGTCCGGCTTGGTCAAATCCGCCACCAGACGGCGGACGTCGGGTCCAAACCAGGATTCGATGTTATCAAGGTTGACCCAGGTATCCTCCACCAGGTCATGGCACAATGCAGCCAGGGCGCCCTCCATTGTCTTGAAATGAAACTGAAGATAGGCTTTGCACACACGGCGGGGATGGTGGTAGAAAAGCTCCCGCTCGCTTCCTTTTCGAATTTGTCCGGAGTGCGCTTTTTGAACGGTAATAAAGGCTTTTTTGATTTTTCCCAGGTTTCCCGTAACCCGAATCGCGTACGGTTCCATATTTTAAATGCCTTCCCGGGTAAAAAACTTCAAACAATCGTCCACGATCCAGTCTATATGCGATAACAAACTGTGATCGGAGTCCAACTCTTCCAGTTTAACCCAGGGGCGATTCTTCGCAAACTCCCGTGACTGAACCACGGGCACGGTTTCATCGTGCACTCCGTGTACAATGCGCGTCGGAACGGACCGGTCCAATGGGAGAGCATCCCACTTGCGGGCATCCTCAAAAATGGCCGTGCTCAATTCCATTTCCCGGTCGTAGCGGTAGTGGTACACCCGCATTACTTCCGGCAGCCTTCCGGACTTCGGGTCCTCCGGGACCACTTTCTCCTTCCAGCGTTTCAGGAATTGCAACCCCGGACACATCAGGTACACCCCCTTAACCTCTTGTCGCAGCTGCGCCACAAGTGCCGCCAGGTATCCGCCCATACTGCTCCCGATCATTCCGATCCTCGAATCCGGCAAAGTATCGACTACCGACTGGATTATTTCAACCTGCCCGGAAAGGGTAAGGTTTCGGAAATCACCCTTTTCCAGGTCGGGCACTATCAACTCTTTTCCCTGCTCCCGGAATCGCTGGGCAAACACAGTTGCTTTCTTGGAACCGGGGCTGGAGGCGAATCCGTGGCAATACACATAAACGGTTTTCATGTTCGAGTTCCCGGGTTCCAGTCCGGCTGAGACTCCAACATACGTTTCACCCAGGGAAGAAAGAGGTAGGCGGGAAACGCAAGAAAAAAGGTGAGTGTGAAATACGGGGCGTAGCCCATCGCCTCCGCTCCAAACCCGCCTGCCCATCCCGCCACCGATCGGCTGAATGCGAAAATCGAGGAAAGAAGCGCGTACTCTGAGGCAGACCGTTTTTTGTTGACGATCGCCATGAGAAACGCCAGGAATGCGGCCGAACCCAACCCGCCGGTGAACGACTCGAGCACACTGGCGCTGTACATCATGGCTTTGAATTCCATCGCCATGGGCACCCCTTCCTGAGGCGGGGGAATGGCGGCCGCCACCCCGGCGTAACCAAGGTTGGACAGCGCCTGCAAAAGACCCAGCACCCAGATGCCCTTGAATATTCCAAAGCGGTCTGTGAACCAACCTCCCACCAGACCGCCCGCAATAGAGAGGCCAAGCCCGATGTTGACCGAAACCAGACCGATTTCCGTTGCTGAAAACCCGGAGTCCACCCAGAACGGCTTCACCATGAAACCCATGGAGGTGTCCGCGAGCTTGTAAATCAGAATGAAAATGATGACAGGAATGATGTGTGGCCTCTGGATCAGTTCGAAAAATGCCCCGAACATCGGCCCTTCGTTCAACTCGTCGCGCAGGGATGGCCCGTTATTTTGTTGCCTCACCCGGTGCGTCCAGTAATGGCTGCCCGCCACCACCAGAATGCCCGCCATCGCAAGCGTGGGCCACAGGTAAGGGCGTTTGTCGGACACGTCCAGTTTGGTATCGACCAGGCCGAATCCCATCAGCACCATTATAAAGAGAAGAGCCAGTGCGTAAGGATAGCGGGCGATCAGGCTGAACTCGCCCAGCAGGGATCGTTCAGAACGCGTTTTATAGGCCTGTTCCGGAGGGGCCAGCAGGCACACTGTGCCGCAGGCAAACAAGATGAGCGCACCGGCAAGATACGTCGCGCTCCACGACATCCAGTCCGCCAGCACCAGGATGAATCCCGAAGCCAGCATGCCCACCCGATACATGCCATTGCGGATGCCGTTGGCGAGACCCAACTCGTCCTTGTTGAGCATCTCAATGGTGTAGGCATCGATGGCGACATCGCTCGTCGCGGAAAAAATGGTGAACAAACCGATAGCCAGCCACACCCAGGGGCCGAAGTCGAGCAGGACAGCAAAAACCAGCATGACGCCGCCCATCAGCACGTCCATCAGAAAAATCCAGCGGCGGTGGTGGCGCACGTAATCGACCGCAGGGGCCCACAAAAATTTGAGGGTCCAGGCCAACCCGAGCAGGCTCATGAACCCGATCTGCCACAGATCCACCCCCTGCTGGCGCAGGTGAACGGGGAACACATCGTAAAACACGCCCAGCGGGAAGCCTTCCGCGAAATACAGGACTCCAACCCAGAATAACTTATTTTTCAATAACTTAGGATGACTCTCCATGCCCCCCCAACGGTCGGTTTGGTGGATGCCCCGTCGGCATTCAGTTCGATGGATGTCTTAATTGCCGCTTGCCCACAGAGCCCCTCCCCTTATACTTTCCAGTGGACGGTCGAATCCCTATAATGATTTTTTTATAAGAATTTAGGGTATTCTAGCCGATAGGAAATCCGGGTAGGGAACCATGGCTCAAGAGAATTCCATTCAGCGTCTAAAAGAACAGCTCAAAATCAAGAACCAGGAGCTGAAAAAGCAGGTCAGAGAAACGTCCAGACTCTCTGACAAAATGAACAACATTACCGTCCTAAACAAGGAAAAAGTCAATGAATTATTGGGCCTGATCAAGCAAAAAGAACTTGAACTGAAAGAAGCCCAGGAGGCCGTCTGGGCGGCCCGCATGTCCAAACGCAAGAAAGGCCAGGGAGACGAAAAAGGAGACGGGGAAGAAACGGAGGAACCGGCCGAGGATCGGGAGAGTGAAGTTCACGAAATCGATCCTGCCATCGTCAAGGAACTCGAGGAAGCAAAAACCAGCCTGCAGAATCTCAGGAGCCTTTTCAAGGAAACCCGGGAGGAGCTCAAAAAAACCAGCAACGACAAATCCCTCCTCGTCAAGGAAGTAAAAAGAACCCGCAAGGAACTGGACCGGGTTAAGTCATTGAAAGACGAAGTCACCCGCCTCAAGCAGGAGTTGGAACAGAAGGCCGGCCCTTCCTACCAGCAGCTGGAAAAGGAAATCGAAGGCAAGGAAGCAAAAATCGAAAAACTGGAACGCATCATCAAGGATGCGACGCAGGACCGCGAGGACGGCAAGCTTCCTGCGGAAATCATTTTTGAGTTACGCATGGAGCTGAACGAACTGCTCCACGACAAGGAACGGCTGGTCATCGAGTTGGACCAGTTGAAAGATGACAACGAAGAGTTAGAAAGCAAAATCCAGACTCTGGAAGACAAGCAGGTCGCGAGACAGTTGGAGGGACAGATCGCACACGAACACCGTTCCTCATTCCGCACGGCATTCGTCTCCATGGAGGGTTTCCTCGTTACATACAGCGACATGATCACCCTCCTCCTCGCGATTTTCGTCATGCTGTTCACCATGTCAAACATTGACGAGGCAAAATTTGTGGAAGCCATCTCCTCGTTTCAGGAGAAACAGGTCCGCGTTACCTCTCAAAACGTTCGCCTTACCAACCAGGAAATCGAAATGCTTGAACGCGTACGCGAACTGGTGAAAGACAATGTTGACCCGGAAGAACTCGTGCGTGGAGATGTGAAAACGAAACTGATCCGCCTCAAATCCGAAGAACTGTTTGCACCGGGTAAGGCCACGTTGATTACGGGTGCGGAGGAAACCATCTTTAAAGCCATCACAAACGACCTGAAACAGGGAGTCAAGCAGATCCACATAGAGGGTCATACAGACAACGTTCCCATCAGCACCGAGGCTTTTCCCTCCAACTGGGAACTTTCCACCTCCCGCGCCGCACGGGTGGCGCGTTACATTATTGAGGAACTCAATTTTCCGGAGGAGTTGATCGTCGTTTCGGGTTATGGCGAACACCGCCCCCTTAAACCAAACAACACCGATTCCAACCGGGCCATGAACCGGCGAGTCGAAATCAAAATTCTCAAAGACAAGGAAGTTTTAAAGGAAGAAAACGGGGGCAAGGGCCAGGCAATAAATGGACAACCCGTAAAAAAAACCTGAATGGCCGTTCCGGGAGTCGAATCATTGAACTTTACCGGATTAACCACGGCAGTCAAAAACCCATTCTCATTTATGGGTACGCCCTTTATAATTAACTATTAAATCCTTTGAACTGAAAACCGTCCCGGGGAATTTTATGGCGGACAAACCGGAAAATATCGCGGAAATCCTCTTCAACAACCGCCAGATATTTTTGAAATACAACCAGAACAACCTAAACCGGATTCAACAACCTCTTTTCCACATGGACCGGAATGTATTCACCATCATTCCCCGCCTCCTGCATATCAACCAGGAGGGACTCCCGGGCTACGTGAAGGGCGATACGCCTTGCGGTATCCATCATTTTCAGCTCAGCCAGCGGATTCAGCTCGCCGCCGAGACCTTATTTCCTGACACGGTATTCCGCGGGAATGAAGAAGTCGATCCCTTCATTCACACGGTTTTGATTATGGGGAGTTGCGGTTCGATCGCCCAGAGCCGTAAGTCCGACCTCGATTACACCCTGCTGGTCAATAAGCACAGCGTATCGCCGGAAAGACTGGGCCTTTTCAAGCAGAAACTTAATCTCATCGAGAAATGGGCCTGGGACGAATTCAACCTCGAGGTTCACTTTTTCATAAATGACATTCAGGAGGTCAAAAACAATATTTTTGGCGAAAGCGACACTGAAAGCACGGGTTCTGCCCAGGCCAAGTTGCTTAAAGAGGAAATGTACCGCACCGCTGTCATCACTGCGGGCAAACTTCCCTTCTGGTGGGTTGTGCCTCTTAAAACCGATGACGACAAGTACGAGAATTATTTAAGCCTCCTCACCTCGCGTCAAACCCTGCTGGATCCCAATGAGTTCGTCGATATCGGCAACGTGGATGACATATCACAGGGTGAGTTTTTCGGTGGCTCCATCTGGGCACTCATCAAATCCTTCAAGGCACCGTTCAAAACCCTTTTGAAAATGGGGTTGCTGGAGGAGTACATGTTTGGCAACACCCGTTTCAATCTGCTTTGCCATGAAATCAAAAAGAAAGTTTTCGGCGGTACCCTGTACGATGACATCGACACCTACATTGCCATGTATGAACGAGTGGAGCGGTTTTTCAAGGAACACAAGGATGAAAATGCGTTGGACGCGCTCAAAACTTCTTTCGTTCTGAAGGTGGGTACCAAAGTCACTGGTGAAGAACTGGTGAAAGGCAGCCCCGATCCTCGAAAACGCACCCTGATCAACATGTACAACTCCTGGGACTGGGAACCTGAAAAACTGGAAAGCGTCAATTCCTATTTCAACTGGCAAATGCTGGACAAGGTAGCGCTCGGAAACCGGATCAACAAAATCCTCATGGCCAGCTACAAAAACATTTCCGAGGCAAACAGGGCATCCGGTGAGGAATCCCTGATTTCCGAACGGGACACGCATCTTCTAGGCCGCAAGCTGTTCAGCTTTTACCGGCCCAGTCAGAACAAGGTGGAAAACCTTTTCGCTTTGGTGGATGGAGAAACGGGTGAAAAGGAATTGACCTTCATGCTCCACCGTGTGAATCCCAAAGACAAAGGGGAGTGGTACCTGATTCGCGGAAAAACTTTGGCTTTCCTGGAGCACATTCCCAAGGAACAGATTCTCAAGAAGGCATCATCCCTGCAATTTCTCGTAGCCTTTGCGTGTTTCAACAGTTTGTTCCGGAAGGATACGGTTCTTCTGCTGCGGGCGGAGCAACAGTCCATCAAGGACCATGACCTCAAATTCCTGCTGGAAGACCTGTCTTCATTCATGTCGCAGGTTTCCGTGGCATCCATTCCCAATGAAGACCTGCTTTCCCATGCCCGCCTGCGGCAATTGTTCATGATTGTGGATTTCGGGCACCCCATTCCGCGGGAGGTCATTATCGGCGGCCTGCAGGATTGCAAAACCGCCAAAGAATACGCGGATTTCATGAATAAGAAGCTGGAACGCATTTCCAGCACCACCGCCATTTACCTTACCTCATGGGGCGAATTGTTCTGTAAAACGTATGTCGGAGCCAATTCCATGAACCGCTGCCTTGCAGAATTGCGGCCCATGACCCCCAACTGGGAAATCGACGAAGACGAATTTTTTAAATTTTTCGTACCCGGAAGCCGAAAAGAAAAAATAGACTTCTCCTGGCTGTCCCGGTACATCATAAAAACGCTGACTTTCAAAAAAGGAAAGGCTGCAAGGAGGGTTGAATCGGCCGACCCCAAACCCCATCCGACCGCACAAAAGCCGTCGGAGCCGGACGCACTGGACGTGGAAGAAGCCAGATCGAGGTCTTCGTCCGCCTGAACTGCAATGACTGAAGCGAAAGAGATATGGCAATCGCAGTAAAAGAATCGGAAACCATATCCGGCTTGGAATATACGGGACGGTACCAACAGGAATCCCGCATCGACGTCGGCACCATTTTCGGGACCATGATCGGCGTGGGCCTGATCACCTGGGCCATCATCCGTGGAGGAAGCCCCGAAACATTTTTGAACCTCAATGCGGTGCTGATCGTTTTCGGCGGCACCATCGCCACTTCCTTCATCGCCTACCCTTCAGGGAAAATCCTGAGCCTGATTCGCGTCATCATCAATGCTTACAGGCCGGACAATCAAGGACCCGCCGGCTACATTGAGCAGATCATGCAACTCGCCACCAAGTACCGGACCGGTGGCATCAAGCGTCTCAAAAACGAAGAAGAAAACGTGGAGAACCGGTTTCTGCGTACCGGCATCGGCATGATAGTGGACGGATACAACTCCCGTGAGATTCACGAAATCCTGGACCGGGAAATGAATTCGATGATTGAGCGCCACCAGCGAAGCCAGAGAATCCTTCAGTTCATGGCGGTGCAGGCACCGATCTTTGGAATGGGCGGAACCCTGATCGGCCTCGTCCAGATGCTCATGCACATTGAGAACCCGGACACCATCGGCCCCTCTCTCGCGACAGCCCTCATCACCACATTTTACGGAATCATGCTCGCCAACCTGATCATCACGCCGGTGGTGGCCAAGCTCAGCCACCGGACGGAAAGCGAAACCCTGCTTTGCAAGATAATCCGTGTCGGGATTCTGGGTATCCATGACCGCACCAATCCCCAGAAAATCCGGCGAAACATGAACGCACTGCTTTCTCCGGACCAGCAACGATAATGTCGAACATCGACGAATTACTGCAATTGACGCTCGCGAGCAAATGCCAGGATGGCGTCAACTTCAGCGAGTATGACCTGAAGGGAATCAGCCTGAACGGCATTACCTTTATCTTCGGGGTACTCAACGAAGTCATCCTGGAAAAATCGGAGCTGATTGACCTTAATTTTACCCAGGCATCCCTTGTGGATGCGAACTTTTACAAAGCCCGGATCAAGAATGTTGATTTCGGCAACGCCAACCTCAACAATGCCAACTTCGAGGAAGCCACGCTCGTCGATTGCGTTTTCAAAAATGCATCCTTGGAAAACGCGAATTTTACCATGGCCAATCTCAAAGGGTGCATGTTCCGTGGCAGCAACCTGAACCACAGCAACTTTTCCGCCGGCAAGCTGGAGAACTGCGACTTTTCCTTTGCCCGCATGATGTACAGCTACTGCCGGTCAGCGGAAATCAACACCTGCAAATTGAACGGAACCAATGCTCGTGGTTCGGACTTTGGGTTCGTCAAATTCCGCGATTCCGATCTAAAGAGTGCTGTGTTCAAATACACGGATTTTAATTCCACCACTTTCCGCGATTCCAATTTATCCTTCGCCAACTTCATTGGCGCGGAAATGAAAGACGCCGTTTGCAAGGACAACCAAATGGAAGAGGCCAACTTGGAAGGGGCCGACCTCACTTACGCCAATTTTGAAAAATCAAACATGCGAAACGCCTTTTTTCTCGAAGCCAACCTGCACGGCACCAATTTCAACCAGACCAATCTGAAAAATGCCTATTTTGTGGATGCCAACATCTCCAAAGCGGTCATGAAAGATGCCGTGCTGGAGAACACCATCCTCGAGTAACCTCCCTCCTCAGGCAAGGCGTGCGAGAGCACCTCTCTTTTAATATAATCAGTGCATGGCGTACTACTTCCTTATCCTGCATTTTCTTTTCATTCTATACATGGTGGTGGGTTTCATTGTGGGGCTGATTGTCAACCACCGCACCTTCCGTTTTGTCCACGCGGCCCTGCTTGCGTTCGTCACGGTGCTCATGATCCTGAAAATCCCGTGCCCCCTCACTGTCCTGGAAGAACATTTTTCCAGTCGAGACTACGAAGGCTCGTTTCTCGCCACGTGGCTCAACCGCATCATTTATATGGAATGGTTCGATGCCGGCGCGGTGTTTGTGGCGGACATGACCTTCGCCATGCTGGTGTTCACGTCGTTCATCTGGCGGCCACCACCACCCGGCAGGTAACCAAGAGGGGAGTGAGGTTCAGCTTTCTGCTGAGAAATCGAGGAAGGGGCTCACACAGCGGAACCCGACGTTGTCAAAATAGTCATCGGGTCGCACTTCCGAGCGATGGAACACATACCGGTGCTCGTCCAGAAAATAATGCCCTCCTTCCTGGAAGCCATTGCCGCGCAGAACTTTCAAATCGGTTCCAAATTTCTTGAACTGAAAGTCACTTCCCGGATACGGCAGATACCAGTCCAGTGTCCATTCCATCACATTGCCGCCCATATCAAAAGCCTGGAAGGGACTGACGTCGCGTGGAAAACTGCCCACCGGCATCAACTTGCGCGGACCGTCGAGACCGATGTTGGCGAGGCCTTTATCATAATCGTTGCCCCAGGGGTATAGGCGTCCATCGGTGCCCCGCGCAGCCTTTTCCCATTGGGCTTCAGTGGGCAGGGATTTGCCCGCCCACATGGCATAGGCCAGGGCTTCGCCCCAGGTGATGCCGGTCACCGGCAGGTCACCCTGCTCAGGAAGGTACATGCCATTCACCCAGTGTCCGGGATATTCATGATACTGAACGGATTCGACGAATTGCTTGTACTCCCGGTTGGTGACCTCGTACTTGTCGATGTAAAACGCGTCCAGGTAAACGGTGTGCTGGGGTTGCTGGTCGCGGAACAGGGGTTTGACGGCGCCGATCTTGAGGTGTTTTTTCTCCGGGTCCGTTTTGTCTGTACCCATGATGAACTCCCCGGCGGGAACCAGCACCATTTCCTTGCCATCGACCTCGGAAATGAGCGATGCCGGAAGCGGTCCTCCTCCGCCGACTCCATAATTGGAGTCCGGTTCGCCACAGGCGGCGAGTCCCAGAAGACAAAGAAGGGTCAGGAAAACGATTTGGTGAAGGCGGAAAAACATGAATTCAAGAAGCGGGAAAGGTTTTTAATAGAGGATTGCGTGAGGGTGTAAACGGATTTCAGATTTCGTCGTCGTCATCTTCCTCTTCTTCATCCGCACCGCTGATGGAAGCCTGAAGCTCCTCCTCCTCGGCCTGCGTCATCAGGGTCTGGATGTCCTGAAACCCCGACGCCAACCTCTGGATATTGATGAGCAGGTTCACCAGTTCGCCATCCTCCATTTCCTTGATACCGGCAACCAGGGCACCCCGTTCGTCGTCGCCGTACTGTTCGTCAAACCGGTCGAAACAGGAGAGAATTTTGTCCTTGCAATGGATCAGGTCATAAAAAAAAGTCTGTACTTCGATTTTTGCCATGACGGTGGTTCCATCCCTTCCAATAGCAACATGCAACAACACGGTCAAGCGAGTCGCATATGGGTTTTAGAATTTCTGAGGCCTCAAAATAGCACAAAATCCGACCGCTTCGGCAACCGTTTTTGATCAGCGTGCGTCTCACTCAAACATACCGCCTCCGCTCCCAGCCACTTCCTGCCGCCAACGCCTTAAAATGAGTTGCGCCACTGAAAACATTGATATTAATATATTAAGGCTAATTCTGGGAACCCGCACTGCGGGTTCCATTCCGAAAACAACCCGAAACTGATGTAATTGGACGAGGATCACCGTGGCAGAAGGAGAACGCTTTGTGGACAATGGTGACGGCACCGTCACCGACACCAAATACAAAATGATGTGGTTGAAGGAAGACTACTATCAACGGAAAGGCAAATGGTGCAACTGGATGGGCGCCAACAAATACGTCAAGCTGATGAACGAAAAACAGTTTGCAGGCCATTCCGACTGGAGGCTGCCAAAAAGCCAGGACTGCCGCAACCTGTACGACCACGAGTCCAAAAATTACGATTTCAACGACGACATCGTTCACATCGACTACATATTTCCGGAAGGTTGCGGATTCACCTACTGGT